>JBGVPL010000026.1:0-48629 GCA_045126975.1 Candidatus Aphodosoma sp. | reverse complement strand
ATCTCTATACTCTAAACACTAAACTTTTTCGGGATGTAGCGCAGTCCGGTTACCGCACCTGCTTTGGGAGCAGGGGGTCCCAGGTTCGAATCCTGGTATCCCGACAACAAGTAGAGACGCAATATTTTGCGTCTCTTTTTTTTATAAAACTAAAAAAACTAGATTATCTAGAATAACTAGAAATAACTAGAAAACAACAAAAACAAAAATAATCATGGAAGCTCAAGGAAAAGTAATTGCTATACTCGAAGCCCGCAGTGGTGTTAGCAAAGCTGGTCGCGAATGGATGTCGCAAGAATACGTAATCGAAACACCAGGGCAATACCCTAAAAAAATATGTTTTAACCTCTTCGGTGCCGACCGCATCAACGAAGCCCACATCCAAATGGGCGAAGATATCATCGTTGAATTCGATATCGATGCACGCGAATGGCAAGGCCGTTGGTTTACATCTATCAATGCTTATCGTGTAACTCGCGTAGCTGCTACTCCAATGAGCAACGAACCAATGATGCAAGAACCACCTTTCGCAGCTGACCCATTCAGCCAACCAATGCCTCAAGCACCAGCACAATCTCAAGCATCACCATTCGACAACGCCCTCCCAAGCGACCCAGGCGATGACCTCCCTTTCTAAAAAACAAACAAAATAGCAATATAATTTTGTAAAATAGGCTATGCCAAAATTAAAATTTTGGCATAGCCTATTTTATGTTAAAAATATTTATAGTATTATCATCTTATAAAAAAAGAGACGCAAAATATTGCGTCTCTACTATGTTTACGAATACTCGAACCGAGCGTTCCTACTTTATTCTACAATTTTCTTGAACAAATTCTTCATATTCACCTCAGCGCCAATAATATTATGTAATTCGCTGATTGCTACACGTTGTTGTTCCATTGTGTCGCGATGACGGATTGTCACACAATTATCTTCCAAAGTTTGGTGGTCAACTGTCACGCAGAAAGGCGTACCCACTGCATCTTGACGGCGATAGCGTTTACCGATTGAGTCTTTTTCGTCATAAGCGCATTTATAGTCAAACTTCAAATCGTTCATGATTTCGCGTGCTTTCTCAGGAAGACCATCTTTCTTCACCAATGGCATCACGCACACTTTCATAGGAGCCAATACTGCAGGTAATTTCAACACTACGCGGCTATCACCACCTTCAAGTTGTTCTTCTGTGTAAGCCGACGACATGATTGACAAGAACATACGGTCAACACCGATAGATGTTTCAATAACGTATGGAGTATAGCTTTCATTGATTTCTGGGTCAAAATATTTAATGTTTTTGCCAGAATATTTCTCGTGGCTTGACAAGTCAAAATCAGTACGAGAGTGGATACCCTCTACCTCTTTGAAACCGAAAGGCATTTGGAATTCAATGTCAGTAGCAGCATTAGCATAGTGAGCCAATTTGTCATGGTCGTGGAAGCGATATTTCTCATCACCCAAACCAAGAGCCTTATGCCAACGGAGACGGAATTGTTTCCAATGTTCAAACCATTTCAACTCCTCACCTGGACGAACAAAGAATTGCATCTCCATTTGTTCGAACTCGCGCATACGGAAGATGAACTGACGAGCCACGATTTCATTACGAAACGCCTTACCAATTTGACAAATACCGAAAGGCACCTTCATACGACCAGTCTTTTGCACGTTGAGGTAATTCACAAAAATACCCTGTGCAGTTTCAGGACGAAGATAAATCTTCATAGCACCATCAGCAGTAGAACCCATCTCAGTCGAGAACATAAGATTAAATTGACGCACATCAGTCCAATTCTTAGTACCCGAAATAGGGCAAACAATCTCGCAGTCAACAATAATTTGTTTCAACTCAGCCAAATCATTAGCCTCCAAAGCAGCTACGAAACGAGAGTGGATAGCATCACGCTTAGCCACATTCTCCAACACGCGAGGATTAGTTTGGCAGAACATCTCGCGGTCAAACGACTCACCAAAACGTTTAGCCGCTTTCTCACACTCTTTATTGATTTTCTCGTCAAACTTAGCCAAATGGTCCTCAATCAACACGTCAGCACGATAGCGTTTTTTAGAATCTTTATTGTCGATCAATGGGTCATTGAATGCATCCACGTGGCCCGAAGCCTTCCATGTAGTAGGGTGCATGAAAATAGCAGCATCGATACCTACCACATTTTCGTGAAGGAGCACCATGCTATCCCACCAATATTTCTTGATATTATTTTTAAGTTCAACACCATTTTGTCCGTAATCATACACGGCACCCAATCCATCATAAATTTCCGACGATGGAAAAACAAAACCATACTCCTTACAGTGAGCAACTAATTTCTTAAAAACATCTTCTTGTGAAGCCATAAATCTAGTTGAAAATTGAAAGTTGAAAATTGAAATTTAATAAATTCACTATCAACTTATTTTATACTTATTTTATTAATTATCTGATAATTAGCACACAAATTACAATAATAAATTAAATCTGTAGATTGTGTACCAAACAAGATTACAAATTTACAAAAAAAATCCCAAATACACAACCCCCTACTCCTTGTTCCCTATTCCCTACTCTTTCATCCACGCCACCTGCCTATCCCATTTCGGTTTAGCAAGTTCGATAGCCGCATAATCATTAAAATAGCTATGCAACAACACTTTAAATCTCGGACCATGATTCATCTCTCGCGTATGACACAACTCATGCACCAACACATAATCCACCAACCGTTCGGGCAACAACATGAGATAATAACTCAATTTTATATCCTTCTGAGAAGAACAACACCCCCAGCGCGATTTGGCAGTATCCACTTTCACCGACCGATAGTCCAATCCACACTGCTTCGACCAATACTCTAACCGCTCTGGCAATACCCTCTCTGCCTCACTGCGCAAGAATTTCAACACAATCCGTTTCAATGCCTTCTGCGTCACATCAGACTCAATATCAGCCCCAACAGGCATATTTATCCGTAGCACTCCATCCTCTAATTTCGCCCCAAACACCCGTATTTTCGGATTCTCTTGCCACCCTATCACAACCTTAAAAGTCAGTGTTTCAATCTCCTCATCAATTTTAAATCGTCCTTCACCGCTACGACAGACCACCCTCTCTCTCAACTGCAATATCTTCTCGACAGTCTCCTCCGACAGCGGGAATACAGAATCTTCAAAGCCTGGTGGCACAGTGATTATCACCAAACGTTGCGTAACTTTGATAATCTGCCTACGAGCCGACATCCGCGTCCGCAACTGCACCAACCCCAACTCAGGATGCTCAAATGTAACCATTACTTAACTACCAAAAGACGGAAGGTTTCGCTCATACCTTCACCTGCAACTTTCACGATATAAGCGCCATTAACCACTCCGTCAAGCGTAAATTCGCAATCACGACCTGCGCAGACATCACCCACCATTTCAGACATAACTAACTGACCATTTGCGCTATAAACCGACACGCAAACATTACGACTATCACGCACAAAACCTACGTTAAATGCCCCACTCGTTGGATTAGGATAAAGCATCATAGCCCCTGCACGTTCAACATCCTCCACTCCTGTATATAATTCCAATACCTTCAACATCGCCCTATAAGCATCAATTTTGCCATAACCCATTTCGTTATTAGGCAAATCAGAACCCGTAAATTCATCACTACGAGCAGTTTTAGCCAAAATATCCATCACCTCTTCTGGAGTCAATTCCCACTTATGTTCAAGCAAAGTAGCAATCACACCCGTAACATAAGGAGTTGCCATCGACGTACCATCCATATAACCATAATAATGTTTATCACCATTAAATTGAACCGACTGAGCCTCAATAAATGCAGATGTACTACTCATCACTTGTTGACTATTAGATATAGAGGAAATAATAGCCGAACCAGGAGCCAAAATCTGAGGCTTAAGACGTCCATCTGCAGTTGGTCCAATGTTCGAGAAAGTACAACGTTCTCCAAGTGTTTGTTTGAATTTTTCGTGCTCCCGAGTCGTGTAAGCACCCACCGAAATAACTCGTTTAGCAGTACCACCAATCTCATTCACCGTGTATTGATTATCACCATCAGCCCATCCTTCAAGTTCTTTATTAGTCAAACCACCCATCGAACCATCGGCCCAAGCATGCACCACGCCCCCATCTTTTGCCTTCAATTCAAAACCCACATACACACTTGTATCATTAGGCAATGCCAATACATTCGGTATCAACATAATATGCGGTTTTTGATTCAAAGGATTTATCTCTGTAGTAATAGTAAACTTCACATTCACTACATTCTTTCCTAACGAATCTTTCATCAATCCATAGAAAGATTTACCAACAGCCGTTGCAGTCGAAAAATAGTCCGACTGATAAAGCATAGTATCTTTATCAGCATCATACACCATCGCTTTTACCTCAAAATTCTTATTAAATTCTCCCCACATATCGATAGTTACCTGACGTGGTGACTTATAGTAGAAATGAGCAAACGAGCGCACAAGTGTGTCAGTTTCAGTAAACTCTTTCATCATGTGAATCTTACGCTTCGCATCATTACCCACTGCGCCACAGATAATTCTACCAGGGCCTTGCAATTCATCCAACACTTTATCTAAAGTTGATGTTCCATCGTGAGGACCTGTTTGTTGCCCTAAACTCATATTTATCACAGCTGGACGACCTACCTCATCAGCATATTTGAATATATATTCCACCGCATTAGCCAACGACGTTGACACTTGATTCATTCTATACGAAACCAAAACAACACGCGACTCAGGAGCAACGCCCGAAAAACCACAAGTATATTGATTATTAGAACCTACGGCAATACCTGCCACATGCATACCATGACCTATATTATCTACCTGTGAATCATACTTTTGTTTTTCAATATCGCCATAATAAGTATATTCTTTCCCATACGTATAACCTTCCGGTTTAGTTCCCATCGAAGTCTCTTGCTCCCAAACTCGCTCAATACGCGAAGTTGTTCCATCAGAATTAAAGAACGCTGGATGAGTATATTGAAATCCATAATCCACAATACCAACTATCACATCTTTACCAAGAAAAGGACGAGTAGTTTGATCCGTGCCAGCATGTACAAGATTCATACCAGTTTCAATATGAGCTACATCCAACTGAGGATACAACGGAGTGCCCATCTCTATATAACGAATAGCCTCTTCCTCTGCCAATGCCTCCAACGATTGAGCAGGAATTGTGGCAGTCACCAAATTCAATGTTTCAAACTTACTCTCAACAATTGCACCATACATTTCGAGCAACGCAACATCAATAACGTCATTGAAATGCACAAACGCAGAAACCATTTCTACATCACGAGCCTCACGTCTCGTGTCTCGTGTCTCATGTTTTGTGTCTAAAAGATACGAACGTGTATAGTTCGACAATTTATTTTGAGCACACACACTCAAAGCACAGCATATCAATGCCAAAAACAATAAATTCTTTCTCATAATGTAAATATTTTTACTCGTTTTGTTTTATCAGTAACAGCATAACGAGCATCTATGCGATGCCCCATCACCCACACAATATCATCACCCGATATAAGCAACCAAACTTGCTCTTTATCAATCAAATTCATTTTCTTATCTGCAAAAAAATCACTCAACTTCTTCCGCCCCTTCATACCAAATGGTATAAACCAATCTCCATTTTTCCAACGCCTCAATACCAAAGGATACTGCAATTTATCTGCATCCAAACAAGCCACATTTCCCGACTTCACCACCTCAAACCCCTCTATATCAACTTCACTTATTTTTATTTTCAATTCTCCATTCTCAACTCTCAATTCTCCATTTTCAATTTCCCATTCCTCATTCCTAACTCCTAACTTCTCACTTCTAACTCCTAACTCCAAACTCTCCTTTCCAATTACAAGTCTATGCGTCTGTGAATAAAACTGCTTACCCGCAATATCATCCAAACTGCGATACAACTGCATCACCACATCCGACCCAAAGCCATACCTATTCAGCCACATAAACAACAAAGTATCAACACCCTCACACTCCCGCAACTCTTTCAAATCAAACCTAATACGCTCCCCATCCTCCGTAACAACTCGCTTATAAGCCTCCGCCGCATAAGCCTCTACAATCCCTTGTGCCGAAGCAATAAATCTCATATTATTCGCCATCGTATCAAGGAATGAAGGATTTATCTCAGCCAACTGCGGTATAACATTGTGGCGTATCTTATTGCGAGTATAAACCGTCTCCAAATTAGTCGCATCTATCCGATAATCCAACTCATTCTCAGCAATATACTCCATTATCTGCTTGCGCGACACCTGTAGCAAAGGGCGCACCACACGTCCTCGCAATTCTGCCATACCCGACAAGCCCTGCAACCCAGAGCCTCGTGTAAGATTCAAGAAGAACGTCTCCACCGCATCATCGGCATTATGAGCCACTGCAATCAGCTCACAATCAGTCTCATCTGCCACACGTTCAAACCACTCATAGCGCAAATCCCTCGCAGCCATCTCTATCGAAACACCACGCTCACGAGCTTCCCTCTCAGTATCAAAATCTACCTGATAATAAGGAACTTGATATTTATCTGAAAGTTGTTTCACAAATTCAGCATCCCCATCCGAAGCCTCTCCACGAAGGTGGAAATTACAGTGTGCCACAACGACAGAAAATCCCTCTCGATGCAATGCGTCAAGCAATACCACCGAGTCAGGACCCCCACTCACAGCCACCAACAAGCGTTTAACACCCGCCAGCGACCCACACGACTGTATCTTCCTACGAATTAACTTCATATCAATGATTAATTAATAATGATTAGTTATTAACAAATAGTTTTTTCACTACTCACTACTAACTACTCACTAATTTACGCTTCTCCGCCACCAAACATAGGAGGAATATAAGTACCACCATTGTTTGCGCCACCATCTAATTTAATCTTACCATTTTGGCTTTCAAACTTAGCCACATTATCTTGCAAAGCAAACAACAAACGTTTAGCATGCTCAGGAGTAAGAATAATACGCGATTTCACATTAGCCTTTGGAGTACCAGGCATGATACGTACAAAATCAACAACAAACTCACTTGATGAGTGAGAAATAATAGCCAAATTAGAATAAATACCCTCTGCAATCTCAGGAGTAAGTTCAATCTTCAATTGATTCTTGTCTTTATTTTCCATTTTATCTAATGATTAATTATTAGTTATTAGTTATTAACGCCGAAGGTCTGTCTTTTGTGTCGAGATTTTGCAAAGCAAAAGCAAGACCATTATGTCAAAAAAAGAAAAATATGACTTTATGTCATTTTGTCTAAAAAACTAACGCCGAAGGTTTTTAGTTATTCGTGTTTAGTTATTAACGTTTTTAGTCGTAATTTTAGTTATGCCAATCGTTAATAACTAATAACTACTCATTAATAACTATCTTCAAAGTCTTCTTCATCCACAAAAAAAGGAGTATCATCAAAAAACTCATCCAAATCACGGCGGTCCTTCTTAGTCGGACGCCCCAACCCCTTAGCGCGATTATTAGCTTTATCAAGTTTAAGCATCTCCCACAACTCCAATTGGTCAGGCGTAGTTACCTGTTGCATATATTCAGGTACAAGTTTCGCGCCAAGACGATTTTGCGACAGAGCCAACACCTTAAACGAAAAAATCACAGGCTGACGGCGCACCTGCACCACATCACCCACACGAATCATCCGCGAAGGCTTCATCGCGACACCATCAATCATGATATGCCCCTTCTTACACGCCTCAGCCGCAATCGAACGCGTCTTAAAAAGCCGCATCGCCCACAACCACTTATCAATCCTTACCTCATTCATAATTCCTCATTCCTCACTCCTAATTCCTCATTTATTATTATACTGATTCATAGTAATATTCAACCCCGCCAAACAGAAACTCTTGATAATATCGCAAGCCACCGCAATACGTTTCCCTTTCTCAGCCTCCTGCTCTTGTGAGAACCTACCAAGCACATAATCCACCTGACCACCCGGATGAAAATCATTACCAATACCAAAACGCAAACGAGCATAATTCTGAGAACCAACACATTCTTGAATATTCTTCAAACCATTATGCCCAGCATCACTGCCCTTACCCTTCAAGCGCAAAGCACCAAAAGGCAAAGCCAAATCATCGACAATCACAAGCACCTGCTCCAACGGAATATTCTCCTGCTGCATCCAATACCTCACAGCATTACCCGAAAGATTCATGTACGTCGATGGTTTCAACAAAATAAGCTGGTGACCCTTAACCTTAGCAGTAGCGACCGCACCATAACGCTTATCCTCAAAAACAACATTGGACGCTTCAGCAAAAGCGTCCAATGTGTCGAATCCTATATTATGACGAGTATGAGCATATTCGCTACCGATATTACCCAACCCGACAATCAAAAACTTCATATAGATTAGTTACCTTTTGCTTGTGCACCACGAGCAGCACGAGTCAATTTAACTGCGCATACAACTGCGTTAGATGCATTGAGGATTTCAAGGTTTTCAAATTCGAGAGCACGTACTTGAATAGTTTTACCAAGTTCGAGGCTTTCAACATTGATAGTAAGGATTTCAGGAATATTAGTGTAAAGAGCTTTAACACGAAGTTTACGCATTTCAAGAGCCAATTTACCACCGGCACGTACACCAGCAGCAAGACCTTCCAATTTAACAGGAACTTCCATAACAACTGGTTTATCTTCAGTTACTTGATAGAAGTCAATGTGAAGAACTTGGTCAGAAACTGGGTGGAATTGGATTTCACGCATAACAGCTTTAACCTCTTTACCATCGATGTTAAGATTTACAACGAAGATTTCTGGAGTGTAAATCAATTTACGAAGGTCAGCCATAGTAGCTGAGAAGTGAACGTTTTCACCTACACCATAAAGTTCGCAAGGGATGCTACCGTTTGAACGAACAGCTTTAGTTGCTTTTTTGCCAAGGTCAGCGCGAACTGTACCTTTCAATTCAAATGTTTTCATTCTTTTCTTTTGTTTTTAAAAATGTGTTACTCAAAATTTTAGCTTGCTTCACAGGGCTATAATTTCCCATCACACGTCTATGCGTGAAAAGCGGCACAAAGTTACAACTTTTTTTTCAAACCACAAAACATTTCCCCAACATTTTATCAACCATTGACTATTTCTCACACAATCATAAAATCACTAATAATCGAATCCGAAATATATATCCCCTCACGAGTAAGTCTCAAACGACCATCCACCACCCTCATACGCCCACTATCAACATACTTCTGCGCCTGCTTCAACAATTTATCACATCTCTTATCCCCAAACCTACACCTCAACTCCTCCAAATCCACCCCCACCTTAGTCCTCAACGCCGTAAACACCAACTCATTAAACCTCTCATCCATATTTAATAATTCCTCATTCCTCACTCCTAATTCCTCATTCCTCACTAAATCAATATATTTAATAGTATGCCCCACATTCGCCCATCGCTTCTCACCATCAAACGAATGAGCACTTGGCCCCAACCCCAAATACCTCATTCCATGCCAATAACCCGAATTATGCCGAGACTCAAACCCTACCTTAGCATAATTCGATATCTCATACTGCTCATATCCAGCCTCCGTCAACCGCTTAGCGAGCAAATCAAACATATCAGCTGCCACATCCTCATCCAAAGGCTCCAACCTATTCAACTCCATCAATTTCGTAATCTTAGAATCAGGCTCAAACATAAGCGAATAAGCCGAAATATGCTGTACACCCAACTCCAACGCCTTATCTATCGAATAATTCAACGACTCAATAGTCTGCACAGGCAAAGCAAACATCAAATCAATAGTAATATTCTCAAAACCAGCCTGCTTAGTCCTTTCTACCGCCTCAATAGCCTCCGCCGACGTATGCCTACGATTAAGCCACTTCAACTCATCATCCACAAAACTCTGCACTCCAATACTCAACCTATTTATCGGTAATCCCCCTCTATTGTCCCCCTGTCCGTAGGGACGCTCGGCTCGAGCGTCCGCAAGCGAAGCAGAGGGGGTAAAAATCTGTTGACCGTTGACCATTGACTGTTGATCTTCCCTATCTCGCATCTCGTGTCTCGCATCTCGTGTCTCTATAAATTGTGCATTCAACAAAGTCAAATACTCCTCCGTCAAATCATCAGGATTACACTCCATCGTAAACTCCTCTACGCCCGACACATCCCATCTCTCAGCAATAGCACGATATATCCGCCCCAACTCCTCAACCGACAACAACGAAGGCGTACCACCACCAAAATAGATAGTACGCAAAGGGTCACTATCGAAAAAATCAAGATAACAATCCATCTCTGCAATCAGAGCATCAATAAACTGTTCTCTGAGCGACAAATTAGTTCCCGACATAAAATCGCAATAAATACACTTCTGCGTACAAAACGGAATATGAATATAAAGTCCAGCCATAATAGACACAAAGTTACAAATATTTTCTGATATAACAAAAAAGGTTGCCCCAATCGGAGCAACCTTAATTTTTATAATTTAATTGATTAAATTATTCTGCAGCTGGAGCTTTAAATGTAAATGTATATTCGTATGTTTTACCATCGAATTTAGCGTTATCACCTTCTGCCCAGATATCTTTACCATCTACAGTTTGGATAGCTTTGAATTGGAAGTTTTCTGGATAGTCACCTGTCCAAGTATATTTTTTACCTTTTTCAACTTCTGTCATAACGCGGCTATTATTCCAAGCATTTTCAGCAAAGTTACCAGCAATAGAGAAAGTTGCACCTTCAGCAACATAAGCAGTATCAGCAATGCAGATAGTAAATGTACCGTTACCTGCAGGAATTGCAGCAGCACATGGGTCAGTTGCCCAACCTGTAGAAGTTACATAAGCAACTTTTGATTCTTCTGAACCTGTAAAACCAATGAATTTTTCACCACCATTTTCATCGCCAAGGATAAAATCACCGTCAAGAACTTCAACACTATTACGTGCCCATTGGTAGCTCCATTCAAATGCACCATCAGCAGTCAATTGAACTGGTTTACCACGCAAAAGGAAATCTGCTTTATTACCATCGGCATCATAACCTGCATTTTCAGCAGCATCCAAAGGATAAACTACAACTTTATACCAACCATCATAACCTTCGATAGCTTCGAATTTAGCAGCAGGTTCTTTACCCCATGCACTTTGTGAACCATCAGCCAATTTATAGCTACCAGCAAGGATTACATCATTACATGGTTTTTGTTGGAATTGAGCAACAATTACATAAGCACCTTCAACTTCAGCAACTTCTGGCATTGCAGGTTTTTCTTGTGGACCAATTACAGGTGGTACAATTGGGTCTTTTTCATTGTCACAAGCGACAAATGTCATAGCAGCACATACAAGAGCTGCGAAGAAAAATTTAAGATTTTTCATAATTAAAAAATTTTAATTAGTTAATAAAAAAGATATAAAATTAGTAAGTGATTAAATCTCTATGTTCAGCCAAATTTGGATTAGCTACGATATCAGATTCAGGAACTGGATAAACATTATATTTAGCATCTATTTGTTTAGCAGTTTCGCCAGAAGCCAAATCACCACGACCTTCCCATTGATAATCTGCTGTAGGACCAACAAATTTACCAAAACGAACTAAATCTGTACGACGACGACCTTCGAAATAGAATTCACGAGCCCATTCATCAAGCAAGAATTTTTCGTCAATAGTAAATGCTTTTGTATTATTTGCACGATCACGCAAAGCTTTTATAGCATCTTCAGCAGAACCATTTACAGCATTACCGCCACGGAACACAGCCTCAGCATAAGAAAGATAAGCTTCAGCAGCACGGAACAAGATAATATCAGTATCAGGGAAATCAGCACTTGAACTAACTGTTCCATCAGTATGCAAAGCATTCCATTTAAGAACAGCCCAGTTTGCATAAGGGTCACCAGTTTGTTTTCCTGTAAATTCAAATTCTTTAGAAACAGTACCAGTAGAATCAATTACTTGATTACAAAGGATAGCACGATCGTCACCTGCAATAGTAGGTAATTGATATTCATCACCAGCGATTGAAGCAGCTACTAAATCAACATGTTTAGCATCCAATTTTACCTCTGGGAAGAATTTCCAAACCAATTCAGGAGTAGCACGCAAACAAGTCCATGACGCAGAAATACCCCAAGGATTATAACCAGCATCGCGAGGGGCTGCTACCAAGAATACAGAACCACCCCAACATTGCACTAATTGACCATCTTGAGCAACTGCAAAAATAGCTTCATCTTGAGCACCATTTTTATCATTATTTGCCATAAACAATCGTTGATAAGCAGTAAATGGTTTACCATGAAGGTCTTTTTCATCTGGATTAACGTATGTATTCAATTTATATTGCGATTGCATAACCTTAGCAGCATATTCAGCAGCTTTATCCCATTGTGCAGTACCTGTATAAACTTCAGCATTCAAATAAAGACGCATCAACATAAATTCTGCAGCAACTTTATCCATACGATAATAAGAAATTTTTGTTGCAGGAAGAAGATCTACAAGCTCAAGAAGTTCAGCTTCCATCCAAGCAAACAAATCTTTACGAAGAATCAATTTAGGATTTTCCAATGTAACAGTAGTTGCAAAAGGAACATTACCATACATATCAATCAAGTAATAGTAATTGATTGCACGAATCAAACGAACTTCTGCACGTTGTTGCAACGTTTTTGTATCAGTCAAACCTTCTGTACGATCCAAAAAGTGATTACACAAAGTGATATCAAAATATAAACGATAGTACAAACCACGAACACTTTCATTTGAACCATTCCATTTCGTTTTCATGATATCAAAATAACCATTCTCATTATAATTCCACCAACAAGCATCTGCTGGGAATTCATTAAGAGACCAAGTCATACGATAGAAAGACGAAATACCTTCATCAATACCATCAACGTCGCCATTACCAGCAGCACCTTGTTGACCAGTAGTACCAAAAGTAGCATAAATTTTGGTAAATACTGCATCTTGTTCAAATGTCATAATGACATTTGGATCTTTAGGCTCAACATTAAGGTCTTGAACACAAGCCGTCAAACCAACCAATGCAAAAGCCACAAGAGCTAATTTTTGAAATATTTTATTCATAATAATATTTTTTATAGTTTATAATTATTAAAATTGCAAGCTAACACCAACGAGTGTAGTCATTGAACGAGGATAAATGTTATTATCTATACCTCCGAACACTTCTGGGTCAAGACCTTTATATCCTGTAATTATAAATGGATTTTGCACTGTTGCATAAATACGAGCTTTGATAGCTGGTTTATTAAATGTATAACCCAATGTAATATTATCACAACGAAGGAATGATGCATTTTCTACGAAATAGTCAGTCATAAACCATTCGCTAAATTTATTACCAAATTGGTCATACATACCATCTGATTTCATACCTTCACTCCAATATGTTTTATACGCAATTGTAGGAAGACCGTGATAACCACCATTTTGAGCTTGGTATACTTTTGCAGATTCAACCCATTGCAAATTATTAGCCAATACATCATTATAAACATAATTACCAATATTTGCACGAAGAGAGAAACTGAAATCAAAGCCGTAAAATTGCATTTTACTTTGAAGACCAATAGTTACATCAGCATTTGCATCTTTATAGATATATTTATCTGAAACATTGATTACACCATCATCGTTACGGTCAACGATAAAGTAGAAAGGTTGACCAGCCTCAGTATAACCTTTTTCAGTTTGATATACATAGAAAGAACTTGCAGCATAACCTACTTTATGAACTTGAACAGTATTACCTGTACCAGTAGAGATACCACCCGTAGCAATATAATAGTCGTCTCCCTCACCTGTTGTTAATTTAGTGATTTTATTATCATTCCAAGTAACATTAGCACCAAGATCCCACTTAAAGTTTTTATTATCGATAGCTACAGCATTCAATGTAAATTCAACACCTGTATTACGAAGAGAACCTACGTTAGAAACAACACGGTTTTTGAAGTTTGTACCAGCAGGAACATCAACAACATTAATAAGGTCTGTTGTGTTACGGAAATAATAATCAATAGCACCAGTAATACGATTTTTCAAGAATCCAAAATCAATACCTGCATTGTAAGTAGTTGTTTTCTCCCAAGTCAACTCAGTGTTATAAGCACCTGGACGATATGACAAATAATATTTGTTACCAGAAGCATCATAAAGAATTGTGCCAGCATCATCAATTGCTTGATAGAATTCACCATCACCAACTGGATAATAAGCATGCTCTTTACTTACACTATATGTTGCAAGATATGGATAGTCACCTTGACCAATTTCTTGTTGACCTGTGATACCATAACCTAGACGAAGTTTTAAATCTGACAACCAATTAATATCGCGGAGGAAATCTTCTTCTTTAATTTTCCAACCAAGAGCAACAGATGGGAACAATCCCCAACGATTTTCAGGAGCAAAACGAGAAGAACCATCGGCACGGAATGTAGCAGTAATCATATAACGATTCAACGCTGAATAATTAGCACGACCGAAAAAAGAAACCAAATAATTTTCTGAAATCCACTCATTTACAGCATAATTAAATTTAGTTCCAACTAAAGTTGCATCATTATTTGTTGTAGGATACATACCAAATCCTTCCGAAACACCTTCATTATAAAAATGTTGCCATTCATAACCAACCATTACATCAAAATGTTGATCTTCGCTAAAATCTTTATAATATTGAGCGTAAGCATTAAATTGGAGGTTATATTTCATTTTTTCAGTATAACCATTCCATCCATAATAATGGCTTTGATATGACATAACATCATTTTCTTCAGTTTCACGACCAAAAGAATAATCAGCGCCAAAATTAGCATGAATACGCAAATCTTCAAAACCATGTATTTTATAATCAGCCTCCAAATTACCAACAAAAGAACCTGCTTTTGAGCTTTTGTCTTTTTGCTCTAATGTAGCAACAGGGTTTGCTGTAGAAAGATCATTTTTAGTCACACTCCATTTTGAGTCATTATAATTCGCTGGTTTAGTTCTTTGATAGTAACCACCAAAGAAATCATTCAAATCTTTTTCATTTGCCAAACCTGTAGAATAAACAGGCATTGTAGGGTCCATAGAAAGAGCTGCACCAACAACACCTCCATCAGCAAAACGGTTTGTAATATACATACCTTTTGCATTCAAATTGAAAGAAAGGTGTTTATCAAGGAATGTTGGGCTAAGATTTACAGATCCAGTAAGACGTTGCATATTAGATGTTTTGATAATACCATCTTGATAAGTATAACCTAAAGATGCGCGATAAGGCATATTTTTCGCACCACCAGTTACACTAAAATTATGGTCAGTACTAATTGCTGCACGATAGATTTGATCTTGCCAATCAGTATTAGCAGTTCCAAGATATTTAGTTTTTTTATCATTATGACCTAAAGCCAATGCATAAGCACGAATTTCATCACCAGATAAAGTTTCAATTCTATTCATCAAATTACTCATAGAAGCATTACCTTCATAAGAAAATTTAGGTTGTGAACCAGCAGCACCTTTTTTAGTAGTGATAATGATGACACCATTAGATGCGCGAGAACCATAAATTGCTGTAGCAGAAGCATCTTTAAGCACTGTAAATGTTTCAATATCGTTAGGGTTAACCAACGCCAATGGGTTAGCAACACCTTGAATACCATTGTTATCCATAGCAAGACCATCGATAACAATAAGAGGGTCATTTGAAGCAGAAAGAGAAGAACCACCACGAATACGAATTGTAGCAGCTCCACCAGGAGTACCACTTGTTGGAGTAACATTAACACCCGCAATTTTACCTGACAACATATCTTGAGCTGATGTAACAAGACCCTTGTTCATATCATCAGGTTTAATTGCTGTTACCGAACCTGTGGCATCATTCTTTTTAACTACACCATAACCGATAACAACTACGTCTTCAAGAAGTTCAGAATCTTCTTGCAAAACGATATTTAAAGGTTTACCATCTACGATTACAGACATTTCTTTGTAACCCACATAACTAATTTTGATAGTTGCACCTTTGTCTGCATACAAAGAGAAATTACCATCAAAATCTGTGATAGTACCAGAGGTTGTACCAACAACAAGAATACTAGCACCAATAACAGGTTCTCCTGTAGGGTCACTAACAACACCCGTAACCTGAACTTGCTGTGCAAATGCAGCCAATGTTACCACTAACAACATTGCAACCAGCACAAAACGCTGAATAAATGTTTTGATTTTCATTCGTACTAAATGTTTTAAGGTTTAATAAATTATAGTTAATTATAAATAATGTATATTTGTTCAATAATGAATACGAACTTTCTGTATATAATACAACATTGTACACATAATATGCAAAATTACACATATTTTGTCAATTAAACAAACAAAAATCTTGTTTTTTTTATTTTTTCATTTCTTACACTAAACATTCCGCACAACAATCTAATATACAACAAAATAATAGATGCAACCATTTTGGCTACACCTATTATTATATAGTTTATCAAACAAATTTTTACTAAAATATAATTTTTTTTGCCTCTAAAATTATACTCTTTTATTCGTTTTTTTTCATTTTTTTACATCTTTTACGAAAAAACGTGTTGTAGAACATAAATTACAAGTAAAACATAAAAAATACCCCTGAGCGTAAAATTCAGGGGTATTTTATAGGTATTTATCTTTTAAATGTTACAAATTTCAAGGTATGAAATCCCAAAAACTTAACTTCCACCAAGCATCTTTCCACCTTTCGAAGCTTCTTTATCTTCTTCTTGTTCGGCAAGATGAAGTTGCCACTTCCAGATTGAGCGAACTGTATCTTCAAGCGATACTTCTGCTTTCCATTTAAGCATCTTATTAGCATACGATGGGTCTGCCCACACTTGCTCTATATCACCTGCACGACGACCTACGATTTCATGTGGCACTTTCACATCATTCACGGTTTCAAAAGCATTCAATATCTCAAGCACCGAAAGTCCACGACCTGTACCTACGTTGTATGTCTCAACCGACTCAACCTCACCACCCAAAATACGACGCATTGCTGCAATATGTGCTTTAGCTAAATCTACCACATTGATATAATCGCGAATACATGAACCATCAGGTGTATTGTAGTCATTACCAAACACTTTAAGTTTTTTACGAATACCCGCTGCTGTTTGTGCAACAAATGGAAGAAGATTATTTGGCACGCCATTAGGCAATTCTCCAATCAATGCTGATGGATGTGCTCCAATTGGATTGAAATAACGCAAAAGAATACTCTTAATTGCTGGATTAGCCGCCACTGTATCACGAACTATATCTTCACAAATTTGTTTTGTATTGCCGTATGGCGAAAGTGCTTTTTGAAGTGGAGCCGATTCTGTTACTGGCAACACTTCTGGTTGACCATAAACTGTACAAGAAGAAGAGAATACAATACCTTCAATCTTGTGTATTGGCATCAATTCAAGAATATTTATAAGCGAAACCACATTGTTGCGATAGTACATCAATGGTTTTTCTACCGACTCCCCTACTGCTTTCGATGCTGCAAAATGAATAACAGCACGAATACCTTCATTCTTAGCAAGGAATTTATTCATTGCCACGTAATCAGTACAATCGATATTTTCATAAACAGGCTTTACTCCTGTAATTTTTTCAATACCTTTGAGTACATCAATATTTGAGTTCGAAAGGTTATCTACAATACAAATTTCATAACCTGCCTCTATAAGTTCTACAACTGTGTGCGAACCTATATAACCTAAACCTCCTGTAACAAGAATCTTATCTTTTACTGCATTAGAAGATTTAAATAATTTTTTAATATGCTTTGTTACACCCATAATATTATAATTGAGAGTTGAGAATTGAGAGTTGAGAATTGAGAGTTGAAAATTAAAAATTAAGAATTGAGAATTAGCATGCAAATGTACAAAAAAAAATAGATATAGCCAAGAAAAAAAATATTTTTGTAAATTTACAAAACTATATTGCACATAAAAAAAAAATATCGTACCTTTGTCAAACAAATAAAATCAACTTATTTTTATTACTTAAGTGACCAATACCATACACTTAATCTTAAACTTATGAAACACACAATTGACAATTTAGACAAAAAAATTCTGAAACTTATTTCGCAAAACGCACGTATTCCATTCTTGGAAGTAGCACGCGAATGCAATGTTTCAGGTGCAGCAATTCACCAACGTGTACAAAAATTAGCAAATGAAGGAGTTGTAAAAGGCTCTGAATTTGTAATCAATACTTACAAAGTAGGATTCCAAACTTGTGCTTACATCGGTATTTGCGTAAAAGACTTGAATAAATTGGAAGGAATCGTAAATGCTCTTCGTGACATTCCTGAAATTGTTGAATGCCACTACACAACAGGCAAATATGCAATTTTTGTTAAAGTATATGCCCGCGACAACCGCCACTTACTCGATATTACACTCAACAAAATCAGTTCTATTCCTGGCATCGTTAGTGCAGAAACTTTCTTAATGTCGCTCGACGAGGTATTTCATCGCCAATTAGCTGCTTTTGATATTAACGATGAAGAAGATGAAAATGAAGAGTAAACATAAATTATCTTTTTTATAAACATAAATTATCGCAAACTAAAAATGGGTACAACTTAAGGTTGTACCCATTTTTTTAATTTGCAAAAACAATTTCATCTTCTGCAACATCAACACGAATTGGTTTATCGGTATTGATTGTTCCTGCTATGATTTGTTTTGAAAGTTCGTTAAGCAACATTCGTTGTAACACTCGTTTCACTGGACGAGCACCAAATTGAGGGTCATAACCTTCACGAGCAAACAAATCGACTGCCGACTGAGTGACCTCGAGTTTCACTCCGTTACGCTCAAGGAGTTTTTGCACTTGTTTGATTTGCAACTCTACAATATCACGAATTTCTGATTCTTGCAATGGAGTGAACATTATGAGTTCGTCAATACGATTCAAAAACTCTGGACGAATAGTCTGCTTAAGCAATTCAAATACCTCATTTTTAGTATTTTCCAACACCTCTTCACGATTTTTATCTGTAAGATTTTCGCAATTTTCACGAATTAGTTGCGAACCGAGATTTGATGTCATGATAATAATAGTGTTTTTGAAATTAACCACACGACCTTTATTATCCGTAAGTCGCCCATCGTCAAGCACTTGCAACAACACATTAAATACATCAGGGTGAGCTTTTTCAATCTCGTCAAAAAGCACCACTGAATATGGTTTACGGCGAATAGCCTCTGTGAGCTGACCTCCTTCGTCATAACCCACATATCCAGGAGGAGCTCCAATAAGACGTGTTGCAGCAAATTTCTCCTGATATTCAGACATATCAATACGAGTCATCATATTTTCGTCATCGAACAAATAGTCAGCCAATGCCTTAGCCAATTCGGTTTTACCCACACCTGTTGTTCCAAGAAAAATAAATGAACCGATAGGTCGTTTTGGGTCTTGCAATCCGGCACGACTACGACGAATAGCATCCGACACTGCCACAATTGCCTCATCCTGACCAATAACGCGTTTATGCAATTCATCTTCGAGATGAAGGAGTTTGTCTTTTTCGCTCTGCATCATCTTGCGCACAGGGATACCTGTCCAACGCGATACAATATCGGCAATATCGTCAGCATCAATCTCTTCCTTAATCATCGCATGACCTTGTTGAAGCTCGGCAAGTCGAATTTTAGCCGTTTCGATTGCTTGTTCTGCCGCTTTGATTTTACCATAACGAATCTCAGCTACACGACCATAATCACCCTCACGCTCAGCTCGTTCTGCCTCATATTTCAATTGCTCAATTTCAATCTTATTTTGTTGAATAGCATTGATTTGCTCCTTCTCGCTACTCCACTTCTCACGCATTTTTTCACTTTCAGCTTTGAGTGAAGATATTTCCGTATTGAGTTGTTCGAGTTTTGCCTTATCATTTTCACGTTTAATAGCTGCGCGTTCAATCTCCAACTGCTTGATATTACGCTCTATAGTATCCAACTCTTCTGGCACCGAATCCACTTCAAGACGCAATTTTGCCGCTGCCTCATCAATCAAGTCAATGGCTTTATCTGGCAAGAATCGGTCTGTAATATAACGAGTCGAAAGTTCTACTGCCGCAATAATAGCATCATCTTTGATACGCACTTTGTGGTGATTTTCGTAGCGTTCTTTCAAACCACGCAATATCGAAATAGTAGCCGCCTCATCTGGCTCATTGACCATAACCATCTGAAAACGACGCTCAAGAGCCTTATCGGTCTCGAAATATTTTTGGAATTCATCAAGCGTAGTTGCTCCGACAGCACGCAATTCGCCACGAGCCAATGCTGGCTTCAAAATATTAGCTGCATCCATCGCACCCGACGATTTGCCTGCACCCACAAGGGTATGGATTTCGTCGATAAAGAGAATTATCTCACCATCGGCTTTAATCACTTCGTTTACAACTGCTTTAAGTCGTTCTTCAAATTCACCTTGATATTTAGCACCTGCAATAAGGGCACCCATATCGAGTGAAAAGATTTGTTTAGAACGAAGATTTTCAGGCACATCACCACGCACGATACGGTGAGCCAAACCTTCGGCAATAGCAGTTTTACCTGTACCAGGTTCACCCACAAGAATAGGGTTATTTTTTGTGCGTCGCGAAAGAATTTGCAACACACGACGAATCTCATCATCACGCCCAATCACAGGGTCAAGTTTACCACTGCGAGCGCGTTCATTGAGATTGATAGCATATCTACTAAGAGCTTGATATGCATTTTCCGATTGATTATTTCTGTTTGTAGTCATAGTTATTCAGTTTAGAGTTGAAAGTTGAAAATTGAAAGTTGAAAGTTATATAGATCCTATAAACTTTATAGGTTCTATAAAACTCAATAAGATCTACTATTAAAGCATCAAATACCATGCAAAATAGCAAAAATGTCATTTTGACTGAATATTAAATATTTATCAGCCAAAATGACATACATACAACTCATTCTTATATATACAAGAATTTATCTATTTTTTTTGGTATATTGCCATTTTTTATATAACTTTGCATCGTATTTTTAAGGCAATGGTTTGCCCTATTGGGCAACTAAGAGGGAATCAGGTGAAAGTCCTGAACAGTCCCGCTGCTGTAAGTCTATATTTGAGTAGAGACGCAATATATTGCGTCTCAATAAATAAGATTATACTCAATTATAGCACAAAAACCACTGAATTGAGGCGCGAGAGTTCATCTCCACTCTAATTTGGGAAGGTGTGTTATAAAATAGACAAGTCAGAAGACCTACCACTGTCCACTTATGTTTAATCCGTGCTTCGAGGAAAGGCACTAACATAAATCGTTAATGAAACACTCTTCCCACTTTGTATGTATTATGTTGATACTTATGCTTTTTGGTGTAGGTATGGAGTGTTATGGGCAGATTTTATCGGACGTGGCGGACTGGTCAGACTTGTCGGACGCGTCAGATAGTACAAAAACTCACGACCTCGAAGAAGTCATTGTTACCACCAACCACAAAGGTAAAGAATCTCGCGCCACTGCTCCACTTCAAATACTTACAGGCGAGGCTCTTGAGGGATTAAATGCAATACAGGTGGCTGATGCTGTAAAACATTTTAGCGGCGTGATGGTGAAAGATTATGGCGGTATAGGCGGATTGAAAACGGTATCGGTGCGTAGTCTTGGAGCAAGCCATACGGCTGTGAGTTACGATGGGATTGCTGTAAGTGATGCCCAAAATGGACAGATAGATATTAGCCGTTTCTCGCTCGACAATATAGATATGGTGTCGCTCTCGAACGGACAAAGCGACCAAATTTTCCAACCTGCACGACAATACGCCTCGGCTGCTGTACTGAATATCACAACTTTGGCTCCTCGATTTAAGAAAAGCGCAGTAAATGGCAAAGTGCAAATAAAAGGAGGTTCATTCGGTCTAATAAATCCAACCTTATATATTGCTGGTAAATTGAACAAACATCTCTCAATAACCGCAAGTGGCGAATGGATGTCGGCTTACGGACGATACCCGTATGTGATGCAATATGGAAATACACCATCTCCCCCTGCGGGTACTCCCCCTAATACAGGGGGAGAATACAAAGGCGATAGTACCTCAATTGAGATGCGAGAGAATACAGATGTTAAGAATTTGCGTACCGAAATGGCATTATATGGCTCTGACTCAGTGCAAAGTGGCTATGTAAAAGGTTATTACTATCAATCAGAACGAGGATTGCCTGGTGCTACAATATTCTACAATACTCTGAATTTCAGCAGTCAACGCATTTGGGACCGCTCAGCTTTCATTCAAGGGCATTATGAGCGAAATTTCGATAATATAGTAGCATTACAACTTAATGCAAAATACAACTATTCATTCACTCACTATCTCGACCCAATGTATCTCGGCTCAGAGGGTAAGGATGAAAGCAAATACACTCAAAACGAGTATTATTTGAGCGGTGCTGTACTCTATCGCCCTTTGTCGTGCTTATCATTCAACCTATCGCAAGACGCAATAATCAACACGCTATCAGCTGATTTAGTGGATTTTGCAACTCCTATACGCTACCTTTCGCTAACCGCTATAGCTGGTAAATATGTAAACAACTGGGTTACTGCTACAGCCAGCGTATTGCTCACTGCAGTAAAAGATAAAGTGGAAAACGGCAATGCCGCAGAACAAAGATTCAAGGCGTCGCCATACGCAAGTGTAGCATTCAAACCTATTGAGAGTGAAGACTTTCGCATCCGAGTATTCTATAAAAACATATTCCGTCTGCCTACATTCAACGACCTATACTATGGCAAAGTGGGCAATCGCGATTTGCTGCCCGAAACCACAAACCAATACAATATCGGCATCACCTATCAACGCGCAATAACTAAATACGTTCCGCTTCTGTCAGTGGCATGCGATGTTTATCACAACGATGTACGCAATAAAATAGTGGCATACCCAACAAAAAATATCTACACATGGACTATGCTCAACTATGGACATGTATCAATTACAGGATTAGATTTTACGGGAGACTTAGAAGTTGTACCTTGCGAAGAATTAACCATAACTCTCGGTGCTACATACACTTACAATCGTGCACTCAACGTAACTAACCCCACTGACCGCGACTATCGTCACCAAATTCCATACACCCCACGAATATCCGGTTCGGGCAAAGCAGGCATTAAAACTCCTTGGTTTTCATTGAACTATTCGCTTGTATGGAGCGGACATCGATATGCTGTAAATCAGAATTATAAAGAAAATCGTGTAGAAGGTTATTTCGACCATAGTCTGTCGGCAAGTCACGAATTTGATATAAAAAACGAACACAAAATAGGAGTAAATATAGAGTGTCTGAATCTGACTAACGTGAATTACTGCGTTGTGCGCTATTTCCCTATGCCTGGTCGCAGTTGGCGTGGAACCCTATATTGGAAATTTTAATATCTTTTAGACAGAATGACATAAGAACATATTTCTTTTTATTCATAATGGTCTCGCTTTTGCTATGCAAAATCTCGACACCAAAGACATATTAAACAAATGTAACTTAAAGTATCATATCTAAAATCTTTTTTGTCTTTAAGTCATTCTGTCTAATTAAAAAATAAAATAATGAAGAATTACATTATAATATTGACTGCTATACTCTTAGTGAGTTGCAACGATATGTATGACGTGCCGCGTGAGCCTATGTGGAACGATTCAACTGAGACAACATCGTTATTAGTGCTCAACGAAGGGTTATTCAATATGAATAACAGCACATTAGCAAAGGTAAACTTGCAGACAGGAGAGATTGACTACGACTATTTCACAACCGTAAACGGACGCGGAATTGGAGATACGGGCAACGATATGAAACAATATGGTGCAAAAATTTATATCCCAGTGAATATTTCAAGCCAATTGGAAATATTAGATGCAAACAGTTGTAAATCAATAAAACAGATACCTCTATTCAACGAAAATGGCGTTGCACGACAACCTCGATATGTAACTTTCTATCAAGACAAAGCATATTTGACCTGCTTCGATGGTTGGGTGGCACGTATCGACACTGCTTCGTTAGAAATAGATGGCTGGACTCGATGTGGCAACAATCCCGACAACTTGATTGTATGCAATAACAAATTATATGTCAGCAACTCAGGCGGATTAGATAATCCATTCTACGACAATTCGGTAAGTGTGGTTGATTTAGTGAGTTTCAAAGAGATACGCCGCATAGCAGTAGGTCTAAACCCTGGCTCGATAATAGCCGATAGCGAAGGCGATGTGTATGTAATCACTCGTGGCGACTATGATGAGGAAGACTATATGCTACACAAAATCGATAGCGAAATAGACACCGTAGTAGAAACATTCACCGATTTACATCCTCTGCAAATGGTGATACATAACGACTTAGCATATATGTATAGTTACAATTACAAGAGCGGAGAGCAATGGATTAAGGTATTTGATTGCCTTACTGACCAAGTAGTGAATGACAATTTTATCACCGACGGAACTGAACTCGAAACTCCCTTCGGCATGACTATAAATCCCGAAAATGGAGATTTATATATCATGGAAGCATATAACTATGTATTGTGGGGCGATGTGCTTTGCTTCAACCGCAATGGAGAATTGAAATTTCGCCTCAACGAAATCGGATTGAATCCAAATTCGATAATAATTAAATAATAGAAAGACAGAAGTACATAAGAACATAATTTTAATGAACGTAAATCATCATAAATTAATCGTAAATTTAATAATAAAAGCGACACTTGTAGTCTCACTACTCGTGTAGAGACGCAATATTATTGCGTCTCTACTACTAAAAATATAAAATATGAAACATCTAACATCAACTCTACTCTGCATTTTATTATGCACCCTTTGTTTTGCAGAAAACAAAGTATCAGTAATTGAATACTGCCCTGCTCCGGGACAATTTGTAAACACATTGCCTATCATTGAATCGAAAGACGATGTTCTTCAAAAGGCTCAACAAAACCTCGAACGTGGCTCAATGATTAGTCTTGGAGCTTTTGGTGGTTATATGATAGTTAAATTCGATACTCCACTTGCCAACATAGAGGGCAACGACTTCATAATTCTCGGCAATGCCTTTGAAACCAGTGCCGAACCGGGTGTTGTGATGGTAAGTCGCGATGCCAACCAAAATGGTATTGCTGACGACCGCTGGTACGAAATCGCAGGTAGCGAATATGCTCGCTCAACAAAAAACTACGAAATAACCTACTATCGTCCAACTGCTGAAAACGATGCTTCAGAAGAAGCTATCGAAGAGTATATACGTTGGTCTGATAGTCAAGGCAATAGCGGTTGGCTAACAAAGAATATAACTCACAAACAACCTTACTACCCTACTTGGATTGATGCTGATAGTCTAACATTAAGAGGTACACTTTTGCCTGACAATGCAATAGATGAAAAGGGCGATGGCTCATACTTCCGCCTTGCTCCATTCGAATGGGGTTATGCAGACAATCAACCTAATTCTGACGAAGCAGGTTGCAGTTTCGATATAAATTGGGCTGTTGATACAGAGGGTAATAAAGTTGATATTGAAGCAATTGACTTCATACGCATACATACAGGCACAATTGCTGTTGACCACGGACAAATAGGCGAAGCAAGTACCGAAATATCAGCTATTCGCGCTCTTCACAATGAGACAATCGAAGTTAATGATAAGATTGTATTCGACCTAAACGGTATGATTGCAGACCAAAATATTAAATTCAACGAGTCGGATGTATGGAATAAAACACTCAACGATAGCACAGAATATCAATCATTTGGCAATGGTACATTCTCGTTCTCACACCTCCGTTCAGGCAATAGTTGGGATGGTACATCATGGGAAGGGTTCACTATCTCACGTAGTCAAGATACTTTATTATCGCACGAATCTTTTTACCCTGACCACCAATGGGGTGTGATGGCAGGCGGTGGCGTTGCGGGCAAAGGCACACCATATATTCTTGGCTACTATGCTGAATACACTGAAAATTCGATTCAAGGCCATATTTGCGAAATTGAATTCACTCATGCCGATGAAATTGAAGCGGTTGGATGCTATGTCTGCAACTCGCCATACACAACAAAATGTATTGTTGACGGATTTATGTATGCTCGCAAATTCACTCGTGGCGATTATTGTACACTTACAGCACACGGAGTTAATGCAGAGGGAGAAGATTGTGGCACAGTGGTTTACTACATGGCTGACTATCGCGATGAAGATTCGACCAAATGGTTTGTGAACAATGATTGGGCATGGATGGATTTGACATCACTCGGAGCAGTGAAAAGTATCTATTTCACAATGGAAACAACCGACATAGGCGATTGGGGGTCAAATACAACTTTCTATTTCGGACTCGACCAAATCACAATCCGCCCAATAAAAGAAGAAACCAGTATCGAATCACTCCTCACTCCTAATTCCTCACTCCTTACTTATCCAAATCCTTGTCGCGACATCCTTTACATCGAAGGTGTCGAAGAAGGCGAAGAAATCAGCATTTACAATCTCCACGGACAACTACAACTCTCAACTATTGTACAGACGCAATATATTGCGTCTCTACAACTTTCAACTTTCAACTTACCTTCTGGGATTTATATAATAAAATGCGGCAACAAAACAACAAAATTCATAAAACAATAGAAAAAAAATAACGGCTACAAGAATTTAATCAAGTAGCCGTTTTTATTATTTTTTAACATCCCCAATTACAATATTTTATCTATATTTGCGTTATAAAATATCAACAAACAACACCTACATAATAACTCCTCACTCCCAACTTCTAACTCCTAACTGAAATATGCGTTTCATCCCCGTTCTAATCATAATTGTTGTAATGGCATTCCTGCCAAGTGTGCTATATTCGCGCCATGTGCTGAAACAAAAGCGTGCTGTAACTGGCGGTATTGTAGCAGCGTATGCTATTCCCACAATGCTGATATTACTATTCATTCTACTACAATTCGCAACACGCTCTGGAATGTTAGATTTCAAAGTAATGCAATGGGCTTTATGGAGTTTTATTCTCACTATCCTACCTACTAATATATATGCGCTATTTTATATACTTGACAAAATAGTAAAACTATTCACTAAAAAGAGTTGTAGAACTCTGCACTATATCGGTGCTATAATGGCTATAATTGTAGCATTAGGACTTATTATAGGCATGGCTACTCGCCACTGTATCAAAGTGCGAGAAGTAACAATTTATTCAAAAAATCTACCAAAAGAATTTAACGGAATACGCATTGCACATATCACCGACTTACATCTTGGCAATCTATCACCACGTGATAGTTATCTTGAAAAAATAGTAACAAAATTAAACGAAATCAACCCTGATATACTTGTCTGCACTGGCGATATGATGAATCTAACTGCAGCAGAAGCAGATGGATTAGATGGACTATTTACTTCGATAAAGGCTCCTCTCGGACGCTATGCCGTAATGGGCAATCACGACTATGGCGATTATAGCAAATGGGAATCAGAAGAGGCTAAACACGCAAACCTTATAGCTGCATACGAAGCCTACAGACGTGTAGGATTTGTGCTTTTGAACGATAGCGCCATATATTGTCCCCCTATCTGTAGGGACGCACGGCTCGTGCGTCCGCAACAAGCGGAGCAAAAGGGGTTAAATCTCGCTACTCACGACTCGCTACTCGCTACTATAGGTATTATTGGCGTCGAAAACTGCGGTAAACCACCATTCCCACGTTACGGAGATTTGACAGAAGCCACAGAGAGATTTGAGCCTGCGCAATTCAATATTCTATTATCTCACGACCCAAATCATTGGATGGAAGAAGTGGTTAGCGACAAATACAAATATATTGACTTAACACTTTCGGGACATACTCATTCAGCACAAATGGGTATTGATTTAGATGGATTCAAATGGTCGCCATCACAATGGATTTTCGACCAATGGGATGGATTATATCAAGAAGGCAATCAATACCTATTCGTATCACGTGGATTAGGATACGTAGGAATTCCATTCAGATTAGGCATGCCTGCAGAAATAAGCGTAATCGAGTTGAAGGTTGAAAATTGAAAGTTGAAAATTACTAATTCCTAACTATTCACACCTCACTCCCAACTCCTAATTCCTAAGTAAAATAAACGAGGATTACTAATATTGCTATTTGTAATCCTCGTTTATTTTATTGTAATGCGTCTATTCTTAGTGTGTTTCTTCTAAGATTTTTTGAGCCATTTCAAGAATAGTTGTATCATCCAATTGTACCATACCACCATCAGGACCTGGTTCGATATGAACGCCACAACCAGAACCGTCTTGGTAGTTGTGACCACCGAAATAATTACGTACAGTTTCTGCAGAAAGACCTAATTCGTCGGCAATACGTTGCATTGAACCATCAGGCAATGAATCTTTAATACGACGCAATTCGTTAAATGTGATTGTTTTAGTCATAATAAATAAGTATTAGAGATTAGTATTAAGTTTAATTTATTTGATGTTGTAAATGTAAGACTTTTTTTTTATACTGCCAAATAATTTTACAATTATTTTTCAAAACATGCTACAAAACATAAAAAGTATAAAAATTATAGTTTAGAATATAAAGTTTTATTAAATATAACGTACACCACTACTCCCACTAAAACACCTATTAATGCGCCACAAAAAACATCTCCTACATAATGTACGCCAAGATAGACTCGCGAATAAGCTGTTAGAAATGCCCATAATGAGAGTAAAATCGTATAGATTCGATTACGGAATAATAATGCTGTAAAGGTAACAAAAGTAGCAGCATTAGCAGCATGCGATGATACGAAACCATATAATCCGCCACGATAGCCATTAACAGTATGAATCATATCGGCTATTTCTGGATTATGAGTTGGACGCAAACGTGCCACTAATGGTTTTAATAACGATGAAGATATTTGGTCAGACAATAATATACACAAAGCTATACAAGCCACAACATACAAAGAACGAATGCCCCACTTGCGCCACATCCATACAAGCAGAACAACAATAGCAGGTAGCCACGTCCAAGTTTGTGTATAGATATAGAAAAAGTTGTCAAAGAATGGACTATGACAACTATTTATTGCTAAAGTGATATTTTTATCAAAAGTAAAAAGAAACATTTTCAGTAATAAGTAATAAGTAATAAGTAATAAGTAATAAGTCGTAAGTCGTAAGACTTTTGTCTTACTACTTTCTACTTACTACTTTGTACTTTCTTAAATTTTTTCGATTGTAGATGATTGGAGCCAACCTACATTGCCATCAGCAAGACGTACTTCTGACCAAGTAGAGAGTGTTGAAAGTACATTGACTTTGGTACCTTCGTGAATAACAAATACCTCTGTACCACTATCATCAGGACTACTTTTTACTGAAACCGTACCAGCAAGAACTATCGCTTCTGGATTATTCTCTACAAGATTCTTTATTTTGAAAGCATAAACCATTGTAACGATAGAAAACAATAACAAGAAGAAAGCAGAGAAAAATGCTGTTTTACGCAACCATACCTTGCGACCAAAAAGATAAAGCAACACTAAAACAAGCATGACAATGAAACTAATGATACTTGCGTATGCCCACTCGTTTGATGTGAACAATCGACCCAAGGCATCTAACCATTCTGACATGAAGAATTTTTCAAGTGGTTCTATCTTATCAGTCTTCATCTTGTTTACAAATTCAAGATTGAATTTTATATCCTCATTTGTAGGGTCAAGACGCAAAGCTCGCTCATAATTGAGAATAGCCAAACCTATTTGATTGGACTTGTAAAGCGCATTGGCATAGTTATAATATAGTGTAGCAGATTCGCCATATTGGAACATTTCGGCATACGCATCAGCAGCCTCAACATATTGTTTAGCAGCATATAACTCCTCTGCTTTTTTCCAACCACCATCGAGAGTGGTTTGAGCATTCAATGAAGAAAACCCAATGCACAATTTTTGCGATAAGCGAGAGCAATCAAGGTTGCTTGGATTGCCGAGCGAAGCAAAAATCACGACCGCAGGGAGTAATGCACAATGCACAATTAATAGTAAAAATATCTTTTTCATTCTATTTTATTTTTTTAACAAGAAGACAAGAAAACATATTAAATTATCAATTTACTTCTTAATTGTATTTTCGAAGGTTGAAATAAATTTGATAGTTTCATTGAAGGCATGATCCATTGCCGATTGTTTGTCACCGATAGGCGCATAACGTTCAAACTCACAATCGTTGAGAAGCTTCATAAACTCAGTTATCACTTCCTCAGAGACACCTCGTTGCGACAAACGAAGAGAGATATTATCTTTGTTAAGTTCGCTAACAGGGATTGACAATTTATCTGACAAATAACCCCAAAGTGCTTTAAGGATTTCATCGTAAAATGCATCTTTATTACCTACTTTATATTCACGTTCTGCTACTTTAAGACGACGACGTGCTACTTTGTTTGCTTTCTTATTGCGCATCAAAGCAACATTAGCATTGTCGCGAGCTTGTTTGCGGAAAATAATAATAAGTCCTACTGTAACAACCAAAGAAACAATGTAAAACAACCAGAATAATAGCGTACCAGCAATAAAACGTTCAGCAGGACGAAGATTTGGAGTTACAGTACTGATATAACGAATATCTGTTGCCAAAACTTCGACCTTCTCTTGTCCAGTGAAATTGGTTACTACAGGCGAATTAGATACGGTTTGAGCACCTTTATTAACACGAATATTTATTGCGTCGGTAGATAAAGTTTTATAAGAATCAGATGCTACATCGAAATAACTAATTGTAGTTGCAGGTATCACAAAATCACCATCATGGCGAGGAATAACAAGATATTCAATAGTTTTTGAACCAGAGAGTCCTGTGTTACCTGTTGTAAAATTATTAGTAGACTTAGGTTCGTATGTTTCAAAGTCTTGAGGGAATTGCAAAGTAGGATTTTTAAGCATTTTAAGATTGCCAGCACCTTGCAATTTGAGTGTAATTGTAATAGGCTGGTTAGCCTCTACTTCGGTAGCAGAAACTTTAGTAGATAAAGACAACTTGCCGACAACACCCGAAAAATCAGCAGGTTTCGGTTGTGGTAAAGGCTCTACTGTGAGATTAACTTTTGAAGTAGTAACAGTTTTTGAAACCTCTTGATAAGTATCGAAGAAATCATCAAAGAAACTACGAGGCCGTTGTTGTGCAGAACGTACACGCACAATTACATCACACGTCATCGGCTCGATAGTAACTTTACCTGTTTCTTGAGGAAACAACAATACTTTACGCAAATCGTATGTATAATAATTTACACCATTATAATTATCAGGTTGCATTGTGCGATCTTGTGGCAACTCAATTTCTTGCACTAAAAAGCCTTTAAAATCAGGAAATTTAGGAGATTGAATATTAGTTACATCGACACGAGCATATAATTTATAGGTAAGAAGTAAAGCCTCCTGCTCCTTTACCTTTGTACGAGAGACAATAGGACGAATAAAAAGATTATCAGCCGTAATTGATTGAGATTGACGAATTTGTCCAGATTGCGAGTTTCCTTGTTGTTGCGATTGAGACGTTTTATCTTCTGGTAATACTTTTATATTAAGAACATTAGAATAATACTTCTCCTTTTTTACAACAATAGTCGCAGGTTGAATTTGGAAATCACCCTCTTTTTGAGGCAACAAAGTATAGGTGTAACGAACCTCTTTAGATGAAGTCATTTTACCATTCACCCACGATGTGCTACTACTTGTAGAGGTATATGGACCTGCAATAATTTCAAATCCTTTAACATCAGGCAAACGAAGGTCTTTACCATTCTCATTTATAGATAAAACCAATTGAAATGGTTGACCAACAATAACACGTTGCGGTGCAGAAGCTGTAAATTTCACTTCATCGCCAAATAAGGCTAATGAGGTGAAAAGTGCTATATAAAATATAAATATCCTTTTAAAGTTCATAATTACCAATATTTTGCAGTATACATAAAAAATCATTTTTCATATATAGGGTAATATTCCCTTGCTTTTTCAAGAAAACTTTGAAAATATCTTTTTAAATAGTTTTCATCCCCCCATTGATTACTTACTGTTATTTTTTTTAAATCTTGCAATACTATAATATCTTTTTCTTTCAAAAAAAATCTTTTTTTATCCCCTTCTTCAATACGTTCCTTTTCAACAATAAAAGCATTATAACTTTTATAATAACATAACTCTGCAGGGAAACATACATTAAGTTGTTCTAACGTTATATTCGGATTATCTTTAACAAATTGTTTTATAACATCTAGTACTAACCGACCAATCCCATAACCTGATTTATTTTTTTTATATAAATTACCATTAAATAAATAAACTATATCAGCATCTTCTCTTTTACAAATAGTAGATTCTATATCTAACTTTTCCCCCTGAGACTTTACTTTTGATGTTATAAAAGATGAATCATTTCTTTGAACATTAACAGTAAATTTTTGTAATTCACTATCTACCAAGTCTTCATCAAAGCCATCTCTAATAAATTTATCTTTTATTAAATTTTGAATATTTTTATTTACGTTTGAAACAGAAAAAAACTCAGTAAAACATTGTTGAAATTTTTTATAAATAACCATTTCATCATAACGTTTTTGACAAAAATCTTCGAGTTTTTGTATATCAAAATTCTTAAAATCCAATAATTCACATATAGTTACACCATTTATATCATCTTCAGACAAATTAACTTTAAAAACAGATATCGCAGAATCCTTATCATTTGGATTATCATAAAATAATTGTATATTTTCACCTATATATAATCCTACATTAGAACGTAATTGACGCATATATGACATCAATTGACTCTCCTGTTTCACTGAACAAATATTACTTGGTCTTTTAATTTCAATAGGTAAAATAGAATTCAAAACAATGTCAATACGTATATAATTTCCATTACCAATGGGCAATTGAAACTGAGATTGCATTGTATTATTGGATTTTTTCCAACCTAATATTTTTAAACAATTCTCAATCTCCTTTTGATATTCCGATTCTATTGAATTTTTATTAACATATGATTGTAATGTTTCTACAATTTCAATCCAATTCGTATACATACAAACTTATTGTTACCTTTCTCTGTCACCTCTACGAGGTTATTATTTTTATCGTCAAAAGCTCAAAGGCTTTAGTTCTAACATCAAACACTCTACCAATCAAGACGCAATATATTGCGTCTCTACTATAATCTCTAAACTATATAATTACCAATCTTTTTCAACGCGGTAGCGTTTTGCTTTTTGAGCTTGTTGCTCTTTTACTTTTTCTTGTGTTTGTTTTTCGTCTTCTTGTAGAGCTTGGAGGATTTGCTCAGCATTCTCTTTCGACATACCTTGCTCTTGAGGTTGAGTTTGTTGCTGCTCTTGCTGTTGTTGTTCCTGTTCTTGTTGCTCCTGTTGTTGCTGTTGATCTTGTTTTTGCTCCTCTTGCTTTTGCTCTTGTTGCTGATTTTGTTGTTGCTGTTGCTGCTGTTGTTGTTGCTGCAACATTCGCTTAGCATAAGCAAGATTATAGCGAGTGTCGTGATCTTCAGGATTATGACGCAAAGCCTCTTTATAAGCATCTATTGCTTCTGCAAACTTTTGAGTTTGAAGCAACGAATTGCCTCTATTATGATGAGCGGCTGCGATACGCTCTTTATTATCGCCAGCGAGCGCAGCTGCCTTTTCGAATTGCTCAGCTGCATCTTCATATTTTTCTTGACGATAAAGAGCATCACCGAGATTGAAATTAGCAGAAAAGCTTGAGTTGTTTTGCTCTAAGCCTTTACGATACTCTACTTCAGACTCAACAAACTTCTCTTTCTTATATTGTTTATTACCACTATTGACATTACGGCTCTCTTTTTGAGCAAATAGTGCCAACATCGGTAAAAGCATAAATATCAAAATAATATATCTTTTCATTGCTTAAAACCACTTATATTTATTCAACTGTTTGTTTTGACGATTAAGGATAAAGAACTCTACAACAAGAATAAAGAATGCTATCCATGCAAAAATATAGAATTTATCGGCATAATCGGCAAAAGCAGTTGTTTGAATTTCACCTTTTTGTATTTGAGATAATTGTTTTGAAATAGTACGCAAAGCAATATTTGAATTATCGGCACGAACGTAAACTCCATCACCTGCTTGTGCGATTTGTTGCCCCATTTGCTCATTAAGTTTAGAGACTACGACATTACCCTCTTTATCTTTCCAAAACGACATTGTACCTTGCACTGGAATTGGCGCACCTTGAGGCGAACCAAAACCTACGACATTAACCATAATGCCTTTTTCACGAGCCAATTTTGCGGCTGCAATGGCATCATCTTCATGGTTTTCACCATCGGTAAGCAAAATAATAGTACGTCCTTTATCTTTATTCTCTTCACCAAAAGATTTGATTGCCAAATCGATAGCAGTACCAACAGCAGTACCTGGATTAGGAACAGATTTGGTAGTTATATTAGATAAGAACATCTTAGCCGAGACACCATCGGCAGTAATAGGAAGTTGCACGAAGGCATCACCTGCAAAGACAATCAAACCAACCTTATTATCAGGCATTTGGTCTATGAGTTTCGAAAGCATCATTTTGGCATTTTCGAGTCGAGACGGAGCAACATCAGTAGCCAACATAGAATTGGAAACATCGAGCACTATCATAACTTCGATACCTTCGGTTTTTCTTTTCTCTAATTTAGAGCCAACTTGTGGGCGAGCCAATGCAAATACAAGCAATATCAATGCCACTGCCAACATATAGAACTTAACTTGAGGACGAATATATGAAACGTTAGGCATGAGTGTGCTTAATAACTGGACATTACCAAAACGACGAAGTTTACGACGTTGAATGTAAACTCCATAGATAAATATAGCAATCAGTGCAACGACTACCGCTATAAGCCAAAATATATGTGGATTTGCGAAACGCATACTTTTGAAAGTTGAAAGTTGAAAGTTGAGAATTTTAACCCCTCCCCCCTCGGGGACTCCCCCTAAAACATGGGGAGAATAGTGGGTTACCTTGCTTTCAATATATTTTTATCTGTTATCTATTATTCCTTATTCCTTGTTCCCTATTCCTTGTTCCCTATTCCTCGTTCCTTGTTCCCTATTTTAAGGTAAACGACGAAGAATTGTGTTGCGGATTAGAATTTCTATGACAAGTAATAAGAATGCTGTGAGTAGATAAGGAAAAAATTCTTCGTTACGTTTTTTATATTCACGTACTTGAAGTTTTGTTTTTTCCATTTGGTCAATTTCGCCATAAATAGCACCAAGAGAGGCATTATCAGTAGCACGGAAATAGCTACCACCTGTCATTTTTGCAATTTGTTGCAATACATCTTCATCGATTTCGACAGGTACGTTTTGATATTGTATGCCGAAAGGAGTTTGAAATGGATAAGGCGCCATACCTTGTTTACCAACACCAATAGTATATACTCTAATACCGAACTTTTTAGCAATTTCTGCCGCTGTAAGAGGGGCAATATCGCCACGATTGTTTGAACCATCGGTGAGAAGAATAATTACTTTTGACTTCGCCTGACTATCTTTAATACGATTAACAGCATTGGCAAGTCCAAGTCCAATAGCTGTACCATCTTCGATAACGCCAAATTGAACGGCATTCAAAAGATTGATGAGTACACCATGATCGGTAGTAAGCGGACATTGTGTGAAACTTTCGCCAGCAAATACAACCAAACCGATATTATCGTCAGGACGGTCAGCAATAAATTTAGTTGCCACCTCTTTGGCTGCCTCTAAACGATTAGGTTTCAAGTCTTCAGCTAACATAGTACCTGAAATATCGAGCGACAACATGATGTCAATACCTTCGGTAGATTCGCTACGAAAACTGTTAGTAGATTGAGGTCGTGCGATTGCAATTACGAGAAAAAACAATGCCGCACAACGAAGGGCAAACACAAGATGAAAAAGATAGTGTTTGCGTGTTTTAGGCATTTTATGAAATGGCTCGGTTGAAGATACTTGCAAACTTGCATCAGCTTGATATTGTTTAAAAACATACCAAGCAATCATCGGCACAAGCACCAATAGTAACCAGAGATATTCGGGATTGTTGAAAAGCATATTTTTAGTAGCAAGTAACAAGTAGCGAGTAGCAAGACTTACTCGCTACGCTCGTTTTTTATTTCAGGTTCAACTTCTTTTGTTTGGTCGATGAATTGAGTGACTTGATGGAATGAGCGTTCACATTCGTCAGGGAGAGGTTGCCACTTAGCAAATTTGACTAAGTCGGCAAGTTGCAATACATCAGCCAATAGTTTTATTTCTTCTTTTTTGTCGCGAAGTTCTTTATTTTGACGGAATTCAGTCATTACCTCATCAGAGGTTTGCTCCATCGCATCAATGTTGTAACGATTTGATATATAGCGACGAAGAATTTCTGTAAGTTCAGTATAATAAGCCTTAAATTGTTGAGCTTGCCAAAGTTGTTTTTGCTTTAATAATTCTAATTCTTCGTATGCAATTTCATGAGCTTTACGAGGATCGATTGGTTCAACAACCTCTTCTTCTCCTTTATTTTCACGAGATTTGAGATATTTATTAACCAAATAAAGCACAATTGCGAGTAAGAGTATTGCCAAAAGAATAGAGCCTACAATAGTGAAATAAAACATCCAATCAATCGGTGGATTATAAACATCTTTTATATCTGTAATAGCCTGTTGAGTAGTATCAATAGGCATATCTACTATTTTGATTGACAATGGATTAGTAGTATAGACATCTTCACCTGCAAGCACATCAAAACCAGATATATAAACCAACGCAGAATCGAAAGATGTAACGATGTAACTATTAGTAACTTGCAATCGCTCGTTGTCTAACAACACAGTATCAGGCTTAAGAGTAGAAACTAACTCTAAATTAGAGACAACTGTGTCAGAAAAAACAGGGAATTGCAAAGTATAATCCTGTGGTTGAATGGCTTGTATAGAGAGTTTTGCCTGCTGCCCGATGAACATCTGTACTGAATCAATATCGGCAGAGACAACCACTTGAGATTTTATATCGATGCATAATGCACAATGCACGATGCACAATAATATTATTAGTAATCTTTTCATAAGTAAGAGAACTTAGGTACGCATCTTAAAGAGGCGCATTAGGGCTTTTACATAATCTTCGCTTGCTTCCATTGTAACGCTATCAACACCTGCTTTGCTTATCATCTGCTGAAGACGAAGACGACGTTCGTCCCAAATATTTTTGTACATCATTCTAACTTTTCGAGAAGATGTATCAACCCAAATACGCTCGCTAGTTTCGGCATCTTTCATCTTAATAAGCCCAACATCAGGAAGTTCGGCATCACGACGGTCGTAAATTTGAAATGCAACTAAATCGTGTTTGCGATTGGCGATTGTAAGTGCATCTTGCGAAAGATGGTCGTCGATAAAGTCACTTATAAGAAAGGCTGTTGAACGTTTTTTAATTACATTAGTGAAATATTGCAAAGCCTTTGTGATATCGGTAGTAGAACTTTCGGGCTGAAAATCAATCAATTCACGAATTATATAAAGAATGTGTTTACGTCCTTTTTGAGGAGGTATAAATTTTTCGATTTTATCGCTGAAAAAGATAACACCGATTTTGTCGTTGTTTTGAATAGCAGAGAAAGCAAGTGTTGCTGCGAGTTCGATGATAACATCTTGTTTCATAGCAGATATTGTACCAAACTGACGCGATGCAGATACGTCAATAAGGAGCATTACAGTGAGTTCGCGTTCTTCTTCGAAGACCTTCACGAAAGGTTTGCGAAAACGAGCTGTAACGTTCCAATCGATAGTACGTATTTCGTCGCCATACTGATATTCACGCACTTCGGAGAATGTCATACCTTTACCTTTGAAGGCAGTGTGATATTCGCCTGCAAAGATATTATTTGACAATCCGCGAGTTTTAATCTCAATACGGCGTACTTTTTTTAATAATTCACTTGTTTCCATAATCAGACATAAGTAATAAGTCATAAGTCGTAAGACACTTGTCTTTCTACTTTCTACTTATTACTTTCTACTATTTTTGACTAAGGTACTTCAACTGCATTAAGGATTTCGTTGATGATTTCCTCAGAAGTCATATTGTTAGCTTCTGCCTCATAAGACAATCCGATACGGTGACGTAATACGTCATGACACACAGCACGAACATCTTCAGGGATTACATAGCCACGACGTTTGATGAAAGCGTATGCACGAGCTGCCAAAGCAAGATTGATAGATGCACGAGGAGATGCACCAAAAGAAATCATACCTTTAAGATCTTTCAAGCCATATTCTTCAGGGAAACGTGTAGCATACACAAGGTCAACGATATAACGTTCGATTTTTTCATCCATATAAACCTCACGCACCACTTTGCGAGCCTCGATAATGTCTTCAACTTTGAGAATTGGTTTCACAGGATTGAATCCACCACGAAGGTGAGTTGCTACGATTTGGCGTTCCTCATCACGTTGAGGGTATGTGATAATCACTTTAAGCATGAAACGGTCAACTTGCGCCTCAGGAAGTGGATATGTACCTTCTTGTTCAATAGGATTTTGAGTAGCAAGCACAAGGAATGGTTCAGGAAGTTTGAAAGTTTCTTCGCCAATAGTTACTTGATGCTCTTGCATAGCTTCGAGGAGCGCACTTTGCACTTTAGCAGGAGCACGGTTAATTTCATCTGCAAGCACGAAATTAGCAAATACTGGACCTTTTTTGATGTCGAAATTTTCGTTTTTTTGACTATAAATCATTGTACCAACTACGTCGGCAGGCAACAAGTCAGGCGTAAACTGAATACGACTATAGTCAGCATCAATAAGTTGCGCCAAAGTTTTAATTGCCAATGTTTTTGCCAAACCAGGTACACCTTCGAGAAGTACGTGACCATCAGACAAAAGCCCAATGAGAAGTGATTCTACAAGGTGTTTTTGTCCGACAATTGTTTGATTCATACCCATTACGAGGGCATCGACAAACGCACTTTGACGCTCGATACGTTCGTTTAATTCTCTAATATCAACGCTATTAAAACTCATAATATATTTTTGTTTAATTTTTAGACAATATATTTAATTTGATTTGCAAAATTAACATTTTAACCGCAAATAAATAGCATCAAATAAGTTAAAAAATGTTTGTTTTAGATTTATTTAACAAACGGGAACCCCAAAAGTTCCCGTTTTATTACTTTTTCACATAAATATCATGCAAATATCGTGCATATTCGATAGTTTCAGGATTAGTTGCATCAATTAATTCAGGTGCGAGTTTAGGAATACGAAGTTTTGTACCTATTTTAATCGCATTTGGATTTTTAACGATATCACGATTTGCCTCATAGATATATACCCAATAATCGCGATGACCATATTGTTTAAGCGAAATCCATGTCAAACGACTACCTTCATTAAGGGTAACTGTATCAATAAATTCAGTGTATTCGCGTTTGATATTAAAGATATCCGAAAATTTATCAGAGTAGATAAGAGAAGTCGTGTCAAGCAAAGAATTAGAAATTGAAAGTTTAGATTCATTATTGACTAAATCAGTCGAATCAGATAAATTGAAATCAGAAGATTCTCCTTCAATAGTATCCACTTTAAAACTCTCTTTTTCAGAAGATTCTTCTACCACTACTACCTCATCAACAGTTTCAACAACTTCCTCTGACGACACAAAGAAATCTCGATTTTGATAAACCAATAAACCAATTATTGAAAGTCCTAAAAAAACCGCAATCCAAATCCAAAGTTTTGAATTTTTGTTGTTTGGAGCACTATCTTCACGATTGATTTCTGCAATTATATCACGAGCCGAGATTGGTTCTGATTGCTTTGGAGTTTCTTGGATTGAAGTGGATTGGGATGATTGGTTGGAATTATCAGACGAGTCAGACTTGTCGGATAGGTCAGACGAGTCAGAAAGTACACTTTCAACAACAGATAATCCTTGTATATCTGCTAAAATATCTTTTAATTCAAGAGCCTGTTCTGTTAACTTTTGAAGAGGGTCTTCTTGTATTTGTACTTTTTCTTCTTGAAGAGCAAAATAATCAGCAGACTGTTCAATTTTTAAAGATGCTGTATCGTGCATCTCTATCTCTACTTTTGGATTTTCAACAACATCTGCATCTAATTCCACAGTTTCGAGATGTGCAAGTGGCTCATTTACTCTATCTTTAAGCGTCACATCTGGAGTAAAAGTAAGTTTATAATGACCTGCTATTTCAATCTCTTCACCAGTATTAACATTCACACTTTTTCGAGATTCAACAGGAATTAACTTAAATGTACCAAGTCCACTTATTTTCAACACCTTATCATGCAAAAGAGCCTCTTCGAATGTAGATTGAAAAGCCTCAACAAAAGCAGTTTCGTCAGCTTTCGAAATCCCCATTTGCTTACGAAACGCAGATAATATATTTGAATTTGTAAATTTCACCATAATCCCCTCCCTTATTTCACTTCTTTATATTTATTTTTTAACCCTGCTGATGGCTTAAAATTCAACACCAATTTTGGAGGCACAAGCATACGTTTCTTAGATGAAGGATTGACGATAACACGTTGCTCTTTTTGCTTAACTTCAAACGTACCCATCGACAAAAATGGCAACTCATCGGCATCTGACAATTGCTGCACTAACGTATCGACATACCCTTTCACTAATTCGGCAGAACGTTTTTGTGATACACCTAAACGTTTTGCTAATTCTGTTTGAAATTCTTTGTTATTCATAATACTTCAGCATAAAGGTCATACATATCCGACTCTGTGATTTTCACTTGATAAAAATCGCCAATAGTCAGTTGTTTTGTCTTGGTAATCAACACTTCTCCATCAACATCAGGCGAATCAAATTCGGTACGTCCTATATAAAAATCATCTTCTTCACGATCAATAATTACTTTGAAAATTTGCCCAACTTTTTGAGCATTTATCTCTTCTGATATTTGCGCTTGAAGCTCCATAAGGCAATCAACTCTCTCTTGCTTAACATCTTGAGGAACATCATCTTTGTAATTAAGATTAGAATAAGTACCCTCTTCATCGGAATAAGCAAACGCTCCCATACGCTCAAATCGCATATCTCGAACAAATTGCATCAATTCATTAAAATCCTCTTCAGTTTCACCTGGATGACCTACTAAAAGAGTGGTACGAAGGTGTATGCCTGGCACTTCTTCACGCAAACGACGCACAAAAGCATAAGTTTCTTCTTTTGTTACGTTGCGACGCATAAAAGTAAGAACATTATCTGAAATATGCTGCAATGCCACATCCATATATGCACAAACATTCGAATTATTGCGCATTACGTCTAATATTTCATACGGAAATTGGTTTGGATAAGCATAATGAAGACGCAACCACTCTACCCCTGGAATATTAGCAAGTGTTTGAACTAATTCGGCAAGCTTATTGGTTTTATATAAATCGTAGCCATAAAAAGTCAAGTCTTGCGCTATAAGTTGGAACTCTTTTACGCCTTTTGCTACCAATAATTCCACCTCTTCAACGATAGATTCGATAGTGCGAGATTTATATTTGCCTGTGATAAGTGGTATTGCACAATATGAGCAAGTACGATTACAACCTTCGGCTATTTTGATATAAGCATAATGAGAAGGCGTAGTGGTAATACGTTGTTTTTCAGTAGATATATTATCTTGGAATAGGTCATTTGCTATATTAACCCAATCAAACTTACCATAAAAAGCATCTACCTCTGGAATTTCGGCTTTAAGTTCTTCACGATAGCGCTCAGAGAGACAGCCCATTACGATGAGTTTGCCAATTTTACGACGTTTTTTTGCTTGTGCCATTGAGAGAATCATCTCAATAGATTCCTCTTTGGCATCACCGATAAAGCCACATGTGTTGATAACGACATATTGACCTTTAACATCGGCAGAATCGTGGAATACATTGAAACCACGACTTGCAAATTGAGCCATAACCTGTTCGGAATCAACAAGATTCTTTGAACAACCAAGTGAAATTATATCTACCCTATTTTTTACCATAAATACGTATTATTCACCAAATAAAGTTTCAACAAATGCTTGTTTATCAAAAACTTGAAGATGTTCCATACCTTCACCTAATCCAATATAGCGTACAGGAATTTTGAATTGGTCTGATATACCAAGCACTACTCCACCTTTAGCTGTACCATCAAGTTTAGTAATTGCAAGAGAAGTAACTTGTGTTGCTTTAGTAAATTGTTTTGCTTGCTCAAAGGCATTTTGTCCTGTAGAGCCATCGAGAACGAGCATTACATCATGAGGAGCATTAGGTATAACTTTTTGCATCACATTCTTAATTTTCGTAAGCTCATTCATCAAGTTTATTTTATTATGAAGACGTCCTGCTGTATCAATAATTACAACATCAGCACCATTAGCTTTTGCTGAGGTAAGGGTATCAAATGCAACAGAAGCTGGATCTGCACCCATTTTTTGTTTAACAACAGGCACACCTACTCGTTCGCCCCAAATAACTAATTGTTCTACTGCAGCAGCACGGAAAGTATCAGCTGCGCCAAGATATACTTTTTTACCTGCTTTCTTGAATTGATATGCAAGTTTGCCAATTGTTGTAGTTTTACCTACACCATTAACACCCACAACCATAATAACGTATGGTGTTTCAGGCAACTCTGATTCGAAAGAGACTTGGTCATCAGAATTGTTTTCGGCAAGGAGTTGACATATTTCGTCTTTAAGCACAAAATTCAACTCATCTGTACCAACATATTTATCACGAGCTACACGCTCTTGAATACGTTCAATAATACGCACAGTAGTCTCTACACCCACATCAGAGGTTACAAGCACCTCTTCAAGATTATCGAGTACATCATCATCTACTTTATCTTTGCCTACAACAGCACGTTTTATTTTATCAAAAAAGCCTTGTTTAGTTTTTTGAAGACCATTATCAAGAGTCTCCTTTTTTTCACGAGAAAAGAAATCAAAAAATCCCATATTTTAAGTTAAAAGTTAAAAGTTGAAAGTTGAAAGTTATTAACAAGCAAAGTTACAAAAAATTATTGACATTTTAGCTATTTAGAGCAAGATATTTTGTTTTAGACACGAGATGTGAGACACGAGATGTAAGATAGTAAATATAAGATCAATAGAGAATAAAAAAAAAGAGAGGTATGTGAACTTACACATACCTCTACAATTATATATTTTTCCGCTAATTATTTTGCGAAATAGTCTTTAACTTTTTCGTTAAGAACGATTTCTTCAGCGAAGATATACGCACCAGTTTTTGGTGATTTCACCATTTTGATAACTTTAGAGAATCCACGACCCTCACCTTTTTGCATAGATGCAACCGCTTTCTTTGCCATAGTATTCTAAGAATTATTTAATTTCTTTATGTACTGTTACTCTTCTCAAAATTGGGTTGTATTTTTTCAACTCCAAACGTTGAGTGGTATTTTTACGGTTTTTCGTTGTGATATAACGAGAAGTACCTGGCATACCACTGTCTTTGTGCTCTGTGCACTCCAAGATTACTTGGACTCTTGCTTCTTTATTCTTTTTTGCCATAGTTAATTCCTCCTGAAGGTTAAGCTAAAATTTTAATATCCTTCCAATTACAATAGCCTTTTTCAACTGCTTTAGTAAGAGCAGCGTCCAAGCCAAGTTTATTAATAGTACGAAGACCAGCGGCAGAAATAGTAAGGCTGATCCAGCAACCTTGTTCTACATAATAGAACTTTTTGTGGAACAAGTTTACATCAAAAGTACGTTTTGTACGACGTTTTGAGTGAGAAACGTTGTTTCCAATCATTGCTTTTTTTCCGGTAATCTGACAAATTTTTGACATTTTACTTTATATTTTATTGTTTTACATTATTCCTCAAAATGAGAGTGCAAAGGTACGACTTTTTTCGCAACCTTGCAAATTTTTCTTAAACTATTTTCAAATTATTTCACACAATCACCTAAACCGCGTTCTTTTAGGACGTTATATGGACTTAACGTGTCGATTTGCAGAAATAAACTATCTATCTACTCAACGTTTTGAGGATAAAATATTATTTTTCATTCTACATAACCCCAAAGATTTAGCATCATTTTCCTTCAAAGTTATGCAAAATCAATCATAATCTACTTGTCTTCAGTATAATATTTAGCACTTTGTTGGTGGTAATAATGAGTATTACCATAAGCATATTTACCATAACCATATTTACCATAATGACCTGTTTTACCATTTTTAGGCACTTGCAAGTCATTAAGTACTATATATGGATTATTTACATTATCTTGTTGTACTTGCTCAATAAAGTTTTGGAAGAATAATTTATTCGATTTAAATACACGCGTAATCAAAAGATTAACATCCGCAATACCAGTCAAAGCATATGCGTCAGACACAAGTCCAAGAGGAGATGTATCAATAATACGATAATCATAACGTTTTTTCAACTCTTCCAATAAATTCATCATCTCTTCAGAACGCACCAACTCAGCAGGATTAGGAGGAACGATACCTGCAGGCAAGAAATGAAAACCCAACTCTTTATCATCCTTAATAATAACCTCATCAAGAGTAGCCTCTCCAATCAATACATGCACCAAACCTTTCGTTCCTTTATAACCTAATTTTTCTGACAATGATGGATTACGAATATCCATATCAACAAGTACAACTTTATCTGACACAAGCGAATAAACTCCCGAAAAATTAATTGCAAAATGCGTCTTACCATCACCTGACTCAGCAGAAGTAATCAAAACAGAAATATCTTTTTTACGTTTAGCAATAAATTCTACACGAGAACGTATAAGACGGAAACCTTCCGTAAACAATGATTTAGGATTTTCTATTGTTTGAACTTTAGTTTCTGACGGATCTGCATGACGAATTGTACCCAACACAGGAATACTTGTAATTTTCATTACATCTCGCTCACCTCGTATAGTTGTATTCAAAAGTTCTTTCAAAATAACATATGCAGCAGGAATTAAAAGACCTACAATAGCAAACAACAAATATATTTTCATTTTATCTCCACCATTTACAGGTGCTTGACCAATACGCGCTTTTTGAAGAATTTTGTTATCTGGAACGTTAGACGCTTTGCGAATTTGAGCTTCTGACTGCTTTTGCAAAAGGAAAGTATAGTAATTATCATTAATTTTATATGCACGCTCATAATTAATCATCATGAGTTCTTTTTCCGGCAAATCTTGCAAATCAAGCATCACACTCATATACTCTTTATCAAAAGCTTCATGCTCCATTTCATGCACTTTACGCACATTTTCAAGCACCTCGAGCATAGTATTACGCACTTCATCCATACGTTTCGAAAGACGCTCATATTGAGGGTTTTTCCCTCCTAAATCACTACGTTTTTGTTGCAATTCATTAAACTTACTCACCAAATCAAGCAAAACGGGATCTGCAACACCTATTGATGAAGGTGCAACAAGACGTTCTTCTACTACACTCTCTTTGAGATATTGTGCTAATTCAACAAAATAAGCCTCTTTTAGTGTCAATTCCGAACGTTGAGCGTCAAGGGCCGACAATTTTGATAATACAGAAGACGTATAGGCATTAACATCAACCATATTGTTTTGACGACGATATTGACGTAAGCGATTTTCCGAAATTTGCAATGAATCAAAAATAAAAGCTAATTGTTCATTAATAAAATTGATAGTACGAGTAGCCTCTTCATTTTTTTCTTCAAGATTAGCTTCAAGAAATTCTTCACAAAGCGCATTAATAAAATCGCGATCACGAGCAACGACATTACCTGTAAGCGAAACACTAATAACCGACGACATTTCACCAATATAGCTCAACTGCAAACGAGCAGCAAACTCTTCTTCAAGAGAGTAAAAATCACGGAAACGGAACAGGAATTCCGTATTTTCTGCTGGAAGATAAAGTTTATCAATAGTTGCAAACATCAAGAAATTTTCGAAAGGCACACCATACCGACCTTTAATTTTGAATTCAGGAAAAAGCTCTTTACTAAATTCATCTTCAAGCACAATCTCAAAATTCTTTTCATCAATAGGAATAAAACGAAACTCACAACCATAAAGTTGCATATCTGCATACTTCAAATTAATAGCAATAGGTTCACGACCATAAAGATTATGTGTACGAAAATGTCCACGTGTATAAAAATCAACCCCAAAAGGTAAATTTTGAATCGTACGATTAATCAAATCGTAAGAGCCCAAAATAAGCAACTGGTTATTAGTATTGATATAATCCATACCACCACCAAAACCTTGCATAAAATTATATGCATTATCAGCCGTACTTGATTCAATAATAACCTTAGCTTCCGTATAATAAACCGGCATCCAACTACGATTTTTAAGATACGCCAAACCCAAAGCAATCACAAGAGCAATCACAAATAAATACCAATAACGCAAAAATTTGAATATCCACTCTAAAATATTAAAATTAGATTCTTCCTCCTCAATAATAGGAGTTTCGTTACTATAATAATACTTTGAATTTTTATTAGAATAATATTCCATATCTTGAAAATTAGTTACTAGTTAATAGTTAGGAGTTAATTATGCATTCCCTATTCCCTATTCCTTATTCCTTATTCCTTATTCCTTATTCCTTAATTAAACGTATTCCACACTGACACAAGCATACTCAAAGATGAAGAAATTACACTTAAGAAACCTGAATACGAATCAATAGCCCAGAAACGACGTTTAGAAAAATCGAAATATATCACATCATTTGGATATACATAGTAATAATCTGAATCAATAACTGATTGAGGACGAATATCAAACTCTATGATTTTTGTACCTTCAATAGTACGACGTAATATTTTCACTTTACCATAATCGGCAGAAGGACTAATACCACCAGAAAGAGCCAAAGCTTGATAAATAGTCAAACGGTCTTTATAAATTGGAAAATATCCACGTCCCGCATCTCCAATAACACAGAAAGTCCCTGTTGAAAGTGCTAATTTAACCATTATGTCATCTGCAAATTCTTTCAATTCAGACTCTATTTTCTCTTCTGCTTGTTGCAATGTCAACCCTGCCACCTTAATTTTACTAAGGAAAGGAATATCAATAGTTCCATCCTCGTAAATTCGATAAGTAAAACTCGAAGAATTTGTTGAAAAAGAAGACGATAAATATTGCTGAAAAAGAAGAATAGTTTCTTGCTCCATAGAAATAACACGTAATTCCAATTCATCATTTTTTTGAAGATGATATTGCTCATATTCTCCTTTTTTATACTCAGGCAAACCATTACGTTCTTGTAATAATCCAACTCGACGAATCGGATAGCATGACGACAATAACATTATCGCCAATATATATATTGTATATTTATATATTTGTTTCATAATATTATTGTTTTGATGCTTTAACGATTGTATTAACTACAGAATAGACAAACAAGCCAAACGATACGGTTGCAAATGTCATCGAAAGAACACTTGTAAAATGATTTGCTCCCCAATGTTTCGCACTATCAAATGGTATATATATTACATCATTAGGCTGAATAAAATAATATTCTGAATCTATTATTGATTTAGAACGCAAGTCAAACTTCATCACTTTCGTACCTTCTGACGTTTGACGAATAAGATGCACCTCTTTACGATTAGCATACAACGACAAATCACCAGACATAGCCAATGCTTCATAAATAGTCAACTGCTCACGAGGAATATTATAACGTCCAGTCCCCGACTCCCCTATAATCGAAAAACTACGATTTGCCAAACGAACATCTACCGAATACCCCTGCAACATTCCATCCAATCTTTCCTCTAACAACAATTTCACCTCACGCAACGACTTACCCGCCACATCCACACGCCCAACATATGGATAATCAATACAATTATCTTCTTCAACAAGATAAAGATAAAGTCGTGCAGTAGAATTATCTGGCGTCATACTTGCCATATTATTTATTGATATGTTTCCATTAAACATATCTGCCACCTCCATATCAATTGCATTCACACGTATGTATATGTAATCACCACATTGCACTTTATAATCATTAAACAAAACAGAATCGTTATAAATAGGCACATGATTTCCCTCTTGCAAATAATTGATTTTCTTCGACATAACACACGAAGACAGCATTAATACAAGTAGGCTCAATATATATATAAATTTTGCATTTTTCATATTTATACACTATACACCATTTTATCGTGCAAAGTTACAAAAAAAATATTTAACACACAATACTCAATAGAAAAACACAACAATTTCAACAATTTTAGAGTTTCAACAACACAATAAACGACAAAAAAAATGCTTATTCTTAGACTTCTACTAAAAATAAGCAACCTGATTTTGTGGGCGTTGACGGATTCGAACCGCCGACCCTCTGCTTGTAAGGCAGATGCTCTG
>JBGVPL010000025.1:0-100213 GCA_045126975.1 Candidatus Aphodosoma sp. | reverse complement strand
ACTCCAATTGATAGGATAGCCAAAACCGAGTTCGGCATAGCCTTGTTTTAAGCTTTTGCGTTTTGGTTTTGTTTGCTCTTGTGGGTCAAGAGGATAGAAATTGGATTCGGGTTGTACGCCTGAAGCATAGGTTGAATAATTGAATTGTGCTTCTGGTACGTTTGGTTCTTGAGTTTTTATGTTGAATTTTTGAGATTCAGCTGATTCAATCTCAGGAATATACTCTTTTTCGATGTTGATATTGCGGTCGATGATGGTTGTATCGTTGTTTTGAGCAACGAGGTTTATTGAAATAACCAAAATTATTGATATATAGAATAATTTACGCATATTTTTAATTATAAATTATGGGTTATGAACTGAAGGTCTTTGAATTTTTAGGTGAAAAAATTATTGAAGTATTTCTTCTGCTTCGCGAGCTGTGATGGCTTCGAGACGGACGTTGATAAGTGTTGCTATATCGTCGTCGGCAGAGTAGTTTTCTTGAAGACTTAGTAGGTATTGTTTTGCCATGAAGTCGTCGCCTTGCGCGATATAGATGTCGGCAAGGAGTACGAAACAGCGAGCTAACCAATATTGGTGGGTTGTGCCTTCGGAGATGAACTCCATGATTGTATCTTCAGATTTTTTATATTCACCTTGGTGATAGAGGTATTCAGCATAAAGATATTTGGCTTCGGCACCCATTTCAGAAGAGATATCGCCAGAAATAGCGAGAAGGTCTTTTACTGCGGTCGTTTCTTGACCTGTAGCAATATAGGCTTTTGCACGGCAGTAGTGAGCTTCGAATTTGTCCTCTTCATTAGAGGCTATATCTTCGAGTATTTCGGTTGAAATAGAGATAGTTGGCTCGAATTTGTTGGTGAAATAGCTACAACGAAGAATGCCAAGACGTGCAATTTCTTTGTTACCTTTGTTACTTGCAACGGTATGGAGCTGGTCGAAATAGCGTTTGGCTGTTTCGTAGTCTTGTTTGTCGTAAGTGATTGCAGATGCGCGGAGTAGGGCAGGTTCTACATATTCGTTGCCATCGAGGTTGGCAAGGTTGTCGTAGTGGGTAAGAGACTTGTCGAGGTCGCCTGTTTTGTAGAGCGATTCGGCAAGATAGTATTGTGCTGTGATACAGTTAAGAGTGTGGCTATCACAGTATTTTACGATGTAGTTTGTTAGAGTAGGAATAGCCTCTTCGTAGTTTTCGCGTGCATATACGCGTTCGGCTGCAATGAACGAGATCGAGTCTTCGTGGCTTTTGGCAACAGTAGAAATTGTTGTGCCGACGATAGATTCGCGGTATGCGAGATACTCTTCTACGCGGTTGGCATCGATGTAGAGAGATTGTAAGCCTTCGAGTGCTACGCGAGTTTCTTCGCTTGAAGGGTATTTTTCGATTACGTATTTATATGCCTTGATAGCCTCTTCGTTTTGGTTGAGGTTGGCATATTGCATACCGATTTCAAGAGACGCTTTGCGCGTTAGTTTGCTCTGAGGATGAGCTTTTTGTAGGTTTTTATATGCAGAGATAGCTTCGTTGTGTTTGTCTTGAAGCACGTAGGTACGACCGATTTCGTACATAGCGTCGTCGTTGTAGTCGCTGTGTGGGTATTTAGTTATCAGAGTGTTGAGTTGAGTGATTTTGGCTTCGTATTGTTTTTGTAAACCAAGGATGAACGCACTTTGATATTGAGCATAGTCGGCAACGCGAGAAGATGGAGATACTTTATTATAAGTTTTGCGAGCTTGTGCGAATTCGCGTTTATTGAAATAGCTATCGCCGAGACGGTTGAGAACATCGTCATAGACAGGCGATTTGTCGGCACCATCGATAGAGGTGAAAGTGTCGAAATAGATTGTGGCATTGTTGTAGTCTTTTGCTCCGAAATAGGTGTAACCAAGTAGGTAATATGCTTTTTGGAGTTGTTCGGCAGTTTTACCTTGTTTAGTGCCGATGAATTTAACTATATTTTCGCGAGCAGCAGGCATATTTTCTTTTGCGTAATAAGATTCACCTAACCAGAGGTATGCTTGTCCTGAGAATGATTGAGTGTTGTAGAGTTCAGTTGATTTTGTAAAGTATTCGATAGCGTTATCGTATTTGCGCTTTTTGAAAGCTTCAACACCGAGATTAAATAAAGCTTGTTCTTTGGCTTGAAGCATTTTGCGGTTTGGATTTTTGATATTGTCGATAGCTTCTACAGCACCAAGGTAGTTTTTGTCGGTGAGGAAAACGTTGACCATCAATTCGTAGATAGAATTGAGGTGAGATGAATTAGGGTATTCGTTGATGAAGCGGTCGAATGCTTTGATTGTTTCACCAAAAGGAGCTTTGCTTTCGTAAGTTGCGAGAGCGTAATTATAAAGAGATTCTTCTTTTAGGCGAGTATCTGCATCGATGAGTGATGCATTTTGGAATGCCATACGAGCTTTGTCTGCTTGATGTTGTTGGAGGTTGGCATGTCCGATGAAAATGTAGGCATTTTGAGCGAGTGAGTCTTGTTCGGTTGTAACTTTGCCGAGATATGTGATAGCGTCAGGATAGTTGGCTACCATGTAGTTGGCGATACCGAGCATATACATATCGGCGCGTTGCACTTGTTTTTGATTTTTTGCATATAGTTTAAGAAACTCCACTGCATCATGCCAATTTTGTTGGAAATAAGAGTTTTCGCCGAGGATGCGATAGGCTTCGCTATTGTATTTGCTGCGAGGGAATTGTTTTACCAATTTTTTGCCAAGTTCTACGGCTTGAGAGCGATATTGAAGGCGGTCGTAGATTTGAAGTGCATGGAATTGAGCAGCTTCGTAGAATTTGCTATTCTCATCGATATTGATGAAAGTTTCGAGAGCATCAGTGTAGTTTTGTTGGCTAAACTCGCAGTATGCGTAATAGTATTCAGCTTCGTATTTGTATTTTTTGTTGAAACCAGTGAGTGAATAGAAACAACGACTTGCCTCTTTATATTCTTTTTGAGTGAGGTGAGCGTAGCCTTTTGTAAATAGATATTCTTCTGCATCCCTATCAGAAAGATGAAGATCATTAACTTGGTTGTAGTAGGTCATGGCGTCGTCGAATTTTGCTCGGTCATAGTATGAGTGACCAATCAAGAAATTGACGTAACTGCGCATAGGAGTATAGGGATATTTTTCGAGGTATGCTTCGAGAATATCAGTAGCGTTTTTGTCGCGAAGTTTGTATGCACTGACAGCAATGTAATATTCAGCCTCTTGGCAGAGTTCGCAGACTTCTTTGCCATTTTGTTGTTCGAGATATTTAGTGAAATATTGCGAACTTACGGCATATTGTTTTTGGTCGAAAAGTAATCGACCTTGTTGGAAATCGTAGTCAGGATTAGCATTGGCGCGCGATTCTTGAGCGTTTATGTTAATGCACAATGCTAATATAGTAGCGAGTAGCGAGTAGCGAGTAGCGGGATTTTTGATGAATGATTTTATGTGTTTCATATTTTTTGTTTTTTTATTTCTTTTTTTTGTGTGCGACATCTTCGTGGTCGGAGAGGGGGAGGGTTTTGGGCATCCGTGTTATCCGTGCATTCTTCGCCAAGGCTCAATTTTCGCCAAGGCTCAAAGGTACACGGTTCTTAATTCTCAACTCTCAATTCTCAACTTTCAACTTGTTGATTGCTTTTTTGATAGAATTGAGACCTATGTCTTCTGTATTAACGATTTTTAGGTCGTAAAATTGTGCAGAAGCAACGTCGTCGTTGGTTTGGATTTGGATATCATCGTTAACTTCTATTTTGAAGAACATGTCGAGAGTATGAACTGTTATGCCTGAAAAATTGTATTCGTTGGGTATTGAGAAGAGATATTGAGGATTGCGAACGTCAATATTTAATTCCTCTTTTAGTTCACGTATGAGTGCTTCTTCTGCAGTTTCGTTCATATCTACAAATCCGCCAGGTAGGTCGAGTTTGCCTTTGGCAGGTTCGAAAGCTCGTGTAGCCAATAATATTTCGCTTTTGCTATTGGTGATTATCGCTGCTGTAGCTGCCGATGCGTTGGCGTAATATGTGAATCCGCAGTCGGAACAATGGCGACTACGTTCGCCATTGATTGCAAAATTGTGAGAGCCACAGCGTGGACAATATTCAAATGCAATTAAAGGATGTTTCATTTCAATAAAGTGCGCTTGAATGTTATGTTATCATCTGTTACATCAACAACGAAATATGTTGGTTCGGGGTCTAAATCTTGTATATCATCAAGTACAAGATATGTTACGTTGTTGAATTGAAAGTTTTCGTTTTGGTGGTCGTGACCGCAAATTACTAAATTTACATTGTTACGCGTAAATAAGTTTGTTAGCATAGCTGTTTCTTCTACCGAGTAGTTGCCAGTAGGGAATTGACTCATATCACGGTCGAAGAAGTGGGTGTGTGTCATCACGATGCAGTGGCGATGTTGCGAGCGTTTTTCTTCTAATATTTTGTGTAGCCAATCCATCTGTTTTTTACCTAATGTACCACTGCTACTATCTAATGCTATGAAAAGGTCTGTGGCTTTAGGGGTTTTAACAACGAAATAGTATGTACTGCTACCAAAAAGATTGTAAAATTCTGACCATTGATCGAAGTAGATGTCGTGATTACCTGCTACAGTGCGTACTATCGATTCTGCTTTGTGATTTTGGAGTGTGTCGTAAGCGATTTGTAATCCGCCGATTTGGTCGGTTATATCACCAATTAAGGCCGAAAAAATGGATTCTTTGTCTTGTGATGTGATGTCTAAGAATAAAGCCAAATGTTTGGCAGTGGTTTTGACATGTATGTCAGAGGCAACATAGAAGTGATAATTCTCTTGTGTCGTTGTGATGAGAGTGTCGTTTTGATGTTGTTCGTTGTATGCGATTGATTGTTCGAAGCGAGTATTTACACGTTCTTTGCTTGGCGAAACAAAAAATCCTTGGAAGTCGTATTTGTCGCATGCTGTAAAAATTGCGACTAAAATAATTGTCAATAAAAGATATTTTAGATTCTGCATGTGATACCTACATTAAAAAAGAATGAATAATAGTTGGCTACGATGTGCAATATACCTGCAGGTTGGAATCCTGCTTCTAAAATAAGATTTAGATGATCTTCGTTTTCACCACCAATTCGGTAGTTGCCATTAAAAATGAAGTTCGGAGAATAGGAGCGTTCGACGAGGAAGTGACGAATATTAGTTACTTGTAGTCCGAGATTCCAAACGTGCGATTTTTTGAATATGCGAGTACGGAAGTCATAAGCTAATCCAGGTTCCCAAATATATGTACGCTCTGCTCCTTCTTGCATAAAGAAATTGGTGAAAAACTGAGCATAACCACCAAATGACGCGTATAGATATTCTTGGTCGTAAACGAGCATTAGCGACATATTGAAGTTTTGGAGATTTTCGTTAGCGTATGCGCTATATGAATATTGATTGCGGAGAGCGAGGTTACGGGTTTTGCCTACCCACCATTTGAAATCGCCACGAGCTGCTGCTTGGTATAGATTGTGAGTTGAGACATGAAACCCACCATAAACATCAACCCAACGAGCAGGGGAGTAGATACCTGCTATTTCGGTGTTGAATATTGAGCCGTTTATTTGAGTGTGTTCGTAGCCAATTTTCATGTAAAGCAATGATTTTGGGTATTCATGTTGTTTGAAAAAATCGGCATAATCTACTACTTCTTGAGCCGAACCGACACAAGTTAGTAGAACTATAACAAAAGTGAAAATATAATGCTTAATATGCATGTGTATAAATAGTTGATGTATAGATGTTTATGTTTATGAATTATGAATTGTGGATTGTGAATTAAGTAAAGGCAAATTTACAAAAAAATATTCATATATCAATAAAAAAAGCCTCGAAACTTTTGAGTTTCAAGGCTTGTGCTATTTTGTCCGAACAACGCAATTATTTTTTGTTGCGACTTGCTCTGTTTTGGTAACGGTTCAAGAACTTATCTACGCGACCAGCAGTGTCAACCAATTTAGTTTTGCCAGTGTAGAAAGGGTGAGAAGAACTTGAGATTTCAAGTTTCACCAAAGGATAAGTTACCCCATCGATTTCGATAGTTTCTTTCGTAGCGACAGTTGAGCGAGAGATGAATACTTCTTCGTTTGACATGTCTTTGAATGCTACGGGACGATAGCTTTCTGGATGAATTCCTTTTTTCATTTTTAATAAAGTTTTTAAAGTGCACTAATAAAAAAATAATCAAGGTTTAATCCTTGATTGATTTTTTACCTTGCGGAGAGAGAGGGATTCGAACCCCCGGTACCTCTCAGTACGGCGGTTTTCAAGACCGCTGCAATCGACCACTCTGCCATCTCTCCTGGAAAAGCGATGCAAAGTTACGACTTTTTTCTTATTCCACCAAATGTTTTTGCAATTATTTTATAAATATTTTTAATATTGTTTTTAAGTTGTTGATTTTTAGTTATGTTTATTTGTTGTTTTTTGTTTTAGTAGATTTTTTTTATATTTATTTTATATGAGATATAAGTTTTTTTAGAGTTTTTGGTGGTTTTATTTTATTTGTAATTATTGAAAAAATCTTGAAAATAAAAAAACGACTTCATTTGAAGTCGTTTTTTATTAAAAAGTGGTTGGATTATTTTTGAATTTTTACTCTTTGTGGAGCACTATTTTTATATTGTTCAATATCAAATGCGCCATTGTAGATATATTCTCTTGTGAATGTTTCTTCGGTCATGATGCTTAAAAATTCAAAATTAGCAGTCATTGTAGCATTTTTTTCGTCTCCTTCGATTTTAATATTACCATCTATGCACAAAAATATGTCCGAAACTTCTCCTTCTGTCATTGCAATGCCATAAGTGCCGAACGGACCTTCTTGGTCAATTGCACCACCAACAACACAAATTGTATATTCGGTAAGTTCTTCAGCACTGATTACATCATATTTTTGTTCTTTTGGTAATTTGTTGTCTTCTTGAGATTGGGCAAATAACATTATGCTTACATATTCTCCAGTAGTTCCTGCAATTTGATTGTCTTCAAGATGAAGATCACCATTTGTTATGTCGAAGTAGTATGCAGATTGGTCCCCTTGTACAACTTGTTGTGCAAATTGAAGTTCGCAATTAGACTCAACTTTTGGTTCTTCATCTTCGATTTGTTCTGGTTCTTTTTGTTCACAAGCAATAAATGTTAAGCTCATAACTGCTAACATAAAGAAAGAATAGAAAAGTTTTTTCATGATTTTAGGTGACTGTTATATACCATTGTCTCGTCGGTTTTAGAAAATTAGTAAATATTGTTTATAAATTATTTTTCAAGATTTGCTGCAATACAATCTTCAACTGTTTTATGTGATTTTGCAACAGAACGTGTTACTTTTACGTCCAATTTTTCTTCTAAAGCATCTTTTTTGGCATCAGCTTCATTAGCAGAACACCATTTGTAAGTTGAAATTTCAGTTTTTTCACCAGCAATTTCTACTTCATAAACAAATTTGTAACATTTGCGAGTGTCTTTATCGCAAGAAGTTAGACCTAAGCCTAAAAGTGCCATCATGGCAACAGATAAAATTACTTTTTTCATAATAAATTAGATAATTAGATTAGTGTTTATACATTAATAATAGGTAAAAATGCATCTTTTATGTGATTGAGTTTATATTCTCCGTTATTGTCTAATATAAGTGTGATAATATCAAATCTGGTTTCGCAATCTAACTCTTTCATTAATATATAATTGTTGGCTGCTCTAATTAAATTGCGCATTTTTTTTTCGTCAACAGCATCTTCGGCAAATATAAAATCTTCATTTTTACGAGCTTTAACCTCTACAATGACAATAGTTTTTTCATCTTTTGCTATTATGTCAATTTCTTTATGTCCGCTACGCCAATTGGTTTCTAATATCAAATAACCTTGTTGTTCGAGATATGTGCGAGCCATAAATTCGCAGTGTTGTCCGAAATTATGACGTTTGTCAATCTTTTTTTCTTCCATTACTGCATTGTCAATTGTATTTTACAACAAGCTTGACCGGCTTCGTTGCGCAATTCAAAGCGTTTTTGGTTGTTGAAATCGTCAGAATATACACCTATGTTTTGGTTATATAAAGCTTCGCGCAAATAGTTTATATCAAGGCGTTTAATTGTGGTATTCATTATGTCGTCAAGCGATAATGTATCAATTGCCCATTGTAGATATTTCATCGAGTTGACATGTTGATTCATATCTATATCGCTAACAACCACACGATGCATCATTGTTGGTTCACCCTCGCCTTTATAATCAACACGTTTTGGTTTATCCATTGTGAATAATTCTTTTTGTGTTGTTACTACATGTTCTGCTAATTTAGTAGTTTTCAACAAATCAACCATTTTGCGTGTATTGAAATCTATCATCGACCATAGGGTAGATGCTTGGCCTATAACTTCTTTTTTATCGTTGTATATTAAGAAATTACGTGTAGAGAATATTGAAGTACAATCTTCAACCCAAGTTTCTATGCTAATAGTTTCATATTCGTGAGGATATTCAGTCATTTCGATAGCAATACGACTTGTAACCCACGCCAATCCATGTTTGTGCATATAATCCATTCCAAATCCATGAGCATTCGCTGCCATACCAGCTGCATCGAGAATGAATGCACCTATATTTTGCAGTGATATTCGTTTTGAGGCATCAGCTTCTCGTGGAAATATGTAGAAATCAAAGGTATTGGTCATTTGAGTTGAAGATAATAAATTTTCGAGTCAATATTAGTATTTATGTTGTTTACTTCTTTGTCAAAAATTCCGTAAATTGTAGAACCAGAGCCTGACATTGCTGCATATATTGCACCTTTTTCATACAACATCTCTTTTATTTCTGCTAATTCGGGGTGTGCAATGAATACGGTTTTTTCAAAATCGTTGAATATGTAGTTTTTCCATTCTGTGATAGGTTGTTTTATTGCCTCTTCGAGTGGTGTAGTCCAACGTTGAGGACGGCAACCTCCATAAGCCTCTGCTGTTGATACATGCACGTCTGGTTTTATTAAAACGATGTGATATCCCGATAAATTTATCGTAGTTGGTTCAAATATATTGCCTATTCCTTTTGCTAAAGTAGGTTTGTTTTCGATAAAGAAAGCACAATCGGCTCCTAACTTAGCCGCACGAAGTTCCAATTCGCTAACAGATAGCCCTAGGTTGAATTCTTTGTTTAGCATTTTTAGCATAAATGCTGCATCTGCCGATCCTCCACCTAAGCCAGCTCCCATTGGAATTGCTTTGTGTAGGTGTATATTGATAGGAGGCAAGTTGAATTCATCTTTTAATAATCTGTATGCTTTCATTATCAGATTATTATCCGATTCTCCTTCTATTTCTAATCCACTACAACCGAATTTTGTTTCTTCTTTTTGAATAAACTCTAACGTATCACACAATTCGATAGGATAGAATATAGTTTCTAAATTGTGGTAACCATCTGGTCGTTTTTCAGTTATATTTAGTCCTATATTGATTTTTGCGTTTGGAAATGTGAGCATAGTTACTAGTTGTTAGTTACTAGTTATTAGTTACTAGTTATTAGAGTTAATTCTCAATTCTCAATTCTCAATTCTCAACTCTCAATTTCGAGGGCAAAGGTACAAAAATATTTTTATATATAAGTTATAAATTTAATAAAAAAAGTCCCACGACTACACGTCGTAGGACTTTTCTTATTATTACCTAAAACCTAAATTGTTTATTTTTTTGCGTTGCTTCACAGCAGTGCTTTTTATTTCTTTTTGCACTGCAAAGTTAATGATATCTTGTGGAGTGTGAAACTAAAATCTGACGAATGGTAGTTTTTTGTTACTGAATGGTAAGATTTTCACCATCTAACCAAGCAAGAAAAGCTGAAACTCTATTTCTGGAAACAAATATATCTTCTGAAAATGAAGGGTTTACTGTTATTTTTAATCTTCCGTTGAAATGTTTAGTTGTAGAGCTAATAGCATTTATATTTAGAATAAATTGTCGTGAAATTCGGAAAAATTGTTGTGGATTTAGCTGTTCGACAAGAGTGTCGAGTGTGTAGTTGATTATGTAGCGTTGTTTGTCTTTGGTTGCTACAAATGTGTAGTGGTCTTCACTGTAAAAATATGCAACATCTTGCATTGCAATATGTTGGTAGTTATCTCCCACTTTTGCCAATACACGTTCTTTGTAGGAATTAAGAGTTGAGAGTTGAGAGTTGAGATTAGATAACTGTTGTATGTGTGAATGAATCGATGATAATTCTATATTTGTATTAGTTAAGGTGCGGAATTTTTTGAGAGCATTGATAAGTTCTTCTTCTTCAATTGGTTTCAATAAATAGGCAATACCATTTGTTTTGAATGCCTCAATTGCATATTGGTCGTATGCAGTTGTAAAAATTACAGGAGCTGTAACTTCTACCTTATTGAATATATCAAAACAAATATTGTCAGACAAGTGAATGTCCATAAAGACAATATCTGGTTGGTCGTTGTTGTTGAACCATTTGATAGATTCTTTTACAGAATCTATTGATGCTAAAAGTTCGAAATCAGAATCAAGAGATTTGAGCATGCGCACCAATTCTTCTTGTGCCAATGGTTCATCTTCTATAATCAAATATTTCATAATTATTCGATTTCATGTCGTGTCATCAGTGGTACTGCGACGCTGAATGTTGTATCTGTTTGTTTTATTTCAATTTTTTTATTTGCAATGATTTTGTATTTTTCTTTTAAGCCTTTAAGACCCAATCCTGTAGAGTCGGCTGGTATTGGGCGAGGGGCTATATTGTTGCTTACAATTACTTTATTATTGTCAATAACTATATTGATAGAAAGAGGATCGGTTGTAGATATGATGTTATGTTTACAAGCATTTTCAATTAAAATTTGTATTGCCGTTGGTATAATTCTCATTGACAAAACAGATACATCAGTTGCTTGAGGAATATTGATTTTGATTCCTTCACCATATCGTATGTTTAATATTTGTGCATATTGTTGTGCAAACTTCAATTCTTCAGAAAGAAGCACAACATCTTGTTTGTCATTTGACAACAAATATCTATAAATAGATGCTAATTTTTTTGTAAATTCGGTAGCCTTATGAGGATTAGAATTTATTAGTGAAGTTAAAATATTTAGTGAATTAAATAAAAAATGTGGATTTACTTGCGCTCTTAATTGTTGATATTTAACTCGTAATATCTCAGATTCTATTTCTTTGATATGTTGTTCTTGACGTTTGACAACTTCGGCTTGGTCGATGAATTTTGCTAACATTAATATGAAGCAGTTTACCATTGTATCGGCAATGATAGATATTTGGAAATAGGTCTCTCTGAATGTGTCGCTAAAGTATTCATGCTCAATAGGGTCGAACATAAAAAAAGCAAAGATTGTGAAAAATATTGCTACGAATATAGCAAAGAAAAGCTGAAAAACAGAAGTTACATGTTCGTGTTTGAGCATCCATTTTTGTTTGTTACACCAACGCACTAAGTATTGGTTGAACATACCAGCCATAATGATAAAAGGAGCTCCGTATGCCGAACAATAAAGCATGAAACGAAGTGAAATTCTGTCTTCGTATATGATATTGTTGATAGCAATAACCAATATATAGGCTATTATAAGTCCAAAAATAGATACTAACGTAATTGTATCACGAAGTTTAACTTTTTGCATAATTTTATTTTTTACTCCAAAGTTTTTTCATCAACTCATCCATCTTATTTTCGGCTGGGTTGGGTTGTGCTTCCCATAGTTTTGTGTTTTGTAGTGAGTCGGGCATATATTGTTGAGCTACGAAATGGTTTGGGAAGTCGTGGGCATATTTGTATTCTTTTCCGTAGTCTAATTCTTTTAATAGTTTGGTTGGTGCATTTCTTAAATGCAAAGGTACAGGTAGGTTGCCTGTTTTTTCAACTAATTCTAATGCTTTGTTTATTGCGTTATAAGCCGAATTGCTTTTTGGTGAAGTGGCCAAATATATAGTGGTTTCGGCAAGAGGTATTCTGCCTTCGGGCCAACCTATTTTGTGGATGGTGTCGAAACAAGCGTTGGCAAGTAGTAGGGCATTGGGGTTGGCGAGTCCAATGTCTTCTGATGCTGAAATCACAAGGCGACGAGCAATGAACTTAGGGTCTTCTCCTGCGGCAATCATTCGGGCTAACCAATATATAGCTGCATCGGGGTCAGAGCCACGAATACTTTTGATAAATGCAGAGATAATGTCGTAATGTAATTCTCCATTTTTGTCATAAGCCAATGGGTTTTGTTGAAGGCGAGTGGTTACGATATCGTTATTGATCATAAGTTTGCCTTCGGGTTGGGCATTATGGAGTATCTCTATTATATTGAGTAGTTTGCGGGCATCACCACCTGAAAAACGGAACATGGCTTCGGCTTCTTGTAGGTCAACTTCGCGTTTGCTTAGTTCGGTGTCGGTAGAGAATGCACGATTGACTAATTTTTCTAAATCTGCTATTTCTAATGATTTTAATACATATACTTGACAACGAGAGAGTAGAGGTGTGATTACCTCGAATGAAGGATTTTCGGTAGTAGCGCCAATTAGTGTTACTGTTCCATTTTCGACTGCTCCAAGCAGTGAGTCTTGTTGTGATTTGCTGAAACGATGTATTTCGTCGATGAATAGAATAGGGTTGGCTTGCGAGAAAAAACGAGATTGTTTTGCCTTCTCAATCACTTCGCGTACATCCTTAACGCCCGAAGTTACAGCACTTAGTGTGAAAAATGGGCGTTCCAATACATTGGCAATAATTCGTGCTAACGATGTTTTGCCTACACCAGGAGGACCCCATAGTATGAACGACGACACATTGCCACTCTCTATCATCTGACGGAGAATAGCACCTTGACCTACTAAATGTGATTGTCCTATGTAGTCGTCAAGTGAGCGAGGGCGTAGTCGTTCTGCTAATGGTTGCATTTTTACTAGTTACTAGTTATTAGTTATTAGTTATTAGTTATTAGTTATTAGTTATTAGTTATTAGTTGTTAGTTATTCCGATTTGCAAAGTTAGTTATTTTTGTGCGTACAGCAAAATTATTTATACAAAAAAAGACAAGAGATTAGGTCTCTTGTCTTTTTGTTCTATAGTTTGTTGACTGTTGTCTGTAGACTATTTTATTCAAACAATTTGTTGAAGTCTTCTACTGAGATTTCAGTTTCAACAACTTTTACGCTTTCGCGGATAACAGCAAATACTTTGTCTTCGAGGGCTTTTTCTGCCATGTTTTGTACTGTTTCTTTTTTGCCCAACATTTCTTTAGCGTAGTTGTCGAGGATATCATCAGGTACTGAAGTCATGCCGTATTGAGCGAATTGGATTTTAGCCATGCGACGAGCAAAGAGGTTGATGTCTTCGCGTTCTACTTTGATGTCGTTAGCTTTCACTACTTTGTTTTTGAAGAGATACCATTTGAGGTCTTCGAGCATGAGGTGGAAGTCTTTTTCAACTGTCTCTTCAGTCATATTTTCGTTAGTAGCGAGTACCCAACGTTTCAAGAATGCTTCAGGGAATGTAAGTTTGTCGAGTTTTTTAACGAAGTGAGCTTTAGCATCGATACCGAATTTGTATTCAGAGTCTTCTTTGTAAGATTCTTTGATGCCTTCAGCCACTTTAGCGCGGAATTCTTCTTCAGTTTTCACTGTGCCTTCGCCGTATACTTTGTTGAAGAGAGATTCGTCGATTGCTGATTCTTCGTAGTGAGTGATAGAAAGAATTTCGTATTGGAAGTCGCAGTTGATTTCAGCAGCTTCTTCTTTAGTGATTTTGAGCATAGAAGAGATTTCTGCTTCATTTTCGAATGCTTTGCGAGGGTTGAAACGAACTACGCTATTAACTTTTGCATTAGCAAAGAGAGCTTTTTGTTCGTCATCTTTCATGTAAGCAGAAGAAAGAACAGCGTCTTCTACTTTGATACCATCTTCAACAACGTTGCCTTCAGCATCGAGTTGGAGCATAGTACCTTTGAGCATATCTTTAGCATCTTTAGCTTCATCAACTTGAGTGTAAGAACCGAAGCGAGCAGCATATTGTTTTACTTGAGCATCAACCATTTCGTCAGAGATAGTGATGTTGTAGTATTTGATGCTGTCTTTTTTGTTCATAGTAGCTTCGAATTCAGGAGCAAGAGCGATGTCGAATTTGAATTCGAAATCTTTTTCTGCGTCGAAGTCGATGTTGCGTTCTTCGTCTTCTTTATTAGGAAGAGGTTCGCCGAGGATATCAAGTTTGTTATCAGCGATATATTTGTACAATTCATCTTGCAAAAGACGGTTGAGCTCATCAGCTTTCACACCACGACCATACATTTTTTTAACAAGACTCATTGGAGCCATACCTGGACGGAAACCAGGGATGTTAGCTTTTTGACGATAAGATTTAAGTGCTTTTTCTACTTTTTCAGCGTAATCAGCCTCTGTAACTTGAAGTGTAAGCATTGCGTTTACAGCATCAATGTCAGTTCTAATAATGTTCATTTTCAGTTATTTATTAATTGTTAATGATAAATTTACTCTGTTTAGAATTTTAGCACGCAAAGGTAGTAATTTTTTTTGATTTATACAATATACAGACGAAAAATAAATTTTAACTTTTATCTTGTGCATTTGGAATGTTTTTTGTATCTTTGCAGAATATTTAATATAATGCCATTGGTGGCACTAATTTACTACTTAATTTTATGGAAAACAATTATGACAAAAAGCCATACGGATTGAGAAATTCGGGCTATGAAAACAGAGAAAGAAGACCTCGCGTTGGAGCTAATAATTCGTCGAGAGATGGACGTGATAGCGGTTATAACAGAGGTGGTTACAACAGACAAAATCAAGAAGGTTATAAACCTCGTTACAATCAAAATGGTGATGGTGAACGCTCGTATAATGGAGGCGAACGTCGTTCTTACAATGGTGGCAATCGCAATTATGATGGTCAAAATCGTGGCGGTTATCAATCACGCAACAATGGCGGACAAGGTGGTTTTCGCAATAACAAATTCAATCGCAACAACGAAGGTGGCGGTTATAATCCAAATAATAAATATAGCCAAAAGAAACAAATCGAATATAAAAAACAATTTGTTGACTATTCACAACCTATGCGTTTGAACAAATTCTTGGCAAATTCGGGTATTTGTTCGCGTCGTGAGGCTGATGAATATATAGCAGCAGGTGTTATCACAGTTAATGGAGAAGTGGTTACAGAATTGGGTTCAAAAGTAATTCCTGATACTGACCGTGTTATGTTCCATGACCAACCAGTTAAATGTGAGAAAAAAGTTTATATTCTTCTTAATAAACCAAAAGATGTAGTGACAACAGTGGAAGATACTCATGCTCGCAAAACAGTGTTGGATTTGGTAGCAAATGCTTGCTCTGAGCGTGTTTATCCTGTAGGTCGTCTTGACCGTAACACAACAGGTGTGTTGTTGATTACTAATGATGGTGATTTGACTACAAAACTCACTCACCCTAAATTTAATAAAAAGAAAATCTATCAAGTGACTCTTGATAAAGACCTTCAAGATGAAGATTTCGCAAAAATCCTTTCAGGTATAGTGCTTGAAGATGGCGAAATCAAGGCCGATGAACTTTCGTTTGTTAATGAAGGCGATTTTCGCACAGTAGGTCTTGAAATTCACTCGGGTAAAAATCGTATCGTTCGTCGTATATTTGATGCGTTGGGTTATCATGTGGTGAAATTGGACCGTGTATATTTTGCTGGTTTGACTAAGAAGAATCTCCCTCGTGGTAAATGGCGTTACCTTTCAGAAATGGAAGTTACAATGCTCAAAATGTCGGCTTCTGCGTTCAAAGGCTAATTGTTTATTTTGACAGGAAGACAGAAGAACAGAAATTTATATAATATTAACGTAAATTGCCGTTGAATTGTCCATTAATTTATGATTAATTTATGGTAATTTATGTTCAAAAAAGAAGAAAAATATTTATGTTTTTATGTTCTTATCGTCTTCTAAAAATTATCGTCTTCAAAAATAGATAGGAAGATAGGTTTTATAAAGAATAGATGAATAAAGAATTGAAATTGTATCCTTTAAAGTTTAAGCCTATATTGAAGCAAAAACTTTGGGGAGGGGACAAAATACAGAATATATATCGTCATAACGAGCCAAAAATGGCATCAGTAGGGGAGAGTTGGGATGTTTCGGCTATGGAAGATGATGATTGTGAGGTGGTGAATGGTTGGTTAGAGGAGAATACTCTTGCTGACTTGGTTGAAGTGTATATGGGTGATTTGGTTGGAGATAGAGTCTATGAACAATATGGAACAGAATTTCCTCTTTTATTAAAGGTGATAGATTCTAATCGAGACTTGTCTATTCAGGTACACCCTAATGATGAATTAGCGCAAGAAGAGCATGGTTTGAATGGGAAAACCGAGATGTGGTATGTGCTTGATGCCGAGCCTGATGCATGTATTATTTTAGGCTTTAATCGTTATGTTTCTCAAGAGGAATATATAGAACGTGTTGCTACTGGTAATATCGAAGAGATATTGCAAAAGTATCCGGTAAAAAAAGGTGATGTCTATTTCATCCCTGCTGGAATGGTGCACTCTATCGGTAAAGGTTGTTTGATATTAGAAGTGCAACAAGCATCGGATATTACTTACCGTATCTATGATTATAATCGTAAAGATGCAGATGGCAATCTTCGTGAACTTCACACCGAATTGGCTCAACGTGCAATAGATTTCAATAATTGGCAAGGTCGTAAAATATCGCTTCAACCTGCTCAAAATGGTATTGTAAATCTCATCCAATGTCCGTATTTTCAGGTTAATGAGATGCAGATCGATAAACCTAAAGAGTATGATTTGGCACCAATCAATTCGTTTGTGTTGTTGTCATGCGTCGAAGGACATGTAACTATCAAGTGGGACGATGATTATCTTACACTTACCGATGGCGAAACTATTCTTATTCCAGCCGAAATGAATAGTCTTTATATTGTCCCAACAGTGAACACTAAGTTATTAGAAACTTACATAAATAATTGATATTATGGAAAATACAGAATTACTACAACAAGTAACCGCTAAAGCTGAAAAATGGCTTAATGGTGCGTATAATGAAGAGGCAAAAGCCGAAGTTCGTCGTATGCTTGATGCAGAAGACAAAACTGAGCTTATCGAGTGTTTTTATAAAGACCTCGAATTTGGTACAGGTGGTCTTCGTGGTATCATGGGTATGGGTTCAAATCGTATGAATATCTATACTGTAGGTGCTGCAACTCAAGGTCTTAGCAATTATCTCAAACGTGAATTTGCAGGTCAACAAATCTCTGTTGTAGTAGGTCATGACTGCCGCAACAATAGCCGTTTGTTTGCTGAAACATCGGCTAATATTTTCTCGGCTAATGGCATCAAAGTATATCTTTTCGAAGCACTTCGTCCAACTCCTGAAATCTCTTTTGCTATCCGTCATCTCGGTTGCCAAAGTGGTATTATCCTTACCGCTTCTCACAATCCAAAAGAATATAATGGTTACAAAGCATATTGGAATGATGGTGCGCAAATCATTGCTCCACATGATGTTAATATCATCGCAGAGGTAGAAAAAATCAAAGGTCCAGAAGAAATCAACTTCACTGCTAATCCTGAACTTATTCAAATTATAGGAGAAGATGTTGATAGCGCATATCTCGAAAAAGTGAAAACACTCTTCCTTTCTCCTGATAGTATTGCTCGCAACAAAGACCTCAAAATTGTCTTCACTCCAATCCATGGCACAGGTATCACTCTTATCCCTCGTTGCCTCAAAGATATGGGCTTCGATAATGTAATTCTTGTTGACGAACAAACAGTTATCTCTGGCGATTTCCCAACAGTAGTAAGTCCTAACCCAGAAGAACCTGCTGCTCTTGATATGGCTATCCGTAAAGCTAAAGAGGTTGATGCTGATATTGTTATGGCTTCTGACCCTGATGCCGACCGTATGGGTATTGCTGTGAAAAACGACAAAGGCGAATGGATTTTGGTTAATGGTAACCAAACATGTATGATGTTTACATACTACATCTTGCGTCGTCGTCATGAGCTCGGACTTCTCAAAGGTAAAGAATTCATGGTGAAAACTATCGTTACTACTGAGATTATGAAAGACATCTGCAACCACTATAACACACCACTTCTCGATTGTTATACAGGTTTCAAATGGATTGCTGCTGAAATTCGTGAACGCGAAGGTAAACAACAATATATCGGTGGCGGTGAAGAAAGCTATGGCTATCTTCCATCTGACTTCCTCCGCGATAAAGACGCAGTTGCTGCATGTGCCCTTATGGCAGAAATGACTGCTTGGGCTAAAGACAATGGTATGTCAATTTTCGAACTCATTCAAGAAATCTACCTTCAATTCGGTTATGGCAAAGAAAAAGGTATCTCAGTAGTTCGCAAAGGCAAATCAGGAGCCGAAGAAATCCAACAAATGATGCGCGACTTCCGTGCTAACCCTCCAAAAGAGATTGCAGGCTCTAAAGTGATTGTAATCAAAGACTATCAAACACTCGTGGAACGTAATGTAGTGTCAGGCGAAGAGTCAAAACTCCAATTCCCAACTACATCAAACGTATTGCAATACTTCACTGAAGACGGCACAAAAGTATCAGTTCGCCCTTCAGGTACAGAACCAAAAATCAAATTCTATATCGAAGTACGTGGCACAATGGCAACTCGTGCCGACTTCGACCGCTGCGAAGCAGAAGCAACAGCCAAAATTGATGCAGTACGCGCTTCATTAGGAGTTTAATTCAAATAAAGTAGGGACGCGGTTCGAGCGTCCGTAATATTATAGATAACAAGTAGAGACGCAATATATTGCGTCTCTTTTTTTGTGTCATATCTATATATAAAAATAAGGTGATTAACCCTTTTGGAGTTAATCACCTTTATCATAAAAATCGCACTGCCATTTGTTGAGAAAAATTCCTATAAAACAGGATTTGAGGGGTTCCAGCTCTTTGTAATCTGCCGACCTTATAGGTTACAACTCTTGCGAGAAGCGCAGCCCGCCATTGATAAAGGAAGTTAGCCTCGGTAAAAATAAATAATTGTCGAATTTTCCAATCTCAGGCTGATAGTGCGATTATATTTAGTTATTAGTTATTAGTTATTAGTTATTAGTGTCGTGTGGTTCTCTAAACTCCAAATACTAATCTCTGAACTTTCTTTTGCAAAGATAAGGCCATTTATTTATTTGTACAATAGTTACCCTCGTTTTTTTAGTAGTTTTAACTATTTTTAACACATTTAAAAGGCTAATATTTTGCTTTCTAATGGTTTATTTTGTTTGATGAATTATGAATTGTGAATTATGAATTATGAATTGTATAAAGTACAATATCTATTTGCAATCTAACTATCTAACTTATTGATACTTTATGTGATGTGAATAACTTTTTTTACAATTTGTATGTTAAAAATATTGCATACGTCAAGAAAAAATAGTAACTTTGCATTCTCTTAGTAAGAATAAAGATTATTAGTTTTTTTAAGGTAAAATATTGTATGAAAAAAAGTCCATTACAATTAGCGCGTGCATCGTATCAACCTAAATTGCCCGCTTCTCTTCAAAAAGGTGTGGTTTTGTCTGAAGGTCAAGCTACTGAATCAGTTGCTAATCAGGCTCAAATCCAACAACTTTTCCCTAATACCTATGGAATGCCACTTATCAAATTCGAACAAGGCGCAGACAAAGAATATCCTGCAGTGAGTGTAGGTGTGATTCTTTCTGGTGGTCAAGCTCCTGGTGGTCATAATGTTATCTCTGGTCTTTATGATGGACTCAAACGCCTCAATCCTAAAAACCGCTTGTTCGGTTTCTTAGGTGGCCCTCAAGGTCTTGTTGATCACAAATATATCGAACTTACTGATGAAATAGTCGATGAATATCGCAATACAGGTGGTTTTGATATCATTGGTTCTGGTCGTACCAAATTGGAAGAAAAATATCAATTTGATCGTGGTATAGAAATCTGTAAAGCTCTTGGTATCAATGCAATTGTGATTATTGGTGGTGATGACTCTAATACAAATGCTTGTGTTCTTGCTGAATATTATCTCCAAAAAGAATGCGGTATTCAAGTGATAGGTTGTCCAAAAACTATTGATGGTGACTTGAAGAATGAGATGATTGAGACATCATTTGGTTTTGATACTGCTTGTAAAGTCTATTCAGAGCTTATTGGTAACATCCAACGCGATGCCAATTCAGCTAAGAAATATTGGCACTTTATTCGTCTTATGGGTCGTTCTGCTTCTCATATCACTCTCGAATGTGCATTGCAAACTCAACCAAACATCTGTATCATTTCAGAAGAAGTAGAGGCTAAACGTATGACTCTCAATCAACTTGTAGATTCAATCGTAAAAGTTGTTGTTGACCGTGCCAATCATGGTCTTAACTTCGGTACAATCCTTATTCCTGAAGGAGTTATCGAGTTTGTACCTGCAATGAAAAAACTCATTGCCGAATTGAATGACATTCTTGCGAACAACACAGAATTCAACTTGATTCTCAATTCTGACGAAAAACGTGAGTATGTGCGTTCACGCCTTTCAGAAGAAAGTTGTGGAGTATATTCCGACCTTCCTGTTGCTATTGCACGTCAATTAACTCTTGACCGTGACCCTCATGGCAACGTACAAGTATCTCGTATTGAAACAGAAAAACTTCTCATTGAAATGTGTGTTACAAAGCTCAATCGCCTCAAAGCAGCTGGTACTTACAAAGGTAAATTCTCTACCGTTAACCACTTCTTTGGTTATGAAGGTCGTTGTGCTACACCATCTAATTTCGATGCTGACTATTGTTATTCACTTGGTTATACAGCAGCAGTGCTTATTTCAGAAGGCAAAACAGGTTATATGTCAAGTGTTCGTAACCTTACTGCTCCTGCAGAAGAATGGATTGCAGGTGGTGTGCCTATTACAATGATGATGAATATGGAACGTCGTCATGGCGAAATGAAACCTGTAATTCAAAAGGCACTTGTTCAGCTTGATGGTGAACCATTCAAATACTTTGCTGCTCATCGTGAAGAGTGGGCTAATTCAACAACAAGCTACCTCTTCCCTGGTCCAATTCAATACTATGGTCCTGATTGTGTATGTAATCAACCAACTCGCACACTTGCTCTTGAGCATCAAAAATAATTATAGATTACAGATAAATAAGTAGAGACGCAATATATTGCGTCTCTTTTTTTTTGAAAAATTAACTCGAAATATATTTGTCAATCACAAAATATTTTGTAACTTTGTACGTTTATTATTGTAAGTTGCGGTAAATGTAGTGCGGTTAATTATTAATTGTTAATTCTTAATTCTTAATTAGTGAAGAATATTCTGATAATCATATTATTATCTCTGTTTTTTACCTCTTGTAGCGAGTATGTGAGATTACAAAAATCCACCGACCCAGAAGAGAAATTTCAAGCAGGGAAAAACTATTTTCAAGAAAAAAAGTACGTTAAAAGTGCTACAATGTTCGAAGAAATAGTTCCTTATTATCGTGGTACTCCGCAAGCAGAAGAGGTTTTATATCTTCTTGCCGAATCCTATATGGGTCAAAAAGACTATTATTCTGCATCGGAATATTTCCAAGCTTATGTTCGTAATTTTCCTCGAGGTGCTTATGCACAAGAGGCTCGCTATAAAGTTGCTTATTGCTATTATTTAGACTCTCCTGATGCTCGTCTTGATCAAACAGCTACATACGATGCTATCAATGCTTTCAGTGAATACATAAGTTTATATCCAGAAAGTGATAGAGTTTCTGATTGTCGTAAGTATTTATTTGAGATGGAGGACAAACTGGCTTATAAGGAATTTTTAAATTCAAAACTTTATTATAATCTTGGACTTTATGGGGGGAATAATTATCGTGCATGTGTAACTACAGCAGAGAATACCCTTAGAGATTTTCCTGAAACTAAGTATCGTGATGATTTAGTATTCATTATTTTGAAAGCGAAATCAAAAGAAGCTTCACTCTCTGTTCAAGAAAAGAAAAAAGAGCGTTATAGTGAAGTAATTGATGAATATTATCGTTATGCAAATGCTTTTCCTGATGGAAAACACATCAAAGAAGCAAATCGCATATTAAGAGAAGCAAAAAATATAGTAAAATAATAATAAAGTTGAAAGTTGAAAGTTGAGAGTTGAAAGTTGCCATTCGGTATGGTTATTAGAATGTGATTTTCAATGTAAATTTCAAATTTCAAATTTCAAATTTCAAATTGTAAATTTATGGCAAAAAAAATTACAGCTCCAAACAACACTATCACACGTGATATGAATGCATTGTGTGAACCTGTTGGTAATGTTTATGAAACAGTGCGTATTATTGCTAAACGTGCTAATCAAATCAGTTTAGAAATGAAACAAGAACTTGATAAAAAATTAGCAGATTTTGCTTCATCGGCTGACAATCTTGAAGAAGTATTTGAAAATCGTGAGCAAATTGAAATTTCACGCTACTACGAACAACTTCCAAAACCAACACTTCGTGCAGCTAAAGAATTTGAAGATGGCGAAGTTTATTGGCGCAACCCAACTACTACAATGTAATTCAGAGTACTGATTATGTAGTACAAATAAAAAATAATAACCGGATACTCTGGCAATCCAGATGTATTTCGGTTATTTTTTTGTTTTTAGACTATTTTTTTTGACAAGAAGACAAGAATACACGAAAATAATTCTTTTAACACTAATTTTATCGCCAAAGGCTCAAAGACCGTTGGTTGTCATGTTTTTTTTAACGCTAATTATCATATTTTCTTAACGCTAATTACCATAAATTATCCATTAATAAAAAATATTTACGATTAATTAATGGCAATTTGCGTTTCAAAAAAATAAATTGCGTTTAAATAAAAAAAATCATGTCTTCATGTCTAAATTTCAACTTTCAACTCTAATGCAACGTCTCCTACTTATATTCTTAATTCTTAATTGTTCGTTTTTTATTGATATACATGGTATTAACGTCATTCCGTATCCATACGAGTATGACATCAACCCTTCGTATCGCTACTATTTCAATGAGCAAAGTGCAATTATCTGTAAACACCAATCCCTCATTCCTGTAGCTGAACTATTTTCAAAGCAAATAGCCAAATCTACAGGTATAAATCTTCCAATCCTTAAGCGTTCAAAGAATGCAATCTACCTTTATCTCGATAAAAAAGCCCAAACTTCTGAAGCTTATACTCTTCATATTTATACCGATGCAGTAGAGATTTATGGTGGTTCACCCGTAGGAGTCTATTATGGTATGCAAACTCTCTTGCAACTTCTACCGCCTGAAATAGAGTCTGATACTATTGTTGATGGAGTAGAGTGGTCATTACCAATAGCAGTTGTTTATGATTTTCCACGATTCAAATATCGAGGTATGCATGTTGACCCATGTCGCCATTTTATGCCTATTGAGCATATTTATAAACAGATAGATTGGATGTCGAAATTTAAACTAAATACCCTTCATCTGCATCTAACCGATGACCAACTTTGGACATTTGAAGTAAAAAAATATCCCCTTTTAACTCAAATAGGCATTCAGCGTACTAATGTAGATGGCTCAGTCTATAAAGGTGGATATTTCACTCAAGACGAACTCAAACAGCTTGTTGAGTATGCCTCACTTCGTGGTGTAACTATTATCCCTGAAATTGAGATGCCAGGTCATGCAATGGCTGCACTTGCTGCTTATCCTCAGTTTGGTTGCACTGGCGGACCATATCAAGTGCGCACAACTTGGGGTGTCGAAGAACACCTGCTTTGTGCTGGCAACGACTCTGTTTTCCAATTCATAGAAGATATACTTACCGAACTAACTGCCATATTCCCAAGTGAATACATACATATAGGTGGCGATGAATGTCCTACCAACATTTGGCACTCTTGCCCTCGTTGTCAGGCTCGTATGCAAGCAGAAGGGCTGCAAACAGAGACAGAATTACATGGCTATTTTATTCGTCGTGCAGAACAAATTCTTCACAAATTAGGTCGTAAAATGATAGGTTGGGATGAAATTCTTGATGGAGGAGCATCTTCAACTGCCACTGTCATGTCATGGCGAGGTAACAAAGGAGGCATCGAAGCTGCTAATCGAGGCAATCAAGCCATCATGACTCCTTGGGATATTTGCTATTTCGACCATTATCAAGGCTCTAAACTATTTGAACCAATGGCACAAAGCGGTTTTCTCCCTCTCCGTAAAGTATATGAATGGGAACCAATCCCAGATGAAATAACACTCAATAATAGAAGTAAAATACTTGGCGGACAAGCTAATCTATGGTCAGAATACATGCCAACACCATCGCATGCAGAATATATGATTTATCCGCGTCTCTTGGCTATTTCTGAAGTTCTTTGGTCATCTTCTTATCGCGATTATGATAATTTTACAGAGCGTTTAAAAGATGCACAACGTCGTCTTGATCATGGTAATATCAACTACCACATTCCTCTTCCCGAAGGTCCTCATGCGCAATACATTGAGTTCATCGATTCTGTGGAAGTAACTCTTTCTAATACCCTCAATTACCCAATCTATTATCAAATAGAAGGTAGTAATGAATTTTCAATTTTCAACTCTCAATTCTCAATTCAAAAATCTTCATTATTAAAGGTTTTCACCACTTTCAATGGCAGAAACTCCGACACAATAGAGGTTTATTACAATAAACTCTCAGCTCCGCATCCTGCAGCTAAAGGATTATCACAAAATGGATTATATCGTCAACGTGCTTATGGTTATTATTCTAACATAGATAGCCTTGATTATTTAAAATTTGATATAACAGACCTTGTAGATTCTCTTGTTTATGATTATAATGACTCATGTTTTGAGCCATGGGTAGAGGTTTATACAGGTTATATCAAAGTAGATTCTACAGCAGAGTATCTTATTACTACCGACTTAGAAGAACTTTGGGTAGATGATATTCGTATTATTAATAATAATGGTGAACTAAAACGCAATCAAACAAAGCAAGCCCTAATGCAGTTAGAGGAAGGTTATCACAGTATTCGAGCAATCTATAATAATTGTGTAAACGATGGATTCCCAGCTCATTGGCGCAAACCCGAAATCAGAATAAAAACCCTTACCAATAAAGCCTTTAAACTATTAACCAGGAAAGACTTTTATCGCTAACATAGTAGAGACGCAATGTTTTGCGTCTCTTTTTTTTGTGGAATAAAGTATATGAGAAAAATAGTGTAGAGTTTTTTTATTGAAAACTTTGTGTGCTTGAAAAATAATTTTTGCCTTCGTGGTATGAATACACAGGGTAGCGTTCTTAGTCAAAATTGGGTAAGAATATGAAGTTTTATCGTATTTTTGTTCGGCAGAGACGGAGTCCAATAATTGTTAGTAATCCGTTGAGAAGGAGGATTTCGAAGCCGAATTTGTAGCCCCAGAGGAGTTCGACAGAGTGGCGGTCGATGAGTACGGTGGCGATGATTGAGAGTGTGGCTACGATAGGCACGAGGCGGTCGCGGATGTTCCATTTGGTGAACATACCAACGACGAAGAGTCCGAGCAATGGTCCGTAGGTGTAGCCTGCGAATTTGAATATGGCATTGACTACACTGTCGTCGTTGAAGAGGTTGAAGAGGATGACGATGCCTGCAAGTAGGGCAGCCATAGCGGTGTGGACAAGCACGCGTGTGCGATTGAGCGTGCGTTCATCCTTGCCATTAGTGCCATAGATGTCGACCATGAACGATGTGGTCATGGCAATGATGGCAGAGTTGGCAGATGAGAATGCAGAGGCTATTATACCGAGTATGAAGCAGATGGCTACGGAATAAGAGAGATAGTTGGTAGCCAAAAGAGGATAGATTTCGTCGGTTTTGGCAGGCATTGCGATGCCTTTGGCGTTCATATAGATAACGAATAGGACACCGAGAGAGAGGAATATGAAATTGACAGGTACGAAGGCAATGCTGAAAGACATAAAATTCTTTTTAGCCTCGTGTACGTTCTTGAGACTGAGGTTTTTTTGCATCATGTCTTGGTCGAGACCACTCATGACGATAGTGATGAATGCGCCAGAGATGAATTGCTTGAAGAAATGGTTGTTGTTGCCCCAAAAGTTAGAGAAATCGAATAGTTGGAATTGAGAGTTAGAACCGATGGCAGAGGTCATTTCGATGAATGACATACCAAGTTCGTTTTTAATAGCAAATATGGTGAATACCACGGCAAAGATGAGGAAGAATGTTTGAATCATATCGGTCCATACGATAGATTTGATGCCACCTTTGACAGTGTAAGCCCAGATGAGAAATACGGAGATGATGGCATTGAGCGCGAAAGGAAGACCGAGAGGCTCGAAGACGGTGATTTGTAGCACGAGAGCCACGATGAAAAGTCGGAAACCAGCACCTATGAGTTTGGAAATGAGGAAGAGAACGGCACTTGTTTTGTAGGACGTATGTCCGATGCGTTGTTGGATGTAGCCATATATAGAGGTGAGGTTGAGGCGATAGTAGAGAGGGAGAAGAAAGTGCATTATGAGGATATAACCCAAGAAATTGCCGAGAATGACTTCGAAATAGGTCATTTTGGCTGCGCCTGCGACCATGCCCGGTACGGAGATGAATGTAACGCCAGAGAGAGTAGTGCCAATCATGCCGAAGGCTACAACCCACCATGGAGATGACTTGCCACCTTGGAAGAAATCGGATGACGAGCCTTTGCGGGATGATATGAAACTAACAGCAAAGATTATAGCGAAATAGATTGCGATGATGCCAATAACTATAAATGGAGACATAATCAATGAGGAATGAAGAGTTAGGAATGAGAAATTGTTATTTTGATTCTGTGATTAGTATTTCTACGCGGCGGTTTTGGGCGCGACCTTCTTCGGTGTCGTTGGTTGCGACAGGAGATAGATTACCCATGCCATGAGAGGTGAGGCGGTCGGCTGCGATGCCTTTTTTGATAAGAGCATTTAAGAGGGCGGCAGCACGACGACGAGAGAGGTCGAGGTTGTATGATGCAGAGCCTTGATTGTCGGTGTGACCAACGATTTCGATGTGTACTTGCTTGTTGCGTTTGAGGAATAGCGCGAGGCGTTCGATTTCGGCATTCGAGGTTTGTAGGATTTCGTCGGAGTCGTAGTCGAAATAGAGGTTGTTGAGTGTGATAGAATTGCCTACGGCTATGCGTGTAAGACCTACGAGGATGCTGTCGCCTGGAGTGGTAACAGACATAGTATAAGGGAGGTAGCCTTCGCGTTGTGCACTGAGAGCGTAGACAGTTGAGAGTTGAGTGTTTAGAGTTGAGAGTTTAGAGTTGTCTGCGCTTTGTTCGGGAAGGAAGGCGACAAAGGAGCCGTTGGTGGCGTCGGTGATAGATTCGAAGTGTTTGTTATTGGTTGAGCCTTCGAATATTTCGATGCGGGCTTGGAGTGGTTTGCCTGTTTGTATATCGTAAACTCGCCCCGGAGAATAGACCATGCGTGTGCGAGGTTGGATTGTGATAGGAAGATCTATTTCGTAGATGTCGAGTTTCATGCCTTTATTCTCTAATTGGTCGGAAGCAAAGTAGGCCTTATTGCCAAGACCATTGATTACGAAACCAGATTCGTCGCCATTGGTGTTGATTGGGTAACCGAGATTTTCAGGATTGCTCCATGTGCCATCGTCGTTACGAACAGAGCGGAAGATGTCTTGTCCGCCAAGACCTTTGTGTCCGTCAGATGAGAAATAGAGCGTGTGGTTGTCGGCGTGCATGAAAGGAGCGAACTCGTCTTTGTCGGTGTTGATTGGTTTACCGAGTGGTTGTGGATTGTAGGTTTTAAGATAACCTTGATCGTCAATATAAACTTGAACGCACCAGATATCTTTGCCTCCTAAACCACCAGGACGGTTGGATGTGAAATAAATCATATCGCCAGTAGGTGACATTACGGGGTTGCTCTCCCAATAGCGAGAGTTGCCCGGTTCGCCAAGATTGATAGGATTAGACCATTTGTTGCCTTTACGAATAGAGTAGTATATGTCACATGAGCCGATATTCTCTCTGTTACTACATTGCACAAAGAACATATAGCGGCCATCTGCAGAGAAAGATTGAGAACCTTCATTGCCATAGCCATTCATAGGGGCAGGGAGGGGTTCGCTATATGACCAACGTTTGCCATTCCAATGACTTACATACATATCTTCTTGATGTTGCATTGGAACTGCATCTCCCCTCCATTTAGGTGTGAGGACTGTTGTAGAAATCATTAGTCCGTCAGCAGTAATGCTTGGGAAGTAGTCGTCGTGGATAGTGTTTACGTAAGTAAGATTACGTGGTTTGAATTCGATAGGATTGGCTTTGAGAGATGCTGCGTAGGCGTAATCTTCTTTTAATAAAGCGATTTGATTGAAATAGTAGGGATTGTTGATTTCGTTGACTTTGTCGAGGGCAAGTTGGTATTCGCCTTCTTTGTAATAGAGTTTAGATAGGCGAATTTTGGTTTCTTCGGGCATAGCAATCTGTAGTTTATCGGCTGTTTGTAGAGTTTTTATAGCCGCATCTGTACTATCAATGAGTATGAATATTTTGCTAAGTTCCCAATAGGCTTCAACGAAATTAGGCTCTTTGTTGAGAGCTTGGTTGAGAAGGTTGATTTTGTCGGATGGGTATTGTGCATTTTTTGCCTCTTGGTAGAGTTTGATTGCTTTTTTTGATTTGATTGTGTACTCTTGAGAATATACGCAATTCACAATGCATAATGCACAATGCACAATTAGCAGAATAATTATTTTTTTCATTTTTTTAGTGCTGATTCGATGGTGTTTTTGACTTGGTTGATAGTTTCGTTTAGGTTATTGTCGTTGAGGTTGGTTGTGTCGATTGGTTGGTGGATTATCATTTGGATGGTACCTGGTGTGATGTAGTGTAATCCTTTAGGGAGTGCATCGTAGGCACCTATTATTGTTACGGGTACAATAGGTAGGTGTAGGTCGCGTGCGATGGTGAATGCTCCGCGTTTGAAACGAAGGAGTTGTCCGTTGCGAGTGCGAGTGCCTTCAGGGAATAGGAATATGGAAGAGTTGCCTTGTTGGAGGTTTTGTTTTGCTTTTTCGAGGCTTTGTTTTGCTCGCATTGGGTTGGAACGGTCGATGAATATGTGTCCCATTAGAGCGCAGGTTTTACCGATGAATGGTAGGCGACGCAACTCCTTTTTCATTATCCATTTGAAGTTGTTATCGAGCCAACCATATACGAGAGGTATGTCGTAAATGCTTTGGTGGTTGGCTACGAAAATGTATGAGCTGTTTGGGTCAATGTTTTGAGCACCATGTACATTAACTCGTACGAGCGAGAAGGTTGTGAGTATTCGAGCCCATGCCTTAGCAGGATAACTTCCCCATTTAGCGTTGCCTGCTATTGGGAGTAATATAACGATTATAGTGCAACATATAATTGTTGTTATAATTGCTATTGGCAAGAATATAGTGATGTGGTATATTGTTGCCAATAATTGTAGTATTGGGTTGATTTTGTGGCGCATGGAGATTTTGTTTGATATTTGATTTGCAAAGATAGTAAAAAAATGGGTAATTTGCTATTATTTTGTCTTATTCTTTTTACATATTGTTTTGTATGGGCAGAATTTGCAGGCTTTTTCTTCGGTTGAGTTTTCGGTTGTGGCGAATGGTATGTTGGGATTGTAGATGTTGTTGAGCATTCGGGTTAAGAGCCATTCGAATGGTGTGGCAATGAGGCTGTATTCAGTGATTTCGATTAGGGTACAGCTGTTTTTGTCGGTGCTGATGGCTTCAAGTGGAGTGTCGAGTGGAGGTAGATTGTTTGGGTCGAGGAGTTGGTTAGGTACTTGGAGCTTGATATTGTGTAGTTGTGTGTCAGATTTGGATAGTTCGTAGGTTTTGTAGAGTAGAGGGCGGATTTTTAATGAGGAATGAGGAATTAGGAATGAAGAATTGTAGATATGGCAATAGAGAATTATTTGAAATAATTCGTGATGTGAGCTTTTGTATGAATTGAATAAGTTGATAATATTTGGTATTCCTATTTCGTTTTTGGGTGTAGCTGTAGTTTTGTAGTCGATGATGTTGATAGTATCGTCTGTTTTGTCGATACGGTCGATGTAGCCTTTGAAGTTGATTTGGTTGATAGGTTGGTTTATTTCGACTTCGGATTGTACGTTAGAGAATTGGTTTTGCTTGTAGCGTGCGATGTCGAAGCGGATAGTGTTGGTAATAAATTGATGTGTTAAGTTGAATATTAGTGAGTTGAAACCTGTGATTTGCACTTGTCGGCCTGATGATTTGCTCTCTTCGATGAATGCATTGTGTACAAGTATTTCGATTTGTTTTGGATTGAGCGATTGTGGTGTAGTGTGTTGATTATAATATAGTTCCATAGCTTTGTGGTATATGCGACCGAGTAGGCTAGATTCGCCTGTTTCGTTTATTTCGTTAGGTGATTTGATATTTGCTATGGTACTGAAATAGAAGCGTAAAGGGCAGGCTATGTAGTCTTTTAATCTACTTGCAGAGAGGGATGCATTAGATATTTTGTAAGAGTTTAGTTTGTTGATTATTTCGGATGTTTTGTGGATTGTTATTTCTTGATTGTCTGGTGTTTCGTTGTTTGTGTTTTGTATTTGTAATTGATAGTTGTATTGTTGCATTGGAGCGCGGAGGAGGTATTGTAATTGATAGAAATAGCGTGATATTTCGTTTTGCGCTCCTTCGTTGCGTGAGTCGTAGATGAGGTGTAGGTTTTTAGTGTGATAGAGCGTGCGATAGAAATTGTAGGCTTGAATTGCGTCGCTGACTTCGTGAGTTGGGAGGTTGTAGGCACGGCGTAAGTTGTAAGGTATTATTGAGTTAACGGATTTGTTGCCTGGTACTTTTTGATCGTTGAAGCCAATGAGTATGATGTTTTCAAAATCGAGTAGACGACTTTCGAGTAGTCCCATTATTTGCATGCCTTCGATTGGTTCGCCTTTGAATTGCACTTTGAGCGAAGAGGTTAGGCGCATAATGAGCATGCGTAATAAGTTAGGAGTTAGTAGTGAGGAGTTAGTAGTGAGGAGGGTTTTTAGTTGGTTGAGTTGTTGATTGTATTGGTAGAGAAACTCTTTTTCAGTTGAAAGTTGAAAGTTGAAAGTTGAAAGTTGAGTAATTATGTCGCTTAGGTATTTTAAGAGTTCTGGGGTTGAGGTGTGGGATGTGAAGAGTGTAGTGAAGAATTGTTTTTCTTCATCGTCGGTGTTGAGGTTAGCGATTATATTGTGCAACTCTTGAGTTGTGATACGAATGTAGTTTGCGCGAGTGATTTGGTCAATTATTTTGGCTGAAGATGTTGGATATATGCTTTGTATATTGCTGTGAGATAGGATGCTAAGTAGTGGTTTGTAATAGAATTGTGTAATACCTTCGCGATTGTTTGTGAGTTCGGTTTGTAGGGTGAGTATGTGATTTATAAGTGTAGCGATAGGGGTTATCGAGAGTGGATAACCCATTGTGATATTGATTTTTTCGATGTTGGTAGGTAGTTGTTGTATGAGTGATGGCATCAACGACTCGTCGGCGAGGAGAATGGCGGTAGAGTGAGGAGTTAGGAGTGAGGAGTTAGGAGTGAGGAGAGAGCAGGCTACGTTTATTTGATTGGTAGCAGATGGTGTACTGTGGAGTGTGATGTTAGGTATGTGTGGTTCAGAGGGTTGAGTGTGTTGGTAGCGAGAAGGGAACTCGCGTAGATTACGTTCGTAGTATTTGCCGACGGTAGAGGCAAATGGAGATGGCGAAGTGTAGCAAGTGGGATAGTCGAAATAGAAATCGGCTATGCCTAATTGTTGGAAATGCTTGAATATGCGGTATTCGCTGGTAGTTAGTGAGTTGAAACCGATGAAAACGATAGATTTGAAAGTTGAAAGTTGAAAGTTGAAAGTTGAAAGTTTTTCGATTGCGGTGAGATAGATGAGTCCGTCGTAGCCAATGCCTTTGGAGATGAGTGATTGAGTGAAGTGGGTGTATATGTCATGTAGATCGTCCCAAAGAGATATGAATTGTCGGTTGAATGAGAGGTTTTCGTTGCGTTCGTTTTGTACTTTGCCCCAAAATGAGTTTAGGGCTGCAATTTGTTCTTCAGAAAGAAATTGTGATTGGTCGTTGAGGTTTTTGAGGTCGGCAATATTGCTGAAAAGTAGTTTAGTGTCGATGAGATATTTGTCGATTTCGTTGAAATCGCCGAGTAGGGTTGTGCCAAAAGGCACGAATGCGTCGATGGTTTCTATCTCTTCGGTGTGTTGTGAGCGTACGTGTACATACGATTCGTAGAGAGCAAATAGCAATTCGATGTCGTTGGCTTTTTGTAAGGGCGAAATGGTAGCGGCAAGAGAGTTGATGTCGGTGATGTCGGGAGCAAATACAGGCTTTTTGACTAATGCGAGTAACTCTTTGCGGAAAAATAGTCCAGCTCGACGGTTAGGAAAAACAAAGAGAAGTTGAGACGTAGGTGTCAACTTCTCGGCGTATATTTTTGCTATTTGTTGTAAGAATTTCATATTAAGAATTGAATATCTATAATCTGTTATCTGTATTCTGTAATCTCTATTTGGTGGGGTATGCCTATGCAGGCATTAGGGTATGGTATTTGGAGTATGCGACAGAGGGTTGCGCAGAGGTCTTCAATCATTATTTTGTTATCGGTGTGTTTGATATTTTTTGTCCAAATGGCAATAGGTGTATATGGTTGAGTGATTGAAGGATATAGTGTACGTCCGGTTTTTTCGTCGTATTCTACCCATCCTGGTAGTAGAGTGAAAACAACATCACCTGAGCGGTTTTTGAAATGAGAATTGCGCATGCGCGAAGGCATGTCGTTAGGAAGACTTGCTGCGGTTTGTATTTGATAGGCAGGTATGGCGGTGTGTACGCCTGAGAATTCGAGCATAAACTGTGCTACATAGTTTTGTATTTCAACCATTTTTATGCCTTCGTCTTCGATGAGTGATTTGTTGAGCGATATGTTTTTGTCGTAATAGCCAGATACCCAGCGACCTTGACCATATATTGCCATGAGGTAGGAGTTGAGTAGAGCCATAGCTCGGCGTGAGTTGAATGTGCCTGAAGAGAGGCGAGGGTCGCTTTGTGGGGTTGAGGTAGGGTTGTTGTGTGGTGCAGTGAGCACGATAAGCGAATTGTCTAATCCTACCGATATTTCGATTATGTCGAGTAGCGATTTGATGTTGCGGTCGAGACGAGTGATTAAGTCTTCATTCTCAGCGCAAAGTGTATTGCTGTCGAATGGCGAGTGGGCGTTGAATTCTATGCAGAGTAGGTCGGTAGCATCATCGGTGCCAAGTTGTTCGTCACGTATGGCACGAGTAGCCAACTCTTTGATTATGTCGTTGATAAATGGCGATTGACGAAACTTTTTCATAAAGTCGTAGTTGTCGTCACCATCTGTAAAGTTCATAAATGTTGGTTTTTCTCCATTGATGTATGAGCCATAAGGTGCATATTGATATGAAGGCAAAGAAAAGAGAGGTTGCCAATCAACAGAACAAGTAGTGCGAATTACGCCATCACGATTTATTTTTTGAGCCCAACGGGGTAATCCTTTGTCGTAGAATGTTGATGTACAGATGCTTGCGTTGGCATTGTCGAACCATATAGCTCCATCGGCTAAATGCCCGCCTAACATGATGGCAGATTCGGCTGTAAGGGCTATTGAATATACTTTTGATTGTGAATTGTTGAGTTTGATTTGGTCGGCAAGGGTTGTTGCTTGTAGTAATCGAGGCGACACCATATCTTTTGTGTTTATACCTTCATAACGAGCATCTTCGATGCACGACACTATATTATCGTCAATGAGTGAATAGAATCTATTGGCAATGATACCATGATAATGAGGTGTGGAACCTGTCATCATTGATGCATAATCGGTTGTTGCCCCTGTTACCATATAAGAACAAGTGGCGTTTGGATTATAAACACCACTTATTAAGCGTCGCATACCATTTGGTTCAAGCATTTTGCTGAAAGCTTCAATCTCGTAGTTGTCTAATCCATTGATTGAAATAATCACCGTAAGGCGAGGTGGCGTTTTAGTAATCGGATTAGCTGAAAATGTTGCTGTACAACAAATTAGAGCAAAGACAATTAGTATGTATTGTTTGAATTTCATTTTTTACGGAACAGAGTTTTAATTTTTGATTTATAGGTATATACAATTGTTGAATTTATCACGATAATCAATAACCAAATAGAGAATATCTGTGGTGTAGTTGTTTGTATATCAGTTATTAATATAATTAAGAAAGCAATACATAATAATAATGATAATGTAGATAATATAACTTTTATGGTGCGAATAGTAGATTTTTTACGAATGAAAAGTAATATGGCAAGAATAATATTTAAAGGATTACACCATAAAAGATTCATATTATCATTTACTAATGGGTGGTGCGAAAAGAACCAAAGGTAGCTAATTATGATGCCAATCAATCCTGATACAAATAGTATTAGTTGTGAAAAATATGGTAAATAACGTTTTTTCTTGAATGTGTAAGTAATACAAAGTAATGCTAAAATTAAAGGTATAGCAATCCAAGAATAGAATACTAAATTATTAGTTTTTTGTTTTTCATTAGAAGCCCGATGCATAACTTCCTGTGCTAAAACAATAGGTTTTGTAGAGTCATCGTGTGTTATATAGTGAGTATGATTCAATGCATCCATGGTGTACATTGGAAAAGCTACACTCTCTTTTGTGGTGATGTTTTTGTCGGCTTGACTACCTATGATTAAATTTATACCAGTATTGAGAGGCGAGCCAATAGGTACGTATTTATTGATAATATCGCGATAAGTAGTTTGATGTAATTGATAATTAAGAGTTACTTTATAGTCGTAAGCACTTAAAATCAATTGATAAGGTCGAGTAGCGCAATTATCATATATGAAATTATAGCGATATTCTCTGTTTTCTGGGCGATAATTATTCCACAATTTAGCCCAAAATTTATGTTTTTGTTCTGGAGTTAAATCTAATTCTTGTGCATATACCGATGAACCTCGTTCGATGTATTCAAGCATAAAAAATTTTCTGCTATATACTCCCATCATGTAATCAGTTTTACCTGCAATAAAACGACCCATAAAATTTGGTGTATCAAATGAGAATAATCCCCAGTGAAAAACTTCGTCTATATTGTTTATAGGATCATATACTCTTATACCAGAATGACCAAAACGTGCATATACTTCATCGCCAGGTTCGCATGTGACAAGATAAAATTTAGCAGAATCAGAAATATTTCTAACTTTATCAGTACGCGATGGTATGATAGCTTTATACTCTGATATATTGGTTGGTATCGTAGATGCAAAAATTATGTTGCAAAGAAAAGATAATACAACTAATAATATAATTTTTTTCATTTGTTTTTTTATTAATTCCTCACTTTGTATTACTCATTGTTATTTGTGTAATTTAAGTTTCATGCCTACTTTGGCAGGTGTGCCATATTCGAGATCATTAAGTTTGTATAGGGCTTTGAGTGTGATACCATACTCTTGTGCGATAGAGTGCATACTTTCGCCCGAACGTACCTTATGAATAGGAGTACGTTTTTTTGTTGTATTACGTTTTTTAGTTAAATATACGTAGTCATCGCGATAGAGGTCTATTTCAGCAGGTAAGTCGTTGTAATACAATAAGCGTTTAACACTAATACCTGTTGCTTTTGATATATTTTTAAAAGAATCATCAGTTAAGAGTTTATAGCAGCGTACACCATTGTTTACTATTTCTACATAACCGAAAAGATTTTCTTCGGCAAGGGTAGGGTCTTGTTTTTGTTTTTCTTCTCGTTTTTTTGCACCACCAGTTTTTTTGCTACCTTGAGTATCGAATTCGTAAAGTTTGTAAGCCTCGATAATATTTATAAGTTTTTGTGGATATTTAGGGTCTGTTGCATATCCAGCTTGTTTTAGTCCGTATGCCCATGATTTGTAATCTGTGATTTTATAGTCGTACAAAAAAGCATAGCGTTGGCGTTGAAGAAATTTTGCATGATCATCGTATGATTCTTTTGCCGATTTATAACAACGAAAACATTCGTTTGGACGATCATCGTTGCGACGAGTAGAGCGACCATACCAATCGCTACCACATTTTATTCCGAAGTGGTTATTACACTCTTTTGCAAGCGAACTTTCGCCAGCTCCACTTTCTAATATACCCTGTGCTAATGTGATACTTGCTGGGATATGATGTTCATTTTGGCATTGAATAGCAAATTCAGCATATTTTTCGATATATGCTTCATACTTTGGATTGCGCGATTGAGCACTCAATGCATTGATAATAAATAAAGTGATAACAAGTGATAAGAAAGTTTTTTTCATATTTTTTTAGTTAGAAAATTCATCTCACAAAGTTACAATTTTTTTTCGTTTTGTGCAATGATTTTTTTACAAAATAATTTCCTATAATTATCTAAAAATTCACAATAATTTCGTAACTTTGCATTTTTATTTTTACGATGTTGTAAATCTTAAAATTTTCAGTTTCTACTTTTATGAATTGGCTACATGATTTGGTATTCGGTACGGGCATTGGGCATAGTGTTATGTTGCTCTCTATCTGTATTGTATGCGGTATTTTGCTTGGAAAAATCAAGATTTTTGGTATTTCGCTTGGCATTACGTTTGTGCTTTTTGTGGGTATCCTTATGGGGCATTTTGGAATCACAATGAACCATGAAGTGATGCATTTTATGAAAGAATTTGGTTTGATTTTGTTTGTTTTCTCTGTCGGAATGCAAGTTGGACCGGGTTTCTTTTCGTCATTCAAACAGGGTGGAGTGACACTCAACCTGCTTGCTACTGGGGTGGTGTTGCTCGGTGTTGCGACTACAATCATTCTGCATTTCGTTACAGGACTCCCTATGCAAACTATGGTGGGTATCCTTTCGGGTGCTGTAACTAATACGCCTGGATTGGGTGCTGCGCAAACTGCGTTTAATGATATGACAGGAGTGGCTGATAACTCTATCGCTCTTGGTTATGCGGTGTGTTATCCACTTGGTGTTATTGGTATAATATTGGCAATCATATTGATACGCTATATCTTCCGTGTTAATTTCTCGAAAGAACAAGCCGAACTTGATGCGCTTGACAATACAGCCGCTAATCAGGCAAAACTTTATACACTAGAGGTTCATAATCCTGCAGTGTTTGGACACACTGTAGCTGAAGTGGCTAAATTGCTCGTTCATCGTGAATTGGTTATTAGCCGTGTTCTTCATACTGATGGACGTATGGAAATGGCTTCGTCGAATACAATACTTAATGAAGGCGATAAAGTATTTGTTATCACAGTAGAATCGGATATTGATGTGATTTCTACTATTGTTGGTAACGTGATTGATATGAAACCAGACGAGTGGTATAAACTCGATAAGAGCTTTATTTCGCGCCGTATCATCGTTACTAAAAATGAACTCAATGGCAAACGTCTTGGCGAATTGAACCTTCGTCGTTCGTATAATATCAATATTTCGCGTATTAACCGTGCGGGTGTTGACCTTGTGGCGCGTCCTAATCTTGTGCTTCAACTTGGCGACCGTCTCACAGTGGTGGGTAGTGAAGAAGATGTGCGTAAGGTAGAAGAAATCGTGGGTAATAGTATGAAACGCCTCAACGAACCAAACCTTGTTACATTGTTCCTCGGTATATTCCTTGGTGTATTCCTTGGTAGTATACCTATGATGTTCCCAGGCATACCACAGCCAGTGAAATTGGGTCTTGCAGGTGGTCCGCTTATCGTGGCAATTCTTGTTTCTCGTTTCGGTTATAAATATAAACTCATTACCTATAACACTATCAGTGCCAACCTTATGCTTCGTGAGATAGGTATTACCATTTTCTTGGCATGTGTGGGTATTGGCGCAGGCGATGGATTTATTGATACTATCGTAAATAGAGGTGGTTTCCAATGGATTGGCTATGGCTTTATCATCACATTCTTGCCACTATTTATAATAGGTATTATCGGACGTCTATTCTGCAAAATCAACTATTTCACACTTATGGGACTTATGGCTGGCTCGACTACCGACCCACCAGCATTGGCATATAGCAATGCAACAGCCGGTAACGATGCCCCTGCAGTAGGTTATGCAACAGTATATCCACTTACAATGTTCCTTCGCGTTCTTACTGCACAACTTTTGATATTATTGTTCTGTTAATAATAGTCTATAGTCAACAGTCGACAGTTAAATAGTCGACTGTTGTTGTCTATTGACCATTGACTTTCGACTTTTGACATTTTATAAATTATGTTTTTTGACGAATTAGACCTTAACGACGACCTACTTGATGCTCTTGATATAATGAATTTTGTTGAGTGTACGCCTGTGCAAGAACGAGCTATACCGCTTGTTCTCGAAGGTCGCGACTTGTTGGCTTCGGCTCAAACAGGTACGGGTAAGACGGCAGCATATCTACTACCTGTGCTTGAATTGCTTAGTCGTGGTGGTTCGCCCGAAAACAAAGTGAATGCGCTCGTGCTTGTGCCTACCCGCGAATTGGCTCAACAAGTTGACCAACTGCTCGCTGGCTTTGCTTATTATCAAGAAGATACAACATGGATTGCAATCTATGGCGGTAATGATGGGGTAGCCTTTGCACAACAACAGAGAGCATTAGAGCAGGGTGGAGATATTGCGATTGCTACGCCAGGAAGACTTTTGTCGCTACTTCGCCATTGTAAGATAGATTTTTCGCAAGTAGATTTCCTTATACTCGATGAGGCTGACCGTATGCTCGATATAGGCTTTTATGACGATATAATGGAGATTATCAGTTATTTGCCAAAAGAGCGACAAACCCTCATGTTCTCGGCAACATTCCCTGCCGAAGTAGAACGCCTTGCTCGTCAAGTATTGCGCAATCCAGCCGAGGTGAAAATTGCAGTATCAAAACCAGCCGAAGGTATCACACAAAAAGTCTATATTCTTCATGAAGAACAAAAACTACCTCTTGTAATGCAATTGTTTGCCAAAGGAGAGAGAGGAAAGGGTATAATTTTTGCTTCTTCAAAAGAGAAAGTTCGAGACCTTTACCAGTCGCTTCGTCGAATGGGTGTGAAAGTAGCACAGATACATTCTGATCTCGAAAATGCTGAGCGTACACAGACATTGCTCGATTTTAAGAATAATAAAATACAACTTCTTGTAGCTACAGATGTAGTGTCGCGCGGTATAGATATTGATGATATTCAGTTTGTTGTAAACTACGACGTGCCAGCACAGCCTGAAGATTATGTGCATCGTATTGGGCGTACGGCTCGTGCAGGAGCTTTGGGCGAGGGTATTACTTTTGTTACGCCAAAAGATAAACCACGACTAGATAAGATAGAGAAGCTATTAGAGCGTAAAATAGAGCGTTGTGCATTGCCTAATGATGTAGCAGAGTTGGCACCTGCAATTGATGAAGATAAAATTCAATTACCTGAGAAAAAGAAACATAAATACTATAAACATAGAGGCAGTAGAGGTAAAAATTCTGGTAAGCAACCTAATCGTAAAAATAATTATAAAAAATAGTTGTTAAAAACTTGCAGGAATCAAATAAAAGTCGTAACTTTGCAGTCGCAAACCTAACCGATGCGGCGTTGGCGTAATTGGTAGCCGCGCTAGACTTAGGATCTAGTGTCGAGAGACGTGGGGGTTCGAGTCCCTTACGCCGCACAAAAGAAAGACATTGAATTGATAATCAGTTCAATGTCTTTCTTTTTTATGTCTATTTTGCCCTCTTTTTTGACTCGAAACAAAATCGAAACAAAATTTTTGTTAGTGATCTAATTTTTTTAAGTGTATTGATAGTATAATGATAGCAACTATTGCGGATATTATGTTTGAGGTAGGTTGGGCGAGCCAAGCTCCGTTTAGGTTCCAAAGAGGAGGGAAGAGTAGGATGAATGGGATGAGTAGGAGAATTTGGCGTGAGAGGGATAGGAATATGGATACTCCTGCGCGGCCAATGCTTTGGAAATAGTTGGTTATAATGATGTGGAAACCAACGACAAAGAATGTCGATGTGTAGATTCTTAGTCCATTGGTGGTGATGCGTAATAATTCAGGGTCGGAGGTGAAACAGCGAGCTATGAGATTTGGAAATGATACTGCACAGATGCAGCCTATGGTTGTGATTATGGTGGCTGTTACGGCGCAGATTTTGAGGGTTGTACGCACTCGGTCGAATTGCATTGCGCCATAGTTGTAGCCTACGATTGGTTGCATGCCTTGTGCCATACCGACGATAGCCATTACTATCAACGACGTGAATGAAGTCATGATGCCGAATGCTCCAATTGCGAGGTCGCCACCATAGTTTTGAAGGGTGTGGTTCATCAATACGTTGACGAGTGATGTGGCAGTATGGAGGAGGAAGGAAGAGAGACCAATGGCTAATATAGAGCGCATTATGCTAAAGTTGAGAGTTGAGAGTTGAGAGTTGAGAGTTTTGTCTGTAGTTACGAAGTTTAGGGTGTTTTGTTTTTGGAAGAAGAAGTGCATAATCCATGTGCATGAGATGAACATGGAGAGTACAGTGGCGTAGGCTGCCCCACGGATGCCCATGTTGAATACAAAAATGAATATTGGGTCGAGGATTACGTTGAGCAGTGCGCCGAGTATCAGTGTGTTCATTGCTCGCATAGGGTGGCCAGATGCGCGCATTATGTTGGTATAGGCGTAACTGAGTGAGGTGAAAATATGTCCGGGTATGATGATTTTCATATATTCGCGGGCATAGGGTATAGTTAGTTCTGAGCCTCCGAAGGCATAGAGTATGGGGTCGAGGAATATATAGCAAAGGGGGCTGACTATTAGGTAGAAGAATAGTGATAGTACGAATGTATTGGGTAGTATGGCGTTTGCTTCACGAGAGTTGCCGTTGCCGAGTAGGAGTGATACGCGAGCAGCTGCACCATGTCCGACAAGCATGCCAAATGCACCTAATAGATTCATTATGGGGAAAGTGAGAGCCAAGCCTGAAATAGCTAATGCGCCGACACCTTGACCGATGTAGATGCGGTCTATGATGTTATAGAGCGCACCTGCCAATGTGCCGACGAGCGATGGTAATGAGTAGTACCAAAGCAGTTTAGTTATTGAACTCTCGCCTAATTTCACAATTAATTAAGAATTAAAAATTAAGAATTAAGAATTAAGAATTAAATATAGTAACGTGAGTTTGATATAATTTTTATCTTACACGGAATACACGGAAAATATTATTTATCATTTTAGAATTTGCTCTTTTGCTTTGCAAAAATCGCTTTACGGATAACATGGATATCCTCCGGTACTTTATATTGAACTGATGTTATAGTAGAATGTACTATAGTATATATAGTTGCTATTTATAAAGAAAGAGCATTTTTTTTGGGAATGCTCTTTCAGTTATTTTTGTGTATATTTTAGGTCAATTAGCCTAAATACACTTTAAGAAGTTTGTTTTTTGAGTTGTTTCTCAATTTGCGAATAGCTTTTTCTTTGATTTGGCGTACACGTTCGCGAGTAAGTCCGAATTTATCGCCAATTTCTTCGAGGGTCATTTCTTGACAACCGATACCGAAGAACATTTTGATAATTTCGCGTTCGCGCTCAGCAAGCATTGAGTCTAATGCGCGGTCAATCTCTTTGTTGAGTGACTCGTTAATCAAAGTAGAATCAGCTACCGGAGAATCATCATTTACCAATACATCGAGAAGTGAGTTGTCTTCGCCTTCAACGAATGGTGCGTCTACCGAAATGTGGCGTCCTGAAATTTTAATTGTGTCAGAGATTTTTTCGAATGGGATGTCAAGTTCCTCTGCGAGTTCCTCTGCTGATGGACGACGCTCGTTTTCTTGTTCGAATTTCGATAATGCTTTGTTGATTTTACCCAACGCACCCACTTGGTTGAGTGGCAAACGCACAATACGCGATTGCTCCGCTAAAGCTTGGAGAATAGATTGACGTATCCACCATACGGCGTAAGAGATGAATTTGAAACCACGAGTTTCGTCGAATTTCTCGGCTGCCTTAATCAGGCCTAAATTACCTTCGTTAATCAAATCGGGTAGTGATAACCCTTGATTTTGGTACTGTTTTGCTACGGAAACTACGAAACGGAGGTTAGAGCGTGTCAATTTTTCCAATGCTACACGGTCGCCTTTACGGATTCGTTGAGCCAACTTTACTTCTTCATCTACTGAGATAAGTTCTTCACGACCAATCTCTTGCAAATACTTGTCGAGCGATGCACTTTCGCGATTGGTAATAGATTTAGTAATTTTTAGCTGTCTCATTTATTGTAAATTTTTAGATACAAGACACGAGATGAGAGGTTTTGTCTCGTGTCTTTCTCTTTATATAAATTAAACATGCAAAGTTACAAAATGTTTTTGATATGTGCAATAGGTGTTTTTATATTTTTATTGTTTTATTCTAAATTAACGGCGAAGTGTGCGATTTGTCCGTTGGTGAAGGCTCCGGTAATGAAGAGGGCGCGATCGTGGTCGGCTGCATTTATGGTTTGGTTGACTATGGTAGTAAGGTCTTTTTCGGAGCGGATTGGTTGTCCGTTGACTTTGAGTATGATAAAGTCTTTTTTTAGGCCAGCTTTGGCTAATGCGCCATTGCGGTCGATAGTAGCGATTTGTATGCCTGAATTGAGGCGGAATTTTTCTGTTACTTGTGGGTCAACTTCTTTGAATGTGGCTCCGAGTATGTTGTTGTCGGCGATTTTCACTACGTTGGTATTGCCTGAGCGGTTTTTTAGTTTTACGATGACTGATTGAGTTTTATCGTTGCGGATGTAGTTGATTTTTATGTCGTTGCCAGGACGGTAGCGGCTAACTTGTTCTTGTAATTCGGCAACGGAATTTACATTTTGATTATTAATAGCAGTGATGATGTCGCCTTCTTTGAGACCAGCATCGGCGGCAGAGCTATTGTCTTGTACACCTGCAATATAGGCACCTTTGAGTGTGGTGAGATTTTTTTCTTTGGCGAGTTCGTTGGTTATATCGGCAATTTGTACGCCTAATACTGCGCGTTGAACGACAGAATACTCTTTGAGGTCGGCGACTACTTTACTAACGATTGAGGTAGGAACTGCGAATGAATAGCCTGTGTATGAACCTGTTTGTGAAGCAATAGCGGTGTTGATGCCGACTAATTCGCCACGAGTGTTGACGAGTGCGCCACCGGAGTTGCCTGGATTGACTGCTGCGTCAGTTTGGATGAAAGATTCAATCTTCATTTCGGCATTCAAAATGTTGATGTTACGAGCTTTGGCACTAACGATACCAGCTGTAACTGTGGATGTAAGGTTGAAAGGATTACCAACGGCCAATACCCATTCGCCGATGTGGAGATTATCAGAGTCGCCAAACGAGATAATAGGGAGATTGTTGGCTTCGATTTTGAGTAAGGCGATGTCGGTAGAAGGGTCGGTGCCGATGACCTTCGCATCGAACTTGCGCTTGTCGTTGAGCGTAACCTCAACGGTAGATGCATTGTCGATAACGTGGTTGTTAGTAACGATATAGCCATCGGTGGAGATGATTACTCCAGAGCCAGAGCCTTCGCGGTATTGGGGTTCGCGAGGTTGATTAGGACGACCGAAGAAGAAGTCGAAAAATGGGTCGATGTTCATAGAATAGCGATTGCTAATGTCAATTTTTGTTTTAACGTGGACAACAGCTTCAATAGATTTTTCGGCAGCATAAGTAAAATCAGTTGGGCGAGCAGTGTTGTCGCTGTTGAAATTTGTGAATGATACAGGAGATGAAATTTTTATCTCTGTTGAATCGTTTTTTGAATTTAGATAGTCAATGTTTTTTGTTACAACAAGACTGGTGAGTGCACTTGTCGCTACTATCGTGAGGGCAAATGCTGTGATAGACATAAATTTTTTCATAATTTTGTATTTTTTTTTATTGTTGTGTTTTGTGTTTTTTTGATGTGCAAAGATAACGAAATGTTTAATCTGATATTGTTGTTTTTAACTAAAAATAACTATTTTAGTATTTATTAGCAATATATAAATGTTAAATTTTAGATTTTTAACTAAGCTTATAATTTTTTTTATTTATGTTATAGTTGAAAATATTTTGAAAAATCTTTTTTTTATCATTATTGTGGTTTGGTAAATTGGAAAATAAATTGTAACTTCGCAAAATAAATAGTTAATTATAAATGAGCGATGAAGTAAGTGTATCGCTTGCTGCTTGCATTAAAACTTTAATTTATATGAAGTTATTGTTTAGAATAAATTATCGTACTCAATGGGGCGAACAACTTTATGTTGTAGGTAATGTACCTGAATTGGGTGATGGCGATGCTTCAAAAGCATTGGCTATGAACTTTTCGCAAGGTGAAGAGTGGTGGTTGGAACTTGATATAACAGCAGCAAAAGCTAAAAAGTTGGAATATCAGTATTTGCTAAAAAATCATAATGAGGGTACAACGACAAAAGAGTGGGGTGAACCTCGTAAAGTGGTAACAAAAACTGGTGTTGATACAGTTTTGTTAATTGATGCGTGGAATAGTGTATCAGCAGTAGAAAATACTTTTATGACAGCTCCCTTTGTAGATGTGTTGTTGAAAGAAAGTTATACACCATGTGCAGGCGATAATGTTAAAAACTACACTCATACATTAAGGGTTAAAGCTCCGTTGCTTGGTAAGAATGAAGCATTGTGTATTGTGGGTAATTGTGAGGAGTTGGGTAATTGGTCGGTAGATAAGCCATTGTTGCTTTCTAATAAAAATTATCCATTGTGGACTATTGATTTAGATTTAAGCAAAATTAGTGCCGAAGTACATTACAAATATGGTGTGTATAATACTGAAGGAAAATATTTCAAATGTTTTGAATATGGACAAGACCGTATAGTGCCACCTGCAGGGGGTAAACGTATGGTGATTGTAAATGACACATTTGCACGTTTTGATACTAATTCATGGCATGGGGCAGGTGTGGGTATTCCAGTATTCTCATTGCGTTCTAAAAATTCGTTTGGTTGTGGTGACTTCTCTGATTTGAAATTGATGGTAGATTGGGCAGAAAGAGTGGGGTTGAAATTGATACAAGTATTGCCATTGAATGATACAATCGGTACACATACAGAGGCAGACGTATTACCATACGCAGCTATTTCGGCATTTGCATTGAATCCATTGTTCCTTGATTTGTCGAAATTGGCTATGCCTAAAAAAGATGCTATTGTAGAGGAATACAAGAAATTGCAACCTATATATAATGCAGAAGAGCGTATGGACTTCTTGAATGTGGTGAACTTCAAACTTCGCTATATTGAGGCTGCATACAAACATAATAAAGAAAAATTCCTTGCATCAGAGGACTTTAAGCAATTCTTTAAAGATAATGAATATTGGTTGAAACCATATTCGGTTTATTGCTGTATTCGTGACCAACGTGGTACTTGCGATTATCGTCAGTGGAATGAATTTGCGGTATATTCAGAGAAAAAAGCTGATGAATTGACACATACATCGCACCCATGGTTTGATAATATTGCAAAATGGTGGTATTGTCAATATCAGTTGCATTTGCAATTGCGTGAAGCAGTAGAATATGCTCATGCTCATGGTATTGTGGTGAAAGGTGATATTCCTATTGGTGTAAATCGTAATTCGGTAGATACTTGGGTTGCGCCAGAATTATTTAATATGGATATGGCTGCAGGTGCTCCACCTGATATGTTTGCTATCAAAGGTCAAAACTGGGAATTGCCAACATATAATTGGGAAGCAATTGAGCGTACTGATTTTGATTGGTGGAAAAAACGCTTTGAGCAAATGGCTCGTTATTTCGATACATTCCGTATTGACCATATTCTCGGTTTCTTCCGTATTTGGCAAATACCAAGAAAACATCAAGAGGGTATTATGGGTTATTTGAATCCATCAATTCCTTTGTATGTTGATGAATTTGAATCACGTGGTGTATGGTTTGACTATGAGAGATTTACTAAACCTTATATTACAGACCATATTCTTTGGGAGAATTTCGGAGATGAGGCACAATGGGTGAAAGATAACTGTTTATATATTGAACACGGATTTGCATGGCGTATTCGTCCTGAATGGGCAAATCAAACAGATGTAGAAAATCGTTATCGTCGTGGCGAAATTTCGGAACGTGTGAAGTATGGTATGTTTGACTTGATTTCTAACGTGTTGTTGTTTGAAGTAGAGGGTAGTGAAGGACGTCAATATTATCCACGTTATGGTATGCAAACACTTTCGACATTTGCAGCATTGAATGATCATCAAAAACGTGTATTTGAAGAACTTTATGTAGAATACTTCTATCGTCGTCAAGATGCACACTGGTATAAATCAGGTATGCGTAAATTGCCTGCATTGAAGGCTGCGTCGAATATGTTGATTTGCGGTGAAGACTTGGGTATGATGACTCATTGTGTTACTGCTGTGATGAACGAACTCTCTATCTTGAGTCTTGAAATTCAACGCGCTCCAAAAATAGATAAAATTGAATTCTTCCACCCTGCAGATGCACCATATTTGTCAGTTGTAACACCTTCTACTCACGATATGAGTACGATACGTGGTTGGTGGGAGGAAGACCGCGAAGTGAGTCAACGATTCTATAATCATGAACTTGGACATTGGGGTGAAGCTCCTTATTTCTGTGAATGGTGGGTGTGTCGTGATATTTTGGTGCAACATCTCTATTCTCCAGCAATGTGGGCTATTTTCCAATGGCAAGACTTGATGAGTATTTCTCCAGAATTGCGTCGTGATAATCCAGAAGCAGAACGTATCAATGTACCATCCAATTCATATCATAGCTGGCGTTATCGCATGCATATCAACCTCGAAGATTTGATGAATGAAAATGACTTTAATGATACATTGAGAAATTACATTAAACAAGCAGGACGATAAGTATTTTAAAACATAAAATAAAATTTAGATATTTAATTTTACCTTGAAATAATACTATGGAAAAACGTTTTTTAGAGTTGCTTGGTAAGTCATTTCCGACTATTGAAGCAGCGAGTACTGAGATTATTAACCTTGAGGCTATTTTGAGGTTGCCAAAAGGAACAGAGCATTTTCTTTCGGATATTCATGGAGAGCATGAGGCTTTTGACCATGTGATTCGTAATGCGAGTGGAGCTGTGGTGCGCAAGGTGAATGAAGAGTTTGGTAAAGAACTTCGTGAAAGAGAAAAACATGACCTTTGTACGCTTATTTATTATCCAAAAGAGCGTCTTGAAATAGTTAAAGAAGAGGAAGATAATCTTGATGAGTGGTATAATATTACGTTGATACGATTAGTGCGTGTTTGTCGTGCTGTATCATCGAAATATACACGTTCGAAAGTGCGTAAAACCCTTCCTGATACTTTCTCTTATATTATTCAAGAGTTGATGCATGAGAGTGAGGATGATGAAAATAAAACAGCTTACGTTCATGCTATTTTGCGCAGTATCATAGATAATGGTCGTTCGGATGCGTTTATCATTGCGATGTGTACATTAATTCAGAGGTTGGTGATTGATAGACTTCATTTGGTTGGTGATGTGTATGACCGTGGACCGGGTGCGCACTTGATTCTTGACCAAATTAGTCAATATCATGACGTTGATATTCAATGGGGTAATCATGACCTTGTATGGATGGGTGCAGCTGCAGGTAATGAGGCTTGTATAGCATCAGTAATACGTCTTTCGCTTCGTTATGCCAATTTGAATACATTGGAAGATGGTTATGGTATCAATATGTTGCCACTTGCTACATTTGCGATGGAAACATACGAGAATGACCCATGTACGCCATATATCCCTAAATTGAAATTTGCTGATGTGAATTATGATGAGCGTAATGTGCGTTTGCTTTCACAAATGCATAAGGCTATTTCTGTAATTCAATGGAAATTGGAACATGCTATTACTCAACGTAATCCAGAATGGAATATGGAGTTTCGTGACCGTTTACATCTTGTAGATCAAGAGCGAGGTGTGGTAACTATAGACGGAGTTGAATATCCGATGAAAGACTCTGTTTTTCCTACTGTAACAAAAGAAAATCCATACGAACTTACACCTGGTGAGCGAGATGTAATGGATAAATTGTCTCGTTCGTTTGCTGAAAGTCATAAATTGGCTCAGCACTTGCGTTTACTTCTTGATAAAGGTAGTATGTATTTGGTGTGCAATGGTAATCTTTTATTCCATGCTTCAGTGCCTATGAACGAAGATGGTACATTCCGTGAGGTAAATCTTTTAGGTAAGAGAGTTGCAGGTAAAGCTTATCTTGATGAGGTAGATAGATTGATTCGTATTGCTTGTTTGCCTTGTCGTGATAGAGAGGAGTATGATGTTGCGCTTGACTATATGTGGTATTGGTGGTGTGGACCAGATTCTCCTTCGTTTGATAAGCATCAAATGGCTAATTTTGAGCGTTATTTGTTGTCAGATAAAACTCCTCAAAAAGAGATTCAAGGACCTTATTATAAACTCCGTAACGATTCGGCAGTCTGTGATTATATTTTGGATGAGTTTGGTGTGATTGGTGAACATCGTCATATTATTAATGGTCATGTGCCTGTTAAGACTATTAAAGGTGAAAGTCCTGTGCGTGCTGATGGAAAAGTACTTGTAATTGATGGTGGATTTTCTCGTCCTTATCATGATGAGACTGGTATTGCTGGTTATACACTTGTGTTTAATTCTCATGGTATGCAACTTGTTCAACATGAACCATTTGAATCGCGTCAAAAAGCTATAGAATTAGGAGTTGATATTAAAGGTACTCGTTTCTTGGTTGAATTTGATACTAAACGTATGATGGTGCGTGATACTGATCGTGGTCGTCAAATACAGCAACAAGTTGATGACTTGAAACGTTTGTTGGAAGTTTATAAATTGAGAATAAAATAATAAGCAGACATTAGTTTAAAACAAAATGGAATTATCTAAATAAAGATGATTCCATTTTTTTATACATATTATTTGGGGGTTATGAAAATTATTGATTCAAGAAATAAATAACTAAAAATTGAAATGAAAAAGCTTAAAAATTTGTGAGTATCAGAAAAATGTAGTAAATTTGCATATTGAAAAAACTGCTATATAACATAATTGTAAAACATAATTATAAAACATATTTTTTGATGGTAAAGGCTCAACTAAAGGGTATGAAACTTATCGACGAGATGTCGGATATATGGTCTGCGTTAACAAATGAAGAACGTATGTATCTTCGTGAGAATACTAAGTATCAGGAATTTAGAAAAAATGAGATGATTTATTGTGAGGGCGAGATACCTGAATTTATGTATTGTGTTATTAGTGGAAAGATTAAGATTTTTAAGAATGGTATAGGTGGGCGTCAACAGATACTTCGTTTCATTCGTGAGGGCGAAAATTTTGCTTTTCGTGCCTATTTTGCAGGGGGAAAATATGTTACTTCGGCGTCTGCGCTTGAAAGTGTGAAGGCGTATGCTGTACCTTTGAGTGTAATTCGTCAAATTTTGGAGTCGAATAATAGACTTGCAATGTTGTTTATCAAACATTTATCAGCCGATTTAGGTGATATTGATTCGCGTATTGTGAGTCTTACGCAAAAACATATTCGTGGTCGTTTAGCAGAGGCATTAGTGATATTGTTAGATACGTATGGTGCTGATAATGATACTAAAGAATTGAAAGGTTCGCTTTCGCGTGAAGACCTTGCGGGATTTGCTAATATGACAGCATCGAATGCTATTCGAACTCTTGCTGCTTTTGATTCAGAAGGAATTATTGCCTTGGAAGGTAAGAAAATTAAAATATTGAATGAGTCACAATTGAGAAAAGTTAGTTTGTTGGGGTAATATGCAACAATCAGAAATAAAAAATATTGCTAATGAGGTGTATCGACTTACGGATGCTAAGTTGTTTGCTTTGGTATTCGTGCGTTTAAGATTGTTGCTTAAGGAATTGCAAGAGTGGTGGGCTATTCAGCGTTGCGAGGAGTTGGAAACTTTGTGTGCTCAGATGTTGCGCTATAGCCTTGGTGATTATGAAGATCCTCAACGTGAGGTGATTATAGCAAAATTGCAAGCCGATATTTATCTTTTGATGGATGATATTGTAGAGGCATTGACTTTGAAGAAATCGCAATATGTGGCGCACGATATACAGTCGATAGAGGCTAAAAAAGAGTTGTTGGAGAATGTCGATAAATTTGACGGAGAGAGGGGCGTGGCATTGATAGATTTGTTTAAGGATGTGTGGTTGAGTAAGAGATTATCGGTAGAAGAACGCAATAATATTATTGCTTTTATTGAAAATAGAAATGTGGAATTAACTGCACGCCAAATGGTTGTATCGGCATTGATGCTTAAAGGTTTGCGTGTATATGATGTTTCGGTGATGATGATATACTTGACTGTGTTAGATGAAGTAGAGGCGCATGTAAGAGCACGTGTGATGGTGGGAATGTTAATGATATTGGCAGTGCATTATAAGCGAGTGGAAAGAGATACGGAGTTGAACGATAGGATAAGACAATTGTTTGAAAACGAGTCGTTTGTTGCTGATGTAGAAAAAGCATATAAACATGTTATAAATACTTTTGGTACAGATAAAGTGACCAAAAAGATTACGACAGAGATTTATCCTGAGATATTTAAATCGGGGGCAAAATTGCATCAAATGCTTAAAGATGAGAATCCCGATATAATTAGTGAAGATGAGTTTAATCCTAAGTGGGAGAAGGCTTTGATGGATGATGAGGGAGTGTCGGCAAAATTGCGTGAGTTTGGTGATATGCAGTTGCAGGGGGCAGATGTTTATATGAGTACTTTTTCAAGTATGAAGGGGTATAGTTTCTTTAATGAAATAGCCAATTGGTTTATGCCTTTTGATGTAAAACAGTCGGATGTGGCACGTCAAATGGCTGATATGCCCGATGTTTTGCGTTTCTTTGCAGAATCAACACATATTTGTAGTTCAGATAAATATTCATTTTTTTATAGTATAGCACAAATACCAGCTTCGAATTTCAAATCTATGATGTCGGGTATGGGTGCTGATGCGGATACAGTGCGCGAAGATCTTGATTCTGAAAATTGGAAAAATAATCCTGCAAAAGTGTATGTCGTTGAGGTGCGTAATTATGTGCTTGACTTATTTCGTTTCTATCGCTTATATCCTCGTCGAAAAGAGTTTTGCAATCCATTTGATTATGTAGATAAGTTTGAAGAAAATGCGCTGTTGACAGATTGCATGACGCTGGACTTAAAGAAGTCGATATGTAAATATCTATTTGAAGTAGAGCATTTTGCTGAAGCACGTCATCTGTTTGAATATCTTGATGCACAGCAAGTATGGGATGCTTATTTTTATCAACAAATGGGGTATTGCTATCAGCAGTTGGAACGTTGGTCTGATGCCGTGGCTTGCTATGAAAAAGCTGATTTATTAGAAGCGAATGATATGTGGACGCTAAAGCGTAAAGCACTATGTTATCGTAAATTAGAGCGTCACGATGAAGCGGTAGAATGTTATTCGGCAATATTGAAATTGAAAGATGGTGATGTGGCTACGATGATAAATCTTGCAAATTATTATTTGTATAAGTCAGATTTTGCACAAGCTCGTTCCGTATTTTATAAGGTAGAATATCTTAAACCTAACAATTACAAGGCAATGAGTGGATTAGCGTGGTGTTTGTTCATGGAGGGGGATTATGAAAAGGCTATGACTTATTACGACCGTCTTGCACAACATAAGGATTTTGTGGCTGAAGATGCTTTGAATGCTGGTCATACATTTTGGGCATTGGGAGCCAAGGATATAGCGCGAGAGTATTATCGTAAAGCCAAAGTATTGATTGATAATGATGTAGTGTTTGCTGAAAAGATGATTGACGATGCTGAATATTTGCAAAAATTAGGTCTTTCAGATGAAGATATTGTTATTCTTATCAATCAGATATTGATTTGATAAATAGAAAGATAGAATAGTAAAATAGCAAAAAAATCATGTTATTTTATCTTTCAAATAAGCAGAGTTATCTTTTGTTAATAAATTTATAAACTTAAAAATTAACTAATTATGAAAAAAATTATTGCTACAACTAATGCTCCTGCAGCAATTGGTCCTTACAGCCAAGCTAACCAAGTAAATGGTATGTTGTTTATCTCAGGTCAACTTCCAATCGACCCAGCAACAGGTAAATTTGTAGAAGGTGGTGTTGCTGAGCAAACTCACCAATCACTTAAAAATGTAAAAGCTATTCTCAACGAAGCAGGTTACGATTTTTGTGACGTAGTTAAAACAACTGTATTCCTTTCTGATATTGCTGATTTCGCTGCAATGAACGAAGTTTACAAACAATACTATCAATCAGAATGTCCAGCTCGTTCAGCTTTCGCTGTTAAATCATTGCCAATGGGTGCTTTGGTTGAAATTGAAACTATTGCTGGTAAATAATTAAAGACTAATTATATAAATAACGTATTTTAGTATATATAAAAAGAAGGGGTGTGTCTAAATAGACACACCCTTCTTTTTTTATGATATTAAAGTTTTAAGGTTGTTCAACCCAAAGAATTTTAGAGGTATCGTAGCCACGATTAGCAGCAAGACGTAGAATAGTTTCGATAGTGTTTGTGTCGAGCGATGGAGTTCGTGAAAGAATCCAGAGGTATTTGTTAGTTCGACTACCGACAAGAGCCCAAGAGTAATCATCAGCAAGTTCCATTACGTTGTATTGAGCATAGAAGTCGAGGAAGAAAGCAACTTTAAGTGCTCCGTTGTTAGAGTTTTTGTCTTGACGTTTAGCTTTTCCTTCGATAATGTCGATTTTGCCATCTAAAGAATCTTTGTAACCAGTGTTGATTACTTGTACCATACCGTCGTCAAGAAGTTTGTAGTTGGCAGTTACACCGACCAAGCCCTTTTCGAATGATATATCATATCGACCAATTTCGTACCAAGTACCCATATAGCGTTCAAGGTCGAGATTTTCAACAACCGTTGTGTTGATTTGGTTTTGTTTTTCACAAGAGCAGAGTAGGAATATGCTACATATTGCTCCAGATAGAATAGATAATAGCTTTTTCATAATTGTAATAATTTAGAGGTTTGCTATTACCAGTTCAATTATTGTGCCAAAAATTATTGAGTATTGTGCAAAAAAAATTGCACAAGTCTTTGTGATTTTGTATCCGCTTTGCTACTGCAAAAATTACATGCGGTTACTAATAGTTGGATATCTTAGATGTCCTTTTATGTAATATTTTTGTAATTTTACTCTTCACCGCCAAATTACTCCCGTTGGTCGTGATTGGGCTACGGTTCGGTAAAATCAATTCGTTTCGTTTTAATCAGATAATAATTTGTTATCACAAATTTTATATAAAGCAAAACAGAAGACCAATTCAAACAAGTTTGATTGCTCTCCTGTTTTTTTTATATATTTTTGCTCGCAAAAATTATTATTAGATTAAAACTTCACTACTTGACTTTACTTTCACTCTTCACCGCCAAATTCCATTAAGTATGTTTTGATGAACATGTCGATGTCGCCATCCATTACGGCGTTGACGTTTGAGGTTTGGTAGTCGGTACGGTGGTCTTTTACGCGACGGTCATCAAATACATACGAACGGATTTGTGAGCCCCATTCGATTTTCTTTTTGCCTGCTTCAATTTTGGCAGTCTCTTCGCGGCGTTTTTGGAGTTCGAGTTCGTAGAGTTGAGAGCGGAGTAGTCGCATTGCATTCTCGCGGTTGTCGAGCTGTGAACGGCTTTCTGTATTCTCGATTACGATTTCGTCTTGTTCGCCTGTAACAGGGTTTTTGAATACATAGTGAAGACGTACGCCAGTTTCTACTTTATTAACGTTCTGACCTCCAGCACCTGATGAACGGAATGTATCCCAAGAGATGCCTGCTGGGTTTACTTCGATTTCGATTGTGTCATCGACAAGAGGTACAACGAATACGGATGTGAATGATGTCATGCGCTTGCCTTGTGCGTTGAATGGTGATACGCGTACGAGACGGTGTACTCCGTTTTCGGATTTGAGGTAGCCATAGGCATAGTCGCCATCGACTTGGATTGTAACTGACTTGATACCAGCTTCGTCACCTTCGAGCATATTGGTGATTTCGGCTTTGTAGCCTTGTTTTTCGCACCAACGGAGATACATACGCATAAGCATTTGTCCCCAGTCTTGAGCTTCGGTACCGCCTGCGCCTGCTACGATTTTGATTACTGCGCCGAGTTTGTCTTCTTCGCGACGGAGCATGTTGCGCATTTCGAGGTCTTCGATGAGTGAGATGGCATGGTTGTAGGCTTCATCGACCTCGGCTTCGGTCATTGCTTCTTCTTTGTAGAAATCGTATGCAATTTGTACTTCATTGACTGCTGCGCTTACGGTGTTGTAGCCTTCAATCCAGAATTTTATGCCTTTGACAAGCTTCATTTGTGCTTCGGCACGTTTTTGGTCTTGCCAAAACTCAGGAGCTTGCGTTTTTAATTCTTCTTCTTCGAGTTGAATTTTCTTTTCTTCGATGTTGAGGTATTTGTTGAGTGCTTCAACTCGGTCGATAGCTGCTTTTATTTGGTCGGTAGTTATCATTTTTAGACTTTTAGTAGTGAGTAGTGAGTAGCGAGTAGCGAGACTTGCCATTTTTCGCCATAAGGCTCAAGACCAATGGTTCGGCGTTTTGTTATAATTATTTGTTTTTTTGAGGGTATTTGCGGAACCAACTTGAGATTTTGAGTTTTATGACGCCGAATAGGGCTTCGGAGAAGATGCCGCCTGACATTTTAGATGTGCCTTCGACGCGGTTGACGAATACGATAGGCACTTCTTTGATTGTGAAGCCACATTTGTAGGCAGTGAATTTCATTTCGATTTGGAATGCGTAGCCTTTGAAACGTATTTTGTCGAATTCGATAGTTTGGAGTACTTGTCGGCGGTAGCATTTGAAGCCGGCAGTAGTGTCGGCAACAGGAAGACCTGTCACGAAACGTACGTATTTAGATGCATAGTAGCTCATGAGTACGCGACCCATTGGCCAATTGACCACGTTTACAACATTGCCAACATAGCGAGAACCGATAGCTACATCGGCACCTTGATTGGCGCAAGCATCATAGAGTTCGAGTAGTTTAGGCACTGGGTGAGAGAAGTCGGCATCCATTTCGAATGCGTATTCGTAATTGTGGTCAAGAACCCATTTGAAACCTGCGATGTAGGCAGTTCCAAGACCAAGTTTACCAGTGCGTTCAACTATATGTAGTTCTTCGGTAAATTCTTTTTGAAGATTTTTTACGATAGCGGCAGTGCCGTCAGGTGAACCATCGTCGATGACGAGGATGTGGAAACACTTAGGGAGTGCAAAGATTGCACGGATGATTTTCTCGATATTTTCCTTCTCGTTGTAGGTAGGAATAATAACAACTGAGTCGCTATGCATTTTGTATGATGATTAGTTATTAGTGTATAGTTATTAGTGTATGCAAAATTACGAATTTTATTTGAGATATACAACTTATTTGTTAAGTTTTTCTGTTGAATTTATAATTTTGCGATTTTTTTAAGTGTTGTTGTATATGTTGGGATTTTTTAGTAACTTTGCAAATTATATATTGAATAATTGTGTCTAAATTTTAGGTACAGTGATGTATGTTGTAATTATGTAATTGAGTAATAACTATTAAAAAGTAAATATATGAACTTTGTAGAAGAACTTAAATGGAGAGGTATGGTGCAGGATATGATGCCTGGCACTGAAGAACAATTGAATAAAGAGATGACAACTGCTTATTTGGGTATTGACCCTACGGCAGATTCGTTGCATATTGGTCACTTGTGTGGTGTGATGATGTTGCGTCATTTTCAACGTTGTGGTCATAAGCCTATTGCACTCGTTGGTGGTGCTACGGGTATGATTGGCGACCCTTCGGGTAAATCGGCTGAGCGTAACTTGTTGGATGAGGCTACGTTGCGTCATAATCAAGAGGCTATTAAACGTCAGTTGGAGAAATTTTTGGATTTCCATTCGGATGCTGAGAATGCTGCTGAATTGGTGAATAACTATGACTGGATGAAGGATTTTACGTTCTTGGATTTTGCGCGTAATGTGGGTAAATTGATTACTGTGAATTATATGATGGCGAAAGATTCGGTGAAGAAGAGATTGAATGGCGAATTCAATGCTGGTATGTCGTTCACTGAGTTTACTTATCAGTTGTTGCAAGGTTATGACTACGTTTATTTGAACAAGAATAAGAATTGTAAGTTGCAAATGGGCGGTTCGGACCAATGGGGTAATATTACAACAGGTACTGAATTGATTCGTCGTATGGGTGGCGGTGATGCGTTTGCATTGACTTGTCCGTTGATTACGAAAGCAGACGGCGGTAAATTTGGTAAGACTGAAAGTGGTAATATCTGGTTGGATAAACGCTATACTTCGTCATATAAATTCTATCAATTCTGGTTGAATGTGGCTGATAATGATGCTGAAAAATATATTAAAATCTTTACTAATATCACAGAAGAAGAGTGTAATGAATTGATTGCACAACATCGTGAAGCACCTCATATGCGTTTGTTGCAAAAACGTTTGGCTAAGGATGTTACTATTATGGTACACTCGGAAGAGGATTATAATGCAGCAGTTGAAGCATCGAATATCTTGTTTGGTAATGCCACTGCAGAGGCTTTGCGTAAATTAGATGAAGATACATTGTTGGCTGTATTTGAGGGCGTTCCACAATTTGAAGTAGAACGTTCGGTATTGGAAGCTGGCGTACAACCATTGACATTGTTGGCAGAATTGACACAGGTATTCCCATCGAAAGGAGAAGCGCGTAAGACAATTCAAGCAGGCGGTGTGAGTGTGAATAAAGAGAAATTGACTGCGCCAGACCAAGTAATTGGAGTTGATGCGTTGTTGAACGATAGATATATTTTGGTGCAAAAAGGCAAGAAGAACTATTTCTTGATTAGAGTAAAATAATAGATTTATGTTACTTTTGTCATTGCCCAAAAGTAACCAAAAGGCTCAATTTACCATCCGGATTAATAAAAAATGCCTAATTTTTAGTTAACTATATGCTTGTAATAGGAATAGCCGGGGGAACCGGTTCTGGAAAGACTACCGTAGTGCGTAAGATTGTGGAGAGCCTGCCTGCAGGTGAGGTGGTTGTGTTGCCACAAGATTCGTATTATAAAGATAGCAGTCATGTGCCTGTAGAGGAACGTCAGTTTATAAATTTTGACCATCCTGATGCTTTCGATTGGGACTTGTTGTCGGAACAATTGGCTATGCTAAAAGAAGGTAAGGCTATTGAGCAACCTACGTATTCTTATATCACATGTACACGTCAGCCAGAAACAATACATATTGAGTCACGAGAAGTGGTGATAGTAGAAGGGATTTTGGCATTGTGTGATGAGAAATTGCGCGAACAAATGGACTTGAAAATATTTGTTGATGCGGATTCGGATGAGCGTTTGATACGTGTTATTTCACGTGATATAGTGGAGCGTGGACGTACGGCAGAGGCTGTTATGGAGCGTTATACCAGAGTGTTAAAACCAATGCATCAGCAATTTATTGAGCCAACAAAACGCTATGCCGATTTGATTATTCCAGAAGGTGGCAATAATCGAGTGGCTATTGATATTTTGAAAACATTTATACAATCTATATTTTGAAGACAGAAAAACATAAGGACATAAAATTTCGTTTAATACTTATTTGTTGTATATTGTTATTTAATGTTTTTCTATGTGATAATAGAAAGGTAAATTGTTGTAATATAGATGATTATATCAGAGGGTGTGGTTCTGAAAAGATTTCGCAATACGATGATATATTTCGCAAAGAGGTAGTGTCATTGGGTTGGGATTGGCGAATGTTGGCGTCAATAGTGTGGAATGAATCGCGTTTTAATAATGATGTGGTCTCTTCGCAAGGAGCAAGAGGGTTGATGCAATTTATGCCTCGTACGGCTGCTCGATTTGGATTAGAGGGGGATGAGGTAGTTGATCCGAAAAAGAGTATTGATGCAGGTGTGGAATATTTGAAATTTTTGGAGCGACGATTTGATGAGATAGAAGATAGAGATGAGCGAATAAAATTTGTTTTGGCGGGATATAATGCAGGACCTGGACATGTGCGTGATGCAATGGCATTGGCCGAAAAATATGGATATAATCCTTATATTTGGAGTGGTAATGTGGAGAAGTGGTTGTTGGCGTTGCAAGAGCGAAAATATTATACCGATAATGTGTGTAAGCATGGATTTTTTAGGGGAAGGCATACGGTAAGATATGTGAAAGATGTGTTTGAGAGATATGAATTTTATAGGGAGCAGGGAGAAAGGAGTAGGGAATAAGGGGAGTTGAAAGGTAAAAAATAAGAATTAATAATTTATAATTGTGCATTATGCATTATGCATTGTGCATTGAGAAAAGATGACATTTCAAGAATTAGGACTTCGACAAGAGATTTTAGATGCTGTTGCTGAATTGGGTTTTGTGAATCCAATGCCTGTGCAAGAGCAAGTTATACCATATATGCTTACTCACGAGAATGACCTCGTGGCGTTGGCGCAGACAGGTACGGGCAAAACTGCGGCATTTGGTTTGCCTATATTAAATATGGTGAACGTAGAGCAACGCAAAATACAATCGTTGGTGCTTGCTCCTACGCGTGAATTGTGTATTCAGATAGCCAATGATATAAAGAATTTTGCATCTAAAATGCGAGGTTTGAAGGTCGTGCCTGTGTATGGCGGTGAAAGTATCGTGGTGCAATACAAGCAATTAGACATTCAGCCACAAGTGCTTGTAGCTACACCGGGTCGATTGATTGACCTCATAAATCGTGGAAAGGTGGATTTGTCGGAAGTCCGTTTCCTCGTGCTTGATGAGGCTGACGAAATGCTCAATATGGGTTTCCAAGAAGATATTGAAACCATACTAAAAGACGTGCCAGAAACTCGTCGTACGTTGCTTTTCTCGGCAACAATGCCAAACGAAATAGCCAAAATCTCGCGCCAATATATGCGTGATGCAGCAGAAATAGCCGTAGGTACACGCAATGCAGGATCTGATAATGTGGAACATATTTATTATATGGTGCGTGCCGACCATCGTTATTTGGCATTGAAACGCATCGTGGATATGAATCCTGATATTTATGGTATTGTATTCTGTCGTACACGCCAAGAGACTAAAGATGTAGCTGAAAAATTGATGAAAGATGGCTATAATGCAGATGCTTTGCATGGTGATTTAAGTCAAGCACAGCGCGATACGGTGATGAACAAGTTCCGTATTAAAAATTTGCAAGTGTTAGTAGCTACCGATGTGGCGGCTCGTGGCTTGGATGTGAGCGACTTAACGCATGTAATTAATTATAATCTTCCTGATGATGTAGAGGTTTATACTCACCGTTCGGGGCGTACAGGTCGTGCAGGTAAAAAAGGTGTATCGTGTGTGATTGTGCACACTCGCGAAGGTCGTCGTTTGCGTGAAATAGAGCGAATTATAAAGAAAGAATTCAAGCGCATGCCAGTACCTAATGGTATGGAGGTTTGCAAGCGACAACTATTCCATTTGATAGATAAAATGGAGCGCGTGGAGGTAAGTAACGAAGAGATAGATGTATTTATGCCTCAAATTGCTGCAAAATTGGCATATTTGAGTAAAGAAGAGATAATTTCACGTTTTGTGTCGCTCGAATTCAATCGTTTTGCCGAATATTATAAGGATGCAGAAGATATAAATGTGGATGTAAAAGAGGGTAAGAAAGGCAAAGACAGAGGCGATGGAAAATCAAAACGCGGACAAAAAGTGCGCTTCAAAATGCTTTATGGCACAAAACAAAATGCAACGCCACGTTCGGTGCTTGGAGTGATAAACGATGTAACTCAAGACAAATCTATCATAATTGGCGATATCGAAATCACTAATAAATTCACATTCTTCGATGTTTATGCCGACCAAGCTGATAAAGTAAAACAAGCATTCGAAGATGCAGGCGAACCTTTGAGTGTGGCAGAACCGCGCGAAGTGGTAAGTAAAGCACCGAGAGAAAATAGACAAAAGACACGAGACAAAAGACACGAGACGAAAGACACGAGACGTGAGGTACGAGAAGATAGATATGAGAAAAGAAACAAAGGGCAAGAGTCTCGTGAAGGAAGGCGAGAAAGAAGAGAAGATAGGCGTGATAATAGAAGAAAAGATATAGTAGAAAATCCTGATAAACCTTGGCGTAGAAGAAGATGAAAATAATTTGTGTAGGGTGGAACTACCCAAAACATAACGCAGAAATGAATAGAGTTGAGCGACCAGAACAGCCAACAATATTTATGAAGCCTGATTCTGCTTTATTGCGTGAAAATCGACCATTTTTCATACCTCGTTTCTCAAATCAAATCGAGCATGAGGTAGAATTGGTTGTGCGTATCAATCGTTTAGGTCGTAATATTGCGCCACGTTTTGCACATCGTTATTATTCAGAAGTTGCATTAGGAGTAGATTTTACAGCTCGTGATTTGCAAAATCAATGTAAACAATTAGGTGCTCCATGGGAAATATCAAAAGCATTTGATAACTCGGCAGTTGTAAGTGACTTTATTTCATTGGACGAACTATCTGATATACAAGATATTCATTTTTCTTTGCAAAAAAATGGACAAATACAACAATGCGGACATACTAAAGACATGTTGTTTTCCGTTGATAATTTGATAGCATATATTAGTCAGTTTTTTACATTGAAAATAGGCGATTTAATTTTTACAGGTACGCCTGCAGGAGTTTCACCTGTAGCGATTAATGACAGATTGACTGGATATATCGAAGATAAAATGATGTTTGATTTTTTAGTTAAATAAAGTAGTATGAAAAGAATATTGTTGTTTTTTGTGTTTATTATGTTTGTGTTACATTTGGTAGCACAATCAGGACGTTATGCTGAGTCGTCGGTATTAAGTACTGGTGATTGGTATAAAATACAAGTAGAACAATCAGGTATTCATAAAATTACATACGAGCAGCTGGTGGATATGGGTGTGAAAAATCCAGCAAACGTAAGTGTGTTTGGTTATGGTGGAGCGCAATTAGCAGAAGCATTTTCCAAACCATATATTGATGACCTTCCTCAAGTGGCTATTTATATGGATAGGGGTAGCGATGGAGTGTTTGGTGCAGGTGATTATATTTTGTTCTATGCACAAGGACCAATAAAATGGACATATAACACAAAACAAAAATTATTTGAGCATGAGGTGAATACATATTCTAATTATGGATATTATTTTGTGACATCAGATTTTCAAGAGCAAAAAATAATAACAGAATCAGCAAATTTAAATGCAACAAAAGCAGGTGAAATAGTAGCTTTTAATGACTTTTATTTGTATGAGAAAGATGAAATAAATTTGTTAAATTCAGGACGTGTTTATTTAGGAGATGTGTTTAATCAATCTCAAATGAGTAGAAATTACACAATAAAAATTCCTAATTTATTGAAGGAAACATCTTATATTTCTCTTTCTATGGCACATGTAGCAGTAATAGAGGCAAATATGTCGGTTTCTGTAAATGATAGTGTATTAGGAACTTTTAAATTTGATGCGAGACCATCGAATGATGTAGTTGCAACTAAAACAACTACAAAATATGATTTTATTCCATCAAATAGTAACAATATAAATGTTAAATTGGCATATTCATTGTCATCTTCATCTGCATATTTAGATTATTTTGTATTGAATTTTAAACGAAAGTTGCAAAAAAATGCAGGAGAGAGTCTTTGTTTTAGATTTGCAGATAATGTAGGACAATCAGGTAATTATATCTATAAATTATCTGATGTTAATTCGAATGTTCAAGTTTGGAATATTACTGATTTACAAAATATTGTAAAGGTTCCAGTACAATTTTTGGGTAATGATTTGACTTTTGTTGATGATAAATCAGTTTTGAAAGAGTATATTGCAATTGATGTAAAGTCAGATAAATTTTTACAACCAACAATATTGGGTAAAGTAGCAAATCAGGATTTGCATTCTTTGGGGCAAACAGATATGGTTATAATAGCTCATTCAGAATTTGTTGATGCAGCAAAACGTTTGGCAGATTTACATTTAGAATATGATGGTATTACGACTCATATTGTTACCCCAGAGGTAATTTATAATGAATTTGCATCAGGAACTCCAGACGCAACGGCTTATCGCCGTTTTATGAAAATGTTTTATGATAGAGCGAAAGAGGTAGGTAATGCTCCTAAATATTTATTATTATTTGGGGATGGGTCATTTGATAATCGACAACTATTAAAATCTAATACTAAAGATAATATATATCGTTTATTGACTTATCAAGCAAAAGAATCATTTGAAGAGACAAAATCTTATATAACAGATGATTATTTTGGGTTGTTAGATGATTCTGATGGAGCATATATTTTAATAAATAGTCTTGATATTGCGGTTGGTCGTATTCCTGCTTATACAATTGAGCAGGCGAATGGAGTTGTAGATAAATTGGGACGTTATATAAAGAATGAAGATTGTGGTGTTTGGAAGAATCAAGCTATTTTTTTGGCGGATGATGGTGATGATAATCTACATGTTGAAGAAACTGATTCGGTATGTCGTATTTTTGAACGTTTAAATCCTGATATTTTAACACGTAAGTTATATCTTGATTCATATACGCAGGAGGTTACTGCAGTTGGAGAGTTTTATCCTACATTGAAAAAAGAATTTTATGATTATCTCAATAATGGTGTATTGTTGGTGAATTATATGGGTCATAGTGGATATAATAACTGGACTAATGAGCAGTTATTAACTGTTGCCGATATAGATGTTATGTATAATCAAAGATTACCTTTGTTTATAACTGCCTCATGTAGTTTTTCTCGATTTGATGATTTTAAGGTTTCTGGTGGTGAGGCAATGATGTTAAATAGTAGAGGAGGGGCTTTAGCTCTTATTTCTGCAGCTCGTACTGTTTATGCACAACCTAATATGTTGTTGAATATAGAGTTAGCAAAAACGTTATTAGAAATTAACGAAGAAACTGGTCGAATAAACACAATTGGAGAGGCATATAAATTGGCAAAAAATAAACGAGCTAAAAGTAATGATTCAAATCGTTTGCCTTTTGTCCTTTTAGGCGATCCTGCAATTCGTTTAGCTGTTGCTCAAACTCACTTTGCGACAATAGATTCTATAAATGGGAATAATGTTGAATTTAGTGTAGATACTGTAGGGGCTTTAGGTAGAGTAATTTTAGATGGGGTTGTTCGTTCTTTGACAGATAGTATTGTTGATGAAACATTTAATGGTTATGCACATATAACTATTTTTGATAAAGAAGAGACAGTGAAGACTCTTTGTAATGATTTTAAAGAGTCAGTTCCAACTAAAAATAGTAAGCCATTTGTTTATTCATATCGTACTAATCCGTTGTATGTAGGACAAGTGGAGGTTGTTAATGGTAGGTTTAAAGTGGAATTTATAGTACCAAAAGACATCAGGTATAATTTTGGAGCAGGGCGTGTTGTTATGTATGCATTTGATGAACAACAAGGTTTTGAGGCTAATGGTCATTCTTCGAATATTATAATTGGAGGAGAAGCCAAAGACGCTGTTATTGAAACAGATGGTCCTGAATTGAAATTGTATTTGAATACACCATATTTTGAAAATGGTGATGAAGTTGACCCAAATCCATTGTTTGTGGCAGAGTTAAAAGATGTAAGTGGTATTAATACTATTGGTTCTGGAATTGGTCATGATATAATTCTAAAAATTGATAATGATATTAAACAAGAATATGTCTTAAATAATTATTATAAATCAAATGTAGGTTCGTATAATTCAGGCATTGTGACATATCAATTATCGGATTTAACACCAGGAAAGCATAAATTATTTTTCCGTGCATGGGATTTACAAAATAATTCAGTTTCAGCGGAGTTGGAATTTGAGGTCGTTAGTGATTTAAAAATGTCGATATATAATATGTATGTCTATCCAAATCCAGTGGAGAATATTGCTAATGTTGTGATTGAGCACGATAAACCATTGGCTCCTCTTGATGTTCAAATGTATGTTTATGATTTGTCGGGTCGTTTAATCTATCAAGAATCTAATAATTTGATTACTGATGCTACTTACAAAATAAATTTGAGTTGGAGTATAAATTCTTTTGTTAGTGATGGTTTATATTATATGAAAGTAGTATTAACTGATGATAAAAAAAGAAAAACAACAAAATCAACAAAAATATTTGTACAAAAGCAATAATATTTGTAACTTTGCGTTTTAATTGATATAGTATAGAATAAATAATTTTAACAACTATAAAAACTATGAAAAAAATCTTATTGTCAATGATGGTGCTTTGTGCATCACTTGTTTCAATCTCTGCACAAGAGAGTTCTAATATTAATTACAAAGATGCAAAAGAAACTTACGGATATATGAATCCTATAGTTTCAGGTGTGCCTTCTATGTCAATTAGTCCTGATGCTGTTGCTGGTGGTATGGGTGATGTTGGGGTTGCAACTAATTCTGATATGAATGCGCAATATTGGAACTCATCAAAATATGCACAAAACGAAAGTAGTGCAGGTTTTGCATTTTCTTATACTCCATGGTTGCGTAAATTGGGTGTAAATGATATCAATTTGCTTTATTTAGCAGGTTATTATACTCCAAGCAAAATGGCTGGTACTATCAGTGCATCGCTTCGTTTCTTCCAATTAGGTGAAGTTTTGTTACGCGAATCAGCTGATGCAATTCCTTTATCAGCAAATCCATACGAAATGACATTTGATCTTGGTTATTCTCGTATGCTTACTGAAAATTTCTCTTTAGGTGTTGTTCTTCGTTTGGTTGCTTCTGACCTTACTGCTAAAACTGATCCTAATTATTATACAGGTTATGCATTTGGTGCAGATGTTAATGGTTTCTATCGTCTTCCTATTGATTTGAAATCAGGTACTTCTCACTTTATGTTTGGTTTCAATCTTTCAAACATCGGTACTCGTATTACATACGACAAAGGTGATAATTACAATTTTATCCCAGCTAATCTTCGTCTTGGTGTAGGTTATCAAATTCCATTCGATAAATATAATCGCTTGCTCATCTCTCTTGAAGCTAACAAAATGATGGTACCTACTCGTTATTCGAGTGTGAAAAAATATAATCCAGATTTTGATAAAGCAAATATGTATACTTGGGCAATGACAACTGAAGAATATAACAAAATTTCTTCAATGGAAGGTTTGATTATGTCATGGTACGATGCTCCTGGTGGTTTTGCAGAAGAGATGGCTGAAATCAATTGGGGTATTGGTCTTGAATATGCTTACAACGAACAATTCTTTGGTCGTGTAGGTTACAATAATGAAGCAAAAGATAAAGGTAATCGTAAATACTTTACAGTTGGTGCAGGTTTCAAACTTTCTGCATTCAAACTTGATGTTGGTTATGTAATTGCAACTTCAGCTTCAAATCCACTTGATCAAACTTTGCGTTTCTCTCTTGCATTTGATATTGATGGTATCAAAGCTCTTGCAGATAAATAATAATTAATTTGAAAATATTTTAAAGACAGAATAACATAAGAACAAAATAAATATTTATGTTCTTTTGTTATTCTGTCTTTTTTCTCTAAACTTTTAACTCTAAACTATTATGATACGTGTAGGAATGGGATATGATGTCCACCAATTAGTAGAAAATCGTGAATTATGGTTGGGTGGGATTAAAATTGAATATGAAAAAGGACTATTAGGTCATTCGGATGCTGATGTATTGATTCATGCTATTTGTGATGCTTTGCTTGGAGCAGCAAATATGCGTGATATAGGTTATCATTTTCCCGATACAGGCAAAGAATATGAAAATATTGATAGTAAAATACTTTTACGAAAAACTGTTGTTTTGTTGAAAGATAAAGGATATTCTATTGGGAATATTGATGCAACGGTGTGTGCAGAACGACCAAAATTAAATCCTCATATACCCCAAATGCAGCGTGTATTGGCAGAATGTATGGGAGTAGATGAGGATTGTGTAAGTATTAAAGCTACAACTACCGAAAAGCTTGGCTTTGTAGGTCGAAAAGAAGGTATTGCAGCTTATTGCGTGGCGCTTATAAATAAGGAATAAGGAATAGGGAATAGGGAATAGGAAGTAAGGAATAAGGAATAAGGAATAAGGAATAAGGAATAAGATAATCTAGTATATCTAGATATTCTAGTGTATCTAGATTATCAATTTTCAATTCTCCATTTTCAATTCTCACTTCTCAATTTTTACCACTGTCATGTGGAAGCATTTATTGGATGATTCTCTGATAATCATCATACGGCACTCTTCGCGAAGTTCGCGGAGAGTTTTTTCTAATATGGCTTCTACTTTAGGGTCTTGGTAACTTTTGCCTCGTCGGTCGTATTTGTCATATGCAATATCGAATGTGGTGCCATAATAGTGGGCAGATAGTCCGTAGGTTGCATTGATATTTTGGCGTGTAAGTTGTCGTTGAAATTCGATTGTTCTAAGTAGAGATGATATTTGGAATTTATATTTTGGTAAACCTTCGGCTTGTAGGTTTGCTTGAAAGCGTTTGCCAATAAGGTTTAGTAAGTCTCTTGCTTCGGGTGTGAGGTATGGGTATGAGTGAGTGAGACGGCGTATATTGTAATATTTATTAGGTTTGATTTTTACTAATATACCTTCTTCAACAAGTGAATCGATTTGTGATTCGTACTGTTTTTTATCTTTGATAATAGTCTTTAACCCATTAGCTTGGGCATGCGCTAATTGTTCGGAATTAACGTCTTTGAATTTTGATTTTGGGCGAATTGGAGCTGTTGCATTTTCGCAATAGCATGTGCGTTTGTCTTCGTTTCTGTCGCAACGATTGCTAATGATGATTGTGATAGCTAAGAGAAGTCCTGCGATAGAAGCAAAAAATATGTTGCGAGGCGTTAGTGTGTTTACGACCTCTTCTTGAATTTGTTTTTTAGTAACTTTTTTTCGTGGTTTTGCTGTAGATTTAAGTTTTGTCTGTTGTGAATTTTTTGCTGTCATAGTTTTATAAAAATAGTAGTAAGTAGTATGGATTATAGATACTATAAAATCTTACTACTTACTACTTATTACTTATATCTCATTATAAGAAAATTATTTGTACAAGGATGTAGATTGGTAAAAGAACAATTAAAGAGAATTTAATCATATAGCCAAAGAATGAAGGCATTTTGATTCCATTTTCTTCTGCAATAGCTTTAACCATGAAGTTAGGACCATTACCAATATAAGTCATTGCACCAAAGAATACAGAGCCGAGAGCGATAGCTTTAAGTAGGATTTCAGAAATGCCAGCTACAGCATTGCCTTCGATTGGTAAGGCTGTGGCCACACTGTGGAATGCTACGGCTGTTGGTGCATTGTCGAGGAATGAACTCAAACCACCTGCAAAGTAGTAGAATTGCCATGGCTCGGTTAAACCAAGTGATGCTGCATTTTGGTTGAGATACATGATTGTTGGTGTCATTGTGATGAAGATACCAAGGAATACAACAGCAACTTCGATAATTGGACGCCATGAGTATTTGTTGGCTTCGCGTACCTCTTTTTTAGTTTCAAGAAGCGATAATATAATCATTGAAATAAGGACTATTTCACGAAGATATACTAACCACCATGGTGCATGTTCTTCGCTCATTGCAGGTAACATGTCGGCATTGATAAATGCTACTGACAAGATTACACCAACGAGGAAAAGGAAGTTGATTTTACCTGTGATTTGGATAGGTCTTTGTTCGCGCGAGTCTGCCGAGAGGTTAATCCAATCTTCTTTTTTGTACATATAAGAGTCCCAAATAAAGTAGATTACAAGCAATAATATACCTGTAATTGCCCACATTGGTAATAAGTTGAAGAACCAAGTAAATGAAGCTCCACGTAAGTAGAGTAGCAACAATGGTGGGTCTCCGAGTGGAGTTAATAAACCACCACAATTAGCAACTGCTGCGATAAAGAACAGCATAGTGTGTACTTTGTGTTTACGTTGTGAGTTGGTGTCGATGAGTGGACGAATGAGTAACATGGCAGCACCTGTTGTACCCATAAACGATGCTAAAACCCACCCAAGAGCAATAAATGTTGTGTTGATGATAGGTTTTGCTTTGATGTCGCCACTGAGGTGGATACCACCTGTGATAACGAATAAAGCTGTGAGAAGAATAATAAATGGAATGTAGTCTCCAAAGATTTGGTGTTCGAGTTGGTGAACTAATCCACATTTAATAAGATAATAGGCTGTTGGGATACCCAAAATACCAGAAACAAGGAGTTTGTTTCGGTTGTGTTCCCACCATTCTTCCGCTACGAGCGGACCAATAGCAATCATCAATAGCATGATGATGAAGGGTATTGAAGCCCAAAATGGTACTTGCATTACCGCTTCGGTTGCACTTAAGAGTAACATAATGTTTTTGTTTTTAATAGATTATAGTTTAAAGTTAAAAGTTTCTTTTTTTGTCAACTCTCAACAATCAAAGGTCTATTGGTTTGTTTTTAGTCGAGTTTTAATACAGCAAGGAAGGCTTTTTGTGGTACTTCGACGTTACCGATTTGTTTCATACGTTTTTTACCTTTCTTTTGTTTTTCGAGCAATTTGCGTTTACGAGAGATGTCACCACCATAACATTTTGCGGTTACGTCTTTGCGAACGGCTTTTACTGTTTCTCGAGCAATAATTTTCGCACCAATAGCTGCTTGAATTGCAATATCGAATTGTTGGCGAGGTATAAGTTCTTGTAGTTTCTCGCACATGCGACGACCGAGTGTGTAGGCATTATCAAAGTGAATAAGTGATGATAAAGCATCCACTGACTCACCATTCAATAAGATATCAAGTTTGACCAATTTAGAAGGGCGGAAGCCATTCATATGATAGTCAAACGAAGCGTATCCTTTTGAAATAGATTTCAACTTATCGTAGAAATCAAACACAATCTCACCCAGTGGCATATCATAAATCAATTCAACACGATTACCCGACACATATTCTTGTTTAACCAATTCGCCACGTTTGCCAAGACAGAGAGTCATGATTTGACCAATATAATCGGTCTTGGTGATTACTGAGGCGCGGATATATGGTTCTTCGATATGGTCAATTTCAGTGATTTCAGGCAAGCCAGAAGGGTTGTGCACCTCAAGACAAGCCCCTTTATTAGTGAACACTTTGTAAGAAACGTTAGGCACAGTAGTAATAACGTTCATGTCGAATTCACGGTCGAGACGTTCTTGTACAATCTCCATGTGGAGCATACCCAAGAAACCGCAACGGAAACCGAAACCAAGAGCTGCAGATGATTCAGGTTCGAATGTAAGAGAGGCATCGTTGAGTTGTAACTTCTCAAGAGAAGCACGAAGGTCTTCAAAATCTTCAGTTTCGATAGGATATACACCTGCGAAGACCATAGGTTTAACCTCTTCGAATCCGTCGATAGCATCATCGCAAGGGCGTTTCACGTGAGTGATAGTATCACCAACTTTTACCTCTTTAGATGTTTTGATACCCGAAATGATGTAGCCTACGTTACCAGCAGAGAGTTCTTTTTGAGGAACCATGTCGAGTTTGAGGATACCGATTTCGTTGGCTTCGTATTCTTTTCCTGTATTTACAAATTTAACTAAATCGTTAGGTTTGATAGTACCATTGATGATTTTGAAGTAAGCAATGATGCCACGGAAAGAGTTGAATACAGAGTCGAAAATGAGGCATTGAAGAGGCGAATTAGGATCGCCTTCAGGGGCAGGGATGCGTTCTACGATAGCTTGTAGAATTTCTTCGATACCCATACCTGTTTTGCCTGAGGCACGTATAATTTCTTCGCGTTTGCAACCAAGGAGCTCTACGATTTGGTCTTCGACCTCTTCTGGCATGGCATTGTCCATGTCCATTTTGTTCATTACAGGAATGATTTCGAGGTCGTTCTCGATTGCCATGTAGAGGTTAGAGATTGTTTGAGCTTGAATACCTTGAGTGGCATCGACAATCAAAAGAGCACCTTCGCATGCTGCGATAGAACGCGAAACTTCGTAAGAGAAATCGACGTGTCCCGGAGTATCAATTAAGTTGAGTGTATATTCTTCGTTGTTGTATTTATATTTCATTTGGATAGCGTGCGATTTGATGGTGATACCGCGTTCGCGTTCCAAATCCATGTCGTCTAATACTTGTGCTTGGAGGTCTCGAGCTTCTACAGTTTGAGTGTACTCCAATAGTCTGTCAGCCAAGGTACTTTTACCATGGTCGATATGGGCTATAATGCAAAAGTTTCTGATTTTTTTCATATTTAATTTTATTGAAAATACAAGAAAAAGATTTTCATAATTGAGTTTTTATGTTGTCTTGGATAGACCGCAAAATAATTCGCAAAGTTACAAAAAAACATTGAATAAATCAAAAGTGATTAAATAAAAATTAATAAAAAAATATGTATGATATTTTGATGATTGTGTAAATTTTTTTAACTTTGCAGTTGTGAAAATAAAGATAATTGATAATATTGGAGATTTTCCGCAATTTGAGGCTCTGAATGTGTTTCAAACGGTGGAATGGATGCGCCTTTTTGAGCATGAAAAAGGCACTAAAGTCGTGCTATTTGCTCTCTATTCCGACTCCTCATTGTTGCTCGTTCAACCACTCACTATCACGCGCTATTATCGCCATCTGCTTGGCAAATTTGCATCATACGCAGTGGCGTGGCGCGAACCATGGCGTGCGGCGGATATTGCTGATGAAGAGGCTATTGAGGCGTTCCGATTGATGACTGCGGAGATAGAAAAGTATTGCAGAAAGAGGGCTTTATACATAGAGTATCGTCATTTGTGTCAATGCACAATGCATAATGCACAATGCACAATTTTCGATTCATATAAAAAGTTACCTTGGTATAATATTTATCGAGAATTTGAGGCGGGAGAGGATGTTGCAGAGCAGATGAAACGAGATAAAAGACGGCAGTTGAAACAGTCGTTTGAGGCTGGCGTAGAGGTAGTTTTAGAGCCTACAAGAGAGCAGATTGTGGAATGGTATGGGTTGTTGAAAAGATTGTATAGACGCATACATCGTCCGTTGCCATCGGTGGATGTGTTCTTAAGATTGAATAAGTCGGGGATAGGGCGTCTGTTTGTTGTAATGTACAGAGGTAGGGTGATTTCGGGAAATGCAATGTTGTTTCATTCCTCATCTCTCACTCCAAATTCCCCATTGTTTTATGATTGGTACAGAGCTTCGGTTGATGAACGGATAGAGGGAGTTTTTCCGTCGGTGGTATCGACTTGGCAGGCTTTGCAATTGGTGGCAGATATGGGTGGCGGCAGGTTTGATTTTATGGGTGCAGGTCCACGCAATAAGGAGTATGGGGTGCGACAGTTTAAATTAGAATTTGGTGGGAATTTGACAGAGGAGTATAGGTATAGGAAGTATTTGTTTTAAGAGTATAAAAAAAGCGACAGATTATATAAAATCTATCGCTTTTTTATTTTGTAAATATAATTTTATTTTACTGCTTTGAAGCTCATATCGAGGCTTTTTACAGAGTGGGTAAGAGCTCCGACTGAGATAACATCTACGCCACATTCGGCATACTCACGGAGTGTATCGTAGGTTATACCACCTGATGATTCGACTTCGACGCGACCATCGATGATTTCTACCGCCTTGCGAGTGTCGGCAGGCGAGAAGTTGTCGAGCATAATGCGGTCAATACCTCCTGTGTTGAGGGCTTCTTGGAGTTCGTCGAACGAGCGAACTTCTATTTCGATTTTAAGGTTTTTACCTTTTTCTTTAAGATATTCTTGTGCTCTACGAATAGCATTAGAGATGCCACCTGCGAAATCGACGTGATTGTCTTTGAGGAGAATCATGTCGAAAAGACCGATTCGGTGGTTGCAACCGCCACCGATACGTACAGCTTCTTTCTCTAACATGCGAAGTCCTGGAGTGGTTTTGCGTGTGTCAAGTACGCGACATTTAGTGCCTTCGACGAGTTTTACGTATTCGGCTGTGCGTGTAGCGACACCACTCATGCGTTGCATGATGTTGAGCATAAGACGTTCGGTTTGAAGGAGTGATTGTACGCGACCTTCAACTACGAATGCGACATCACCTGGTTTTACTCGGTCGCCATCGTGGAGATATTGTGTCATTTTGAGTTCTGGATCGAATGCTGCAAATACACGTTTAGCTACTTCGATACCAGCAACGATACCTTCTTCTTTGATAATGAGTTGTTGTTTGCCCATTGCATCAGCAGGGATTGATGAAAGGGTGGTGTGGTCGCCATCTCCGATATCTTCAGCGAACCAAAGTTTGATGAGTTCGTCTAAGTTGTCAAGCATAATTAAGTTAGGAGTTAGGAGTTAGGAGTTAGGAGTTAACTCTTTTGCTCTATGTTATTATTTGAAGTGCAAAATTACAATTTTTTTTGGAATATATCAATATGATTGTGTAAAAACTTGTTCGTTTCGGTAAAATTATTTACCTTTGTTGAAAATTTTATATGATTATGAAACTTGCAATTATTTGGGTTGGAAAGACTTCGACCGACTATATTAGTAAAGCGATTGATACTTATGTTCAGCGAATAGGGCATTATATGCCGATTGAGGTGATTGAAGTGGCGGACGTGAAGAATGCTAAGAATATGGATGTTGCGCAACTTAGGGAGAAGGAGGGAGAGTTGATTATTAAGCAACTGAGAGCGGATGATTATGTTGTTTTTCTTGATGATAAGGGAAAACAGATGTCTAGCACGGAATTTGCATACTGGATAGATAAGCAGAATATGAATTCGGGGATAAAGCGATTGGTGTTTGTGATAGGTGGTGCCTATGGTTTTTCAGTTGAAGCATATCGGCATGCGAAGTCGTTTTTGTCGATATCGAAGATGACTTTTTCGCATCAGATTATTCGTCCTATTTTGGTAGAGCAGATATATCGTGCTATGACTATTTTGAGGGGCGAACCATATCATCATGAGGAAAGTTTATTTTTTAAATAGTGTATATGTTTAACTAACAGATTATGATAAAATTTATTTCAATGTTGTTTAATCAGGTGCAAACATTATTTTTGTTTGTGCTTTTTATTGCGTTTATTTATTTTCCAAATTTGAATGACGAAATAAATTTGTTGCCGTTTCAGCTTGATCATATTTCGTGGCGTGAGGCGTGGTATTATATTATTATTTTTGTTTTGGTTTGGTTTTTTATATATTTTCGTGTGTCTGTATCTAAGAAGATGTATGATAGGATTACATTAAAAGAACTTATGGTTTGTGATTTGGGGTTTATTGCATTGGGAATACCATTCTTTTTTGTTCCTTTTTTTGATGAATTTGGTTTGTTGATGATATTTTTTTCTTTATTGCTTGTCTCAATAGATATTTTAGCTTTTAAATTGAGAAGTGGGTATATTCATTTTACTTATATAGTTTTTATATTGTTTTTGTTTTCGAATAATATACTTTTGTTTGTTTATTGGCAGAATGATTATAAGATGGTGGGTTATAGTAATACGTTGGTAAATGATTATAGAGTCGATGGTAATTGGCAGGATTTTATAGATAATGGTTGGAGTGTTGCGAGATATTCGGGAACTACACTTATAGAAAAAGAGGGTGATTTTAATTATCCGTTGTATAATCATTTTAAAATAGATAGGGAGGGGTTGAATAATATTCGCATAAGGGAGCGGATTGAGCATTTTGTTTATAGTTATGAGGGGGATGTTTATTTAGCAAGTTTGCCGACATGGAGTCCATTTTATCTTTATGTGGTAAATTTAACGTATTTGTTTGCACTATATCTTGCTATATCGTTTTTGTGTTATTATGTTTTTTATTTGAGAAATATTTATAATGTTTCGTCGTTTTTCTCTCGTTTTCAACGGACTTTGACCACGTTTTTAGTTTCCTCTATGCTTGTTGTATTTGTGGTTGCTGCGTTTTTGATAAAGACGAGGTATGAGCGTACGGCATGTTATAATCAGCAATATAGGATGCAGTTTTTGGTTGAATATTTGATGTCGGATATTTCTTTGTGTTCAGATTGTGAGTCTGTTTTAGAAGAAGACGTGCCTCGATTGGCAAGTATGATGGAAGCAAATATTGCGTTGTATGATAAGTATGGTGATTTGTTGATTTCGTCAGATGATAAGATTGATGTTCCAAATAATATTACGGATTTAAAAGGAAATCCATTTTTTGATATGCCATCAGCATTTTATGCGAGAATTGTAGATGTTAATGATGTTCCAATTGTTAGGTCATACGCTATCTTAAAGGATGTAAATGATAGTCAAGTCTATGTTATGATGTCGTCTAAGACAGAAATAGTTAAATTGAAACGTAATTTAACGTTGTTTTTTGTGTTGGTATTTAACTTATTTTTTCTGACAATGATTGTTACATCATTTATTAGTTATATTATTTCGCGTAGATTGTCGGCACCATTATCGTTATTAGAGAAGAAAATGAGTGCTTTAGAATTGGGTGGAGATAATGATAAGATTGATTTTCCTATGGTAGAGGGTGATGTGTTGTCGAAATTAGTTGCGCAATATAATTTGATGATTGATAAATTGGCAGTGTCGGTAGAGGAATTAGCGCAGTCGGAACGTGAGGCATCATGGCGTCAGATGGCACGTCAGATGGCACATGAAATAAAAAATCCGTTGACTCCAATGCAGTTACTCACTCAACGATTATTGATGCAAAGTGGTGATAATATTCAAGAATATAAAGAAGTAGTACATACGTCGGCTAAAGCATTATTGCAAGGTATAGAGAGTATTACTACAACAACTGATGCTTTGTCTAACTTTGCAAAAACACCAATATCGCCATTAACGCCGATAAATATTGTAGAGAGTGTGCGTTATACCGTAAATTTATTTCGCAATAATGAATCTGATGTGAATATTGATTTTTCTTCGACATTAGATTCTGCTATGGTATTGGTCGATAAAGAAATGATAGGTCATGTGTTCAATAATCTATTGAAGAATGCTATACAAGCAATTCCTGATGATAGAAAAGGTGAGATTTCTGTTAAAATTTATCATAACGTAATGAATGTATTAATTAGTGTAACTGATAATGGTATAGGTATCATAGAGGAGAATAAAGACAAAATATTTACTGTCAACTTCACAACTAAAACAAAAGGTATGGGACTTGGTTTGATGGTGGTGAAAAATGTGGTCGACCAAGCAAAAGGCACCATCGAATTTTCTTCAGAAGAAGGCATCGGCACAACTTTTATTGTTTCGTTTCCACTGCTAAAGGATTAGTGATTTTTATTTACTGCAAAAAGTTTGTGGGTATCAGAAAAATGTTGTACCTTTGCAGAAAATAGTTTAGAGATTAAAGTTTAGAAAGCCATGCGGCACTAAACATTAAATACTAAACATTAAACACTAAACACTAAACATTATACACTAATCATTAATCATTAATAACTAATAACTAATCATTACTATGAAAGTTCTTGTTGCAACAGAAAAACCATTTGCTAAAGCAGCTGTAGATGGTATTAAATCAATCGTAGAAGCTGCTGGTGGAGAAGTAGTTCTTCTCGAAAAATACACAGAAGTAGAACAATTCTATGCAGCAGTTGCTGACGTAGACGCTCTTATCGTTCGTTCTGACAAAGTTACTAAAGAAGTTCTTGATCACGCTAAAAACCTCAAAATCGTAGTTCGCGCAGGTGCTGGTTTTGATAACCTCGACCTCGAAGCTTGTACAGCTCACAACGTAGTAGCTATGAACACTCCAGGTCAAAACTCTGACGCTGTAGCTGAATTGGCTCTTGGTATGATGGTTTATGCTGCTCGCGTACAATTCTCTGGTGCTACTGGTACTGAATTGAAAGGCAAAACTCTCGGTATCCACGCTTATGGTAACGTAGGTCTTCGCGTTGCTAAAATCGCTCAAGGTTTCGGTATGAAAGTTCAAGCATTCGACCCATTCGTTCCTGCTGAAAGAATCGAAGCTGATGGCGTTAAAGCAGTTGCTTCTATCGACGAACTCTATTCAACTTCTGACTATGTTTCATTGCACATCCCTGCAACTGAACAAACTAAAAAATCTATCAACTACGAACTCCTTAACAAAATGCCTAAAGGCGCAACTCTTGTTAACACTGCTCGTAAAGAAGTTATCGACGAAGAAGGTATCGCTAAATTGATGGAAGACCGCGCAGACTTCAAATATGTTACTGACGTTGCTCCATCTAACGCAGCTGAATTGGCTGAAAAATTCGGTGCTCGCTACTTCGGTACTCCTAAGAAAATGGGTGCTCAAACAGCTGAAGCTAACATCAATGCTGGTCTTGCTGCTGCTAACCAAATCGTTGGTTACATCAAAGAAGGTAACGAACGTTTCCGTTTGAACAAATAATTATTGATGTATAAATAAAAAAGGGTGGCGGACTATCGTTTAGTTCGCCACTTTTTACTTTGTATCTGATTATGCAATTTGATAAAACTGATTTAATACGTAAATATACCAATTGGCTTAAGTTGGAAAAGGGTTTGTCGGAGAATTCAAAGGAGGCATATCTTCACGATCTTGCTCTGTTGACCGATTATCTCGACTCGAAAGGTATAAACCTATTGGATGTTAAACTCGAAAATTTGATAGACTTTGTCATCGAATTGGGCGAGTTGGGTCTATCTGCTACATCGCAAGGCAGAGTGATTTCGGGTGTTAAATCGTTTTATAAATTTCTTATCTATAATGATATTCTTGATATTGACCCAACTTTGATGCTTGAAACGCCTAAAGCGGCACGCAAGTTACCCGAAGTGCTTACTTTGGATGAAATAGAGCGTATGTTGGACGTAATTGATTTGTCGAAAGACGAAGGGCAACGCAATCTTGCTATTATCGAAGTGCTTTATGGCTCAGGACTGCGTGTGAGCGAACTTATCAACCTAAAACTCAGTAATGTACACTTATCAGAAAAGTATATGTTAGTTGAGGGAAAGGGTAGTAAACAGCGACTTGTACCGCTCAGCGATGAGGCAAAAAAGCAGATTGAGTTTTGGTTGCAGGACAGATGTCATCTGAATATTAAGCCCGGCAATGAAGACTATTTGTTTCTCAATCGTAGAGGGGCAAAACTTACGAGAGTGATGATATTAATTATAGTGAAAGACCTTGCCACAAGGGCAGGAATTAAGAAAACAATCAGTCCGCACACATTTCGTCATTCGTTTGCGACACATTTGTTGGAAGGTGGGGCAAATTTGCGTATGATACAGATGATGTTAGGGCATGAAAATCTCGTTACTACAGAGATTTATACGCATCTTGATTTGAATTATTTGCGTGAAGAAGTGATTGCGCATCATCCGCGAAATAATTCACGATGAAGATAAAGAAGATGTACTTTTTTATTTTATTTTATTTTATCAATCTCTTGTTGAATATACTCCAAGAATCTTGATGCATGCGCTCCGTCCATTTGAGTATGATGGAACTGAAAGGAAACTGTTAGAGTAGTTTTGAACCACGCACGCTTGTATTTACCCCAAATCATAAACGGATTATTGAATATGCCACTATACATACCTACCGCCCCGTCAATTTCATATTGTGCCAATGCGGAAGTGCCAATCACCATACATTGATGCGAAAGGTCGTGGTCGTTACAACTCTGTGTGACTTGTTTGGTCAAATGCAAATACTCTTTGTTGAATTGCTGTAAGTTATCATTGAATGGAAGGTCGCACGAACTTACTTCGCCTATACTATTGGCAACAATGGTATTTACTGCTATGCTATCATATTCTATCAGTTTGTTTCCAACAGGAAGCATATAAAATTCTTTGATTTTACTTGCTGCCATTCCAATACAATAACACATCAGCATATTAAATTTCTGTTTTTTCTTTTTGCTGATTTTTACAAGATTTGACACGTCAAGTGTCTTGAAGAATGTTACCATCGGCATAGGAGCGTTCATCCACATTTCGAAAGCATATGCACGAGTGGTGGTTTGAGGATTGACTTCTTTCATACTTTTTTATTTTTAAGTTTGCAAATGAAGTTGCAAAATTAAAAAAAAGTATTCTATATCGGATAGAACAAATGAGACATCTATATAGGAGTAGTAAACAAGTCGGAATAAGGTGTTGTTACTTCAAGTAATGACAAAGGAGTGTATCCACATAACTTCTTGAACTCTCGTATAAGGTGCGACTGGTCGGAATAGCCGTTTGTGTATGCCAAATCGGCTTGGTTGATTTTTCCTTGTTGATGTTGCATTTGTTTCAAAGTTTTTTGAAAGCGAACAATGCGGGAGTATTCTTTAGGGTTCATACCTACATGTAAATAGAATTCTCGCTCGAATTGTTTTTTTTCTAAACAACAAGTTGAGGATAATTCAGTCACAATGGTTTGAGGAGAAACACACAATTGTTTTATTGCTGCATTTATTCGGTTTACTCGGTATGTTGTGTCGTATGGTTTTGTTGATAATCGGGATAATAGCCATTTTTCGATGAGAGTGACGCAAAGATTGTTATCTACACATTCAAACACTTGCATAGCCAATTCGTTCAGATGTTTATCTTCAATGTCATAACCTGAAATTTCTTTGTTGTAAAAGGTTGAAGCAGGAGTATTTATAAACATATTTATCGTATGAGGATAGAATACGACAACAATCATTTCAATGTCATTATTAGCTTGCAGATGTGAAGAGAAATTTACTTGTCCACTGATTGTTAGTTTGTCCTGCATTGTGCCTAATTCTGGGATAAACAGCGGTGTACGTTTGTGAAAAATGATTTGAGGGCATCCAATAGGAAACGTATAAGTGTTCATCATTTGGCAACTATTGAATACCCAATAATATCTCACATAAGGCTGTAACAACTCACATGGTTTATAAAATTTAAATTCTTCTTGAATCATATTGTAAATTACAAAGAAGTCGTAAAAATAAGCACTTTACGAGCAAATTATTACGACTTTGAACTTATTGTTAAATAAAACTTTGAAATTTTTTATTTCTCTCTTGTTTTGTATATAAGGAATAGGGATTTACTTTTCTTGGATTTTATGTGGTGAATTTGGATTTTATCATTTCGAGTACATCGGTCATTATTGAGAGGCGGACGCCCCAAGCGAGAGCGATGTAGGTAAGTGCTCCGATGCTGAGTTGAAGGATGAGTTGCATGGTATCGCTCATTGCTAATTTAGTTTCTATTGTAGATATAGTAGCTCCCATGATGATTGCCAGAATGAGAGATGGCAAGATATGTGAGATTTGATCTAAAATAGTATAACCAATATGACGTTTTATGAGCCAACAACTTACTACGAGTGATGTGTAAGTTGCTATTAGATAGCCATAAAGCATAGTTTCGATAGTGCTATTCAGCACAAAAAGTAGCGTAATAATGAGTCCATTGCGCAAGCATTCCAATAAGAAATATATACGAGGGCGACCTATTGCATTGAAAATGTTGAGGTTGAGACTAATGAATGGCATTGCTATACCTGCTACGATGAGAATTTTGAAGTATGGAAGCATTGGCATCCATTTGTCAGTAAGGATTACTGATATGAAGTTAGGAGCAATGCAGTAGAGACCTATCATTGCTGGAAAGGTGATAAATGCTGTTATACGCATAATTTTTTGTATATAAAGCATTTGTCGCTCTTTTTCGTTATTGAGAGAGGAGAATACGGGATAGGAAACACCCGTGATGGTTGATGATATTACATTGTATGGTATTTGGTGAAATTTGAAGGCTTGTCCGTAATAGCCAAGGTCGTCAGCAGAATAGCGAGGGCCTATGAAGAAGTTATAGACATAGCGAGTTACTGATGATATTAAAGAAGATATGATTAGCAGAAAGCTGAAAGAGAAAACCTCTTTTAGTAAGCTAAAACGGAAATCTAATGTAGGTCGCCATTTGCTCAATGTCCATATAATTCCTACTTTGACGACGAGTTGAGAGATTTGTTGTGCGGCAATAGCCCAATAACCGAAACCTGTTATAGCCATTGTGACGGTGATAATGGCACTGACTATCATACCAGTTAGCTCGGCAATAGCAATCTCCTTGAATCGTAGAGCGCGAGTGAGTATGATATTAGGAATGATGAATAGTGAGTTGATGATAATAGCCAAAAAGAGAACGCGTGCTAACTCAGTTAGCGGAGGCATATTGAAGTAATCGGCTATTGTAGGAGCAGAAATGAATAGGGTAGCGTAGAATATTAAGCTGAGAACAACGTTGAAATAGAAGGCGGTAGAGTAGTCGGCTTGAGTGTTCTCTTTGCGTCGGACAAGTGCGGCAGTAAATCCGCTCTCTACCAATATGTTGCTGAGCATTGTGAATACAGCAAGTGCGGCAATATAACCAAAGTCGGTAGGGGTGAGCAGACGTGCTGTCACAATCCCTACCAACAAAGCTATTACCTGATAACCGATTTTGTTAAATCCGTTCCAAATAAGTGATATTGTTGTTTGTTTTTTTAAATTCATTTATTTGTCATGATGTCGAGAACGAGGCGGTCGGTTGCCATCATACCGTCTTTGCCGATTTTGGTCATGTTGCGGATTGATTGGTCAACAGAATCATCGATAATACCTTCGACTGCAGTAACAGATTTGTTTTCCATAGCCAACATAGCACACATTACGGCAGTAGATACACCAGATGCAACTTTGAGTGAGCATGAAGGTTTAGCACCATCGCAAAGCATACCAGTGAGGGTTGCAGCCATGTTTTTAACAGCATATTCGGCTTGTTGGTAAGTGCCACCCATAAGGTAAGTTATACCGCATGCAGAGCCTGTTGCAGCTACTACACAACCACAGAGAGCGCAAAGGCGTCCGAGACTTTGTTTGATGTAGATAACTGTGAGGTGAGAGAGTGTGAGAGCACGAATCATTTGCTCTTCAGTAGCGTTATGGTCTTCGGCATAAACAACAACTGGCATAGTAGCTGATATACCTTGATTACCTGAGCCTGAGTTTGACATTGCAGCCATAGGGCAACCTGCCATACGAGCATCGCAAGCAGCTGCAGTGCGTGAAAGTATATGCATGTAGGTGTAGTCACCAAACATTTGGTATTTTTTCACTGAGTCGCGGATAGTGCAACCTACTTCGTGACCAAAATGATTTTTGAGAGATTCTTTAGAAAGAGCATCGTTCAACTCTTTAGTTTTAAGAATAAAACGAAGGTCTTCTACTGGAGTATTCATTGCAAAATCCCAAACTTGTTGTAGTGTGAGTTGAGGGTCTGTGTTACTTTCGCCTTCTTGGCTTGCGCCGAGTTCTTGGCGGTGAAGCACTTCTCCATTAGATTCGAGGTGGATGAAATTGGTGTGGTTACCTGCAATGATGGCAACTGATTTTTTGTCGCCAGCTGAACAGATAACTTCGATATATAGTTTCTCGTCGGTATCTTTGAGAGAGATGTTTATGCGACGTTCATCGATGTATTGTTTACCCGCAGCAACAGCCTCAGGATTGCAGTCGCGTAGCACTTCGAGTTGGTATTCGCTTTTACCGATGAGAGCACCGAGAGCCACTGCGATAGGGAGACCAATCATACCACCAGTGCCTGGGATACCTACGCCCATAGCATTTTTGATGATATTGCCACTGAGATAGAGTTCTATTTTTTCAGGTTTAGTACCAAGTAATTCAGCAGCTTTTGCTGTACAAAGAGCAACTGCAATAGGTTCAGTACATCCGATAGCAGGGATGACTTCACGATTTATTAAGTCGATGATTTGTTGTTTCATATATTATATTAGATGTTTAGTAGTGAGTAGCGAGTAACGAGACTTGCCATTCGGGATTATTTTTAGATATTTAGTAATATACTTATTTGGTCTGCAAAATTACGATTTTTTTTCGGATTGACAATGTGAGTTGTTATTTTTTTGTTGTTACTTTGTCGACGAGGTAGATGATGTTCTGGAATGGTACGCCGCTATGTGTTGTGAGACCGATTTCGCAAGTGCGAGAGTTGGAGTAACCAGCTGTGATTCTGTGACGTTCGATTTGAGGACGGAGTTTGCGCAATGCCCATTCGTTGACTTCGGGATGCGTGAAACCTTTGTCGCCTGCAAATCCGCAACAACCTACCTCTTGTGGTACTACGACTGATGTAGAGCACATTTCGGCAAGGCGAATGAGGTCGGGTTTGAGTCCCATTTTGGTAGTAGAACAAGTAGTATGCACCGTGATAGTGTCGTTGATAGGTGTGAAATTGAGACGGTCGGCAACGAATTTGAGTATGAATTCGACAGGCTCATACATATCTACGCCTTTGATAGTGTGGCGCATACGATATAGGCAAGGCGATTGGTCGCAAAGGACAGGGTATTTACCATTTTCGGATGCTTTGAGTAGAGCACGTTCGAGTTCGGCTGATTTTTGGTCGGCGAGTTCGGGCATACCTTTGCTTTCCCAAATAGTACCGCAACAGAGGCTCTTCATATTTTCAGGGAAGATAACCTCGTAGCCTGCTTTTTCGAGGAGTTGCACGGTTTTTTGCATCAAAGGAGTTTGGTCAGGGTCGTGTTTGGCAACGCTCATAGTTTGATTGATGCAGGATGGGAAGTAGACAACTCTTGAAAGTTGAGAGTTTAGAGTTGAGAGTTTAGAGTTGTTTTGACTCGCTTCGCTCGTTATGGATGTAGGATGTGTTGGTTTAGAGTTTGTTTTAGGGCGGTGAGTGGCGCGAGGCATGGCGGGTGTCCAAAGTGGGATTAGTTTGCCTGTACCATAGTGGAGGCCTTTGGCGATAGAAGACATTAGTTTGTCGCCGAGTAACCAATTGGCAGCAGATACAAGACGGAGACCTACGCCGAGAGTAGTTTCGATGCCAGCAAGGTGGTTAGCTGCGAATTTGCCAATAGATTGAGCCATACGGCTTTGGTTGATTTCGCGTTCGCGTATGACATGAATGAGTTCGCCTGTATTGATTTTGATAGGGCATGAAGTAGAGCAGAGTCCATCGCCTGCACAAGTGGCATTACCTAAATATCGGAACTCTTTGATGAGTTGATTGAGACGAGCATCGTCTTCGTGGGTTTGTTGCAAGCGAGATATTTCGCGCTGAACGACAATGCGTTGGCGAGAAGAAAGCGAGAAACCACAAGTGACGCAATTGACCTCACAGAAGCCACATTCGATGCAACGGTCGATGAGAGGGTGACATTGAGGAAGTGGTTTGAGGTTGGAAATGTGACACTTAGGGTCGTCGTTGAAAATAACGCCAGGGTTGAAGATATTGTCGGGGTCGAAGAGATGTTTTACCTCTTTCATGAGTTGGAAGGCATCAGCACCCCACTCGCGTTCGACGTATGGAGCCATGTTGCGACCTGTGCCATGTTCGGCTTTGAGCGAGCCATCGTAGTGACCGACTACCATATTGGCAACATCTTCCATAAGAGCCTCGTAGCGATTGATTTCGGCTTGAGAGTCGAAGCGTTGGTTGATGATGAAGTGGTAGTTGCCTTCGAGGGCATGACCATATATTACAGCATCGTCATAGTGGTGATGCTCAAGGAGTTGTTGAAGTTCTTCTGTGGCTTCGACGAGATGGTGGATTGGGAAGGCAACGTCTTCGATGAGGCAAGTAGTGCCAACGGGACGCATACTGCCCACTGATGGGAATATGCCAGAACGGATAGCCCAATATTGATTTACGGTAATAGGGTCGGACGTAAAGGCGTGAGGACGAAGAGTTTGGAATTGCGCAATAGTTTGGTTTACAGTGTTGATTTGAGAGTTGAGTTGAGCCTCAGTTTCGGCTTCGACCTTAATGAGCAGAGCCATTGTGGTAGCAGGAAGTTGTTCGAAGTTTTCTACGCTATCTTTGACAGAGCAGAGTGATTTATAATCAAAGAGTTCGACAGCAGATACAGGGTTCTTTTTGAGACTGATAACCGCACTACAAGCATTGCGAGTGTCGGTGAAATAGATGAGTGCACTTGCTGAATAAGGTAGGATTGGAAGTGTGGTCATAGTGGCTTCGGTAAGGAAAGCGAGAGTGCCTTCGGAGCCAACCATGAGGTGCGTGATGATGTCGAAAGGGTCGTCGTGTTCGATGAAAGGGAGAATGTTGAGACCTGTTACGTTTTTGATACTATATTTAGAGTGGATGCGGTCGGTAAGAGCTTGGTTGGCACGAGTTTGGTCACGAAGAGCCTCGATGCGAGCGATGAATTCGGGGTGAGTTTTACGGAATTCGTTGCGACTGTGTTCGTCGCCCGTATTGAGAATAGTGCCATCGGAGAGAATTATACGCACCGATTGCAGCATTTTGTCGCTATTGGCGTGAATGCCACACGACATACCAGAGGCATTGTTGGAGATGATGCCACCGACCATTGCGCTTTTGATAGATGCAGGGTCGGGACCGAATTTGCGACCATAGGGCATGAGAAGTTCGTTGACGCGTTGGCCGATGATACCTGGTTGAAGCACAATGCGTTTGCCATTGTCAATAATAGTATAACGTTCCCATTTTTTGCCTACAACGGCGAGGATGTCGTCGCTAATGGCTTGTCCGGAAAGACTTGTGCCAGCAGCACGCCAAGTGATGTGGCGATGCTCGTTGTGGGCTTGCTGGATGAGGCGGATGATATCGGCTTCGTTGTTGGGATGTTCGACAGATTTAGGTAGTAGTCGGTAGAATCCGGCATCGGTGCCCCATGCGAGGGAATTTATTAATTTATAATTATTCACTTTGTTCATGACCTTAGGTTCATTTTTTAGATATTTAGATGTGAGACACGAGATATTAGACTTTTACTCGCTTCGCTTGTTTTTTTGAGAGAATGACAAAAGGAGATAGTTTTTTTATTTGTATAAATAGTATTTTGAAGAGAGTTGGCGGTAGGCTTCTTCGTCTTTTTCGAAGTAGTCTTTTACGTCGGCCCAGCGGTAAGTTTCAGAGAATTTTTCGCGGATGAAATTTGTACCACACACTTTATCGAACATTTGGAAGCGGTTTTGAGGGGCTTCTTTGAAGATGTCGTGATGAGGATACATCTCTTTAACTACTTGCATGACATAGAATTGTATTTCGGTGAGGCGAGCTTTTTCGTATTCGGTGATGTAAATTTGTACGCCACCACAGAGTTCGCCTTTAGAGGTAGAATAGTATGGTTTGTAGTGGATTGGGCGGAAGCGAACGCCAGGGAGATTGAGAGCGTTGAGGTTTGTGGCGAGTGAGTCAGCATTGAACCAAGGTGCTCCGATAGTTTGGAATGGGAGAGGGTAGCCTACGCCCATATTAATGTAGTAGAGTTCGCCGAGAATACCTGTAACAGGGTAGTAGATAGCAGATTGAGGGTAAGGGATGTGAGGTGAGGCAGGTATCCATTCGAGACCAGTTTCGTCCCAAGTCATGTTGCGAGTCCAACCTTCCATAGGGATGACAGTGAGACGGCATTTTTCGCCGAGCATGCCTTCTTCGTTGAGCATGAGAGCGAGTTCGCCAGGAGTTTGACCATAGAGGTAAGGAATTTTGAATTGAGAAACGAAAGATACGTATTCCTCTTCGACGAGATTGCCTTCGATGCGATTGCCTCCGAGAGGGTTAGGACGGTCGAGGACAACGAATTCTTTATCGTTTTCGGCAGCAGCTATCATACCCATGCCCATTGTGCTGATGAAAGTGTAAGAACGACAGCCGATGTCTTGAATGTCATATACAATAACATCTACATTTTCAAGCATTTCGGGTGTTGGTTTGCGAGTTTTGCCGAAGATAGAGTACATAGGAACACCTGTGCGTGGGTCAACAGTGTTGTCAACGTGGTCGCCAGCATATACATCACCACGTACACCATGTTCTGGAGCGAAAAGAGCAACAAGTTCGATGTCTTCGGCTTCGTGGAGAATGTCGATTGTAGATTTGAGATGAGAATCAACGCCGGTAGGATTTGTAATAAGACCTACACGTTTGCCTTTGAGAATGTCGAAATTTTGGTCGCGAAGGACTTCGATTCCAGGTTTTACTTTGGTAGTAGAATGATTGTTATTGCAACAAGCCGAGAGAGAAATAAGGCTTATGATTGTTGCAAGAATAGCTGAGAATAGTAGATTTTTGTTCATGGTTGGTTAGTTTTATAATTTTTGCAAAGATAGTAAATAAAATTGATTTTATTGATTATTTGATGACTTTTTATTTAGTTTATAAAATTCATTTGTTAAATATATTTTAATAGTGTTAAATAAAAATTAATAAAGGGATAAAACTAACTACATGCAAAAAAAAATTAACCTTGCAAAAAAAATGTCAAATATACTTTAATATATAAAAAAAAAGTTATATCTTTGTATGATAAGTATTATTGTCGAAAATAGTAGAATTTTAATGGATAAATTATTAAATAAGGTTAAGAGTAGTGATATTTTTTCTCACTTATCTTCAATAGGTTATCTGCCACGTTGGATGGTATTGATGCTTGATGTTGTGTTGTGTTTAGTTGCATACGTTTTAGCGTATCAATTGGCATATCACTATTATTATTTTCAATTTGCAGACATAGAATTGTATAAAATTACCAATATTTTGATTACTTTAGGTTTTCAAATTGTTTGGTTTTGGGTGTTTCATACATATTCAGGTATAGTTCGTTATTCAACTTTTGTTGATATAACAAAATTGTTATCAGCAATTATAGCAAATATTGTTTCGCTATTCATAGTTTATTATGTTAGTGTTTCGTTTATCGGAGATGGACTTTTTTTGCGCTTAGGAATATTGCTTTATGGAGTGTTTGCATTTTTATTGTTGATGTTTTTGCGTGTTTCTGTTAAGACTTTGTATGATGTTTTTGTTGTTAGTTTGGGTAGAACTATACCTGTAGTTGTTTATGGTACGAAGTCGGCTGGTATTTCGATTGCAAAAATGCTTCGTGCGGAGACTAATTCTCGTTATCGTGTGGTTGGATTTGTAGATGATAAGAAAAATCAAAATAAAGAGATTTTTGGTTTACCTATTTATTCGACAAACAATGCAGATTTGATGTATTTATTAGATAAAAAGAAAATTAAAGCTGTTGTTATATCTCCATTGAAACTTACTGAAAGTACAGTGTCTTCAGAATTAAATATGTTTGTAGATGCAGGATTACAGCTTTTGATGATTCCTAAATTGACAAATTACAAAGAAGGAGATGAAGTGGAAGGATTTAATGTTGAACGGAATTTGCGTAAGATACAAATTGAAGATTTGTTGGGACGTAAGCCGATAGAAATAGATAAAATACCTATTGAGAAGATGATTTCGGGTAAAGTGGTGATGATTACTGGGGCAGCAGGGTCAATTGGTAGTGAAATAGTGCGTCAGTTGTCTATGTTTAAGCCTCGTAAATTGGTGTTGCTTGATAATGCAGAAACTCCGTTACATAATATTAAATTGGAATTGACAGATAAATTTCATGATATTGAATATGCATTTGTTATAGCAGATGTGCGAATGCGAGATAGAATAGAGTCGATTTTTGCCGAGACACATCCAAATGTTGTATTTCATGCTGCGGCATATAAGCATGTGCCTTTGATGGAAGATAATCCTTCGGAATGTGTAATTGCAAATGTTAAAGGAACTTGTAATGTTGCTGATATGGCAGTTAAATATGGGGTTAGTTCGTTTGTAATGGTTTCGACGGATAAGGCTGTTAATCCTACTAATGTAATGGGTTGTTCTAAGCGTGTAGCGGAAATATATGTGCAAAGTTTGGCTAAGAAATTGGCTTTACAAGGTGGAAAAGCAACAAGATTTATTACAACTAGATTTGGTAATGTGTTAGGTTCTAATGGTTCAGTAATACCTTTATTCCGTCAACAAATTGAAAAAGGTGGACCTGTAACTGTCACACATCCTGATATTATTCGTTATTTTATGACTATACCAGAAGCTTGTCAGTTAGTGTTGGAGGCAGGTACAATTGGTAATGGTGGAGAGATATTTGTGTTTGATATGGGTATGCCTGTAAAAATTGCTGATTTAGCTAAGAAAATGATACGTTTGTCTGGATTAGAACCTGGTGTTGATATTAAAATTGAATATACAGGTTTGCGTCCTGGTGAAAAATTATATGAAGAATTGTTGAATGATGAAGAATTGGTGAAACCAACATCACATGATAAGATTATGATTGCTAATGTACGAGAGTATGATTATGATGAGATGTTGCCAATGTATAATAAGTTGTTTGAATATGGAAAGTCTAATCAAGATTATCTTGTTGTGCGGACGATGAAAGAGATGGTGCCTGAATATAAATCGCAGAATTCGGTATATCAAAAAATTGATTCGGAATTGAAGAGTAAAAGCAATTTAGTCAAATAAATAATTCTTAATTCTCAATTCTTAATTCTCAATTCTCAATTCTCAATTCTCAATTTGTATATGGCTGTTGCAGATATCGGGCGAAAAGATTTTGTGTGGACGTTGTTGGCTACTTTTTTCAAGATTGGAGCAGGGGTGATATTGTTTCCGTTTGTTTTGCGGATGTTGCCAGCCGATACGGTGGGTATTTGGACTATTTTTACAGCTATTGCACAATTGACTTTTATTTTTGATTTTGGATTCAATGTCTCTTTTGCTCGTAATGTATCGTATGTATTTAGTGGTGTTAGAACATTAAAAAAGGAGGGTTATGAGTCTGTTGATGTTGCTTATGTGAATAGGGTGGATTATTCTTTATTGTCAGGAACTATACGTGCAATGCGATATTTTTATTCGAGAATGGCAATTGTATTGTTTGTGTTGTTTGCTGTAGTAGGTACATTTTATGTTTATAGTTTGTGTCGGGATTATAGTGGTGATGTACGCGAAGTTTATGTTGCGTGGGGGATTTTAGTGTTGATAAATAGTTATAATTTATACACATTATATTACGAAGCGTTGTTGAATGGACGTGGATTGATAAAAAGAGTTTATCAAATTATATTGATTGGTAATGTAGTGTATATTATATTGGCTATTGTGTTGATTTTGTTGGGGGGAGGATTAGTTGCAATTGTTTCTTCGCAAGCAATATCGGTGTTGTTGGTGCGTTATTTAAGTAAACGAGCTTTTTATACAAAAGAAATAATTGATGGGTTGAGTATTGTAGATGATGTTGATTATAAGGGCGTTTTATCGGCAATTACGCCAAATGCAGTGAAAGTCGGGTTAACATCATTGGGTGGATTTATTATCAATAAATCAAGTATGTTTATTGGTTCTTTGTATGTATCGTTGGAGATGATGGCATCGTATGGGATTACATTGCAATTGTTGGTAGTTATAGGTATGTTGGCTGGAATTGTTTCTCGGGTGTATATGCCTAAAGTATTTCAGTGGAGAGTTGAGGGGCGTTTGGATTTAGTGAGGCGGACGTTTTATTTGTCAAGTATTGTGATGTTGTTTGTATTTGTTTTGTCGGGTACTGTGATTGTTTTATGGGGAGATTGGATGTTAGGTGTGTTGAAAAGTAGTACGTTATTATTGCCAACTGGATTGTTGGTAATGCTGTTTATTCAGTATTATTTGGAATATAATCATGCAAATGCAGCTCAATATTTATTGTCACGAAATGAAGTGCCATTTTTTAAGGCTTCATTGATATCCGCTGTAGGTGTGTTGGTGTTGTTAGGTGTGTTTGTTGTTTGGTTGGATATGGGGGTGTTGGGGATGATTTTGTCTCCGATGATAGTTCAGGCTTTATATCAAAATTGGAAATGGCCGTTGGAGGTGGTGAGGGAATTAAGGAGTAGGGAACAAGAAATAAGGAAAATTAATAACTAAAAACTAATAATTATTAATAATTAATAACTAGTAACTAATATGAAAGGAATTGTTCTTGCAGGTGGTAGTGGTACACGATTGTATCCTATTACAAAAGGTATTTCAAAACAGTTGATGCCGATTTACGATAAGCCGATGGTTTATTATCCAATTTCAGTATTAATGTTAGCAGGGATTAGAGAGATATTGATTATTTCCACTCCACATGATTTACCTGGTTTTAAACGTTTGCTTGGAGATGGTTCAGATTATGGCGTGAAGTTTGAATATGCAGAACAACCAAGTCCCGATGGTTTGGCTCAAGCGTTTACTATAGGTGCTGATTTTATAGGTGATGATACAGCATGTTTGGTTTTAGGTGACAATATTTTTCATGGAGCAGGGTTTACTGGTATGTTGAAAGAGGCGGTTCGTGTAGCTGAAGAAGAGCAAAAAGCAACAGTATTTGGTTATTGGGTAAATGATCCAGAGCGTTATGGTGTAGCAGAATTTGATGATAAAGGTAATTGTTTATCAATTGAAGAAAAGCCAGCAAATCCAAAATCAAATTATGCAGTGGTAGGTTTGTATTTCTATCCAAATAAAGTGGTAGAGGTTGCAAAACATATTAAACCATCGGCTCGAGGAGAGTATGAAATCACAACTGTTAATCAAGAATTTTTAGCAGATGGCGAATTGAAAGTCCAAACATTAGGACGTGGATTTGCATGGCTTGATACAGGTACACATGATTCATTATCAGAAGCATCTACTTATATTGAAGTGTTAGAAAAACGTCAAGGCTTGAAAATAGCTTGTTTGGAGGCAATTGCATATCGTCAGGGTTGGATTACAGAGGAGCGTATGCGTGAGTTGGCTCAACCAATGATTAAAAATCAATATGGTCAATATCTTTTAAAGGTTATAGAAGAAATAAAAACAACAGGCAAACCTAATTTGGATTGATAATGGAAGTAATAAAAACTGCGATAGAAGGTTTGGTTATAATAGAACCAAAAATATTTAAGGATTCGCGTGGATATTTTTTTGAAAGTTTTTCACAAAGGGAATTTGACGAGAAAGTTCGTAAAGTGAACTTTGTGCAAGATAACGAAAGTATGTCAAGTTATGGTGTGATGCGAGGTTTGCACTTTCAACGCCCTCCATTTTCACAAAGTAAATTGGTGCGTTGTGTGAAAGGTCGAGTGCTTGATGTTGCAGTTGATATTCGTAAGGGTTCACCTACATACGGACAACATGTAGCTGTTGAGTTGAGTGAAGAAAATCATAGACAATTTTTTGTACCTCGAGGATTTGCTCATGGTTTTGTTGTGTTAAGCGAGACAGCTGTTTTTCAATATAAGTGTGATAATTTCTATGCCCCAGAAGCAGATGGTGGGGTAAATATTAAAGATACATCTTTCGGTATAGATTGGAAAATACCAATGGAAAAAGCAATTTTATCAGATAAAGATACTAAGCATGTATTTTTTAATGAATTTGATTCGCCATTTGATTATAATGTAAATCTTTATCCTGAATTTAAGTGAGATGAAAACAATACTTGTAACAGGAGCAAATGGTCAACTCGGTAACGAGATGCGCATTATTGCTAAAAATAGTGGTGATAATTATATTTTTACTGATGTAAATCAGGTTGAAGGCGTAGAAACAACGTATCTTGATATAACCGATTTGGATTCTGTGTGTCAATGTGTGGTTGCTAATAAAGTTGATGTTATAGTCAATTGCGCAGCTTATACAAATGTAGATGCAGCAGAGATAAATGGAGAATTGGCAGAAAAATTGAATGCCGAGGCACCAGAAAACCTTGCGAAAGCAATGAAAGATGTTGGAGGTTTGCTTATTCAGATTTCAACTGATTATGTGTTTGGAAAAGAGCCATATAATGTGCCATGTAGGGAAGACCAGGAAGGAACGCCTACAGGAGTGTATGGTATGACAAAATTACATGGAGAGCAACGAATACAAGCTATTGGTTGTGATTATGTGATTATTCGTACAGCATGGTTGTATTCTGAGTTTGGTAAAAACTTCTGTAAGACAATGATGAATCTTACTGCAACAAAACCACAGTTGAAAGTTGTATTCGACCAAGTAGGAACACCGACGTATGCATATGATTTAGCAAAAGCAATAGAAGAGGTGATAGCAAAATTTGATGGTAGTCAGGTTGGTGTTTATCACTATTCAAATGAAGGAGTTTGTTCGTGGTACGATTTTACTAAGATGATAGCAGAATATAATGGAACGACAGATTGTGATGTTCTGCCATGCCATAGTGACGAATTTCCAAGTCCAGTGAAACGACCATCGTATTCAGTGCTTGACAAAACAAAAATAAAAGAAATATTTGGTGTAGAAGTCCCATATTGGACAGATTCACTAAGAAAATGTATTAATAATCTCATATCTCGTGTCTAATTCTAAAAATCTAAAATATGAAACGTAATATAGTTATCACAGGTGGAGCTGGTTTTATTGGCTCACACGTAGTACGTTTGTTTGTAAACAAATATCCAGAGTATAATATCATTAATGTAGATAAACTCACATACGCAGGTAATCTTGCTAATCTTAAAGATATAGAAGATAAGTCAAATTATAAATTTGTGAGAATGGATATTTGTGATTTTGATGCATTCTATCAATTGATGCAAGATGAGCATGTAGATGGAATTATCCATTTGGCAGCAGAAAGTCATGTGGATAGAAGTATAAAAGACCCATTTACATTTGCACGTACTAATGTGATGGGAACATTGTCGCTTCTTCAAGCTGCAAAACTATATTGGGAAGCACAACCAGAGAAGTATGAAGGTAAACGTTTTTATCATATTTCTACAGATGAGGTTTATGGAGCATTAGAGATGAATCGTCCAGAGGGAATAGAGCCACCATTCAAAACAGTGGCATCTTCAGAAGGACATAAAGCGTATGGTGATGATTTCTTCTATGAAACAACAAAATACAATCCTCACTCACCATATTCAGCATCAAAAGCATCATCAGACCATTTTGTGCGTGCGTTCCATGATACATACGGTATGCCAACAATTGTAACGAATTGTTCAAATAACTATGGACCATATCAATTCCCTGAAAAATTGATACCGTTGTTTATAAATAATATTCGTCATCGTAAACCGCTACCAGTGTATGGTAAAGGAGAGAATGTGCGTGATTGGTTATTCGTAGAAGACCATGCACGTGCAATAGATGTAATCTTCCATAATGGAACTATTGCAGATACTTATAATATAGGTGGATTCAATGAATGGAAAAATATTGACCTCATTAAGGTGATGATAAAAACCGTAGATAGAATACTTGGTAATCCAGAAGGTCATTCATTGGAGTTGATTACGTATGTAACAGACCGACTAGGTCATGACGCTCGTTATGCAATAGATTCAACAAAATTACAAAAAGAATTAGGTTGGGAACCATCATTGCAATTTGAGGAAGGCATCGAAAAAACAGTACGCTGGTATCTCGACAACCAAGAATGGATGGACAATATCACATCAGGCGAGTACGAAAAGTACTATGAGGAGATGTATAAGGGTAGATAGCTAATGTATGGGATTGTTAGATAAAATATTATCTAAAGTAGGTGCATCAGAGACAAAGAAGAAAGTGTTTCGTAATCTGTATTGGGCAGTGTTAGGAAAAGTTGTAACACTTCTTGGTAGTCTTTTTGTAGGTATTCTTGTCGCTCGTTACTTAGGTCCAGAGCAATATGGGTTGATGAGTTATGTGATTAGTTATGTTTCTTTATTTCAAATTTTTGCATCATTTGGAATGGATGGAATTGAAGTAAGAGAAATGTCAAAAAAAGAGACTGATGTTAATTTAATTTTAGGTACAGTTTTTAGATTGAAATTACTATTAGCATTGGTAACTATTATTCTTGTTGTTGTTACTGCTTTGTTTTTTGAATCGGATAATTTTACTATATCACTGATTACATTGTATTCATTGTCAATTATATTAAATTGTTTTAATGTTATTCGTAGTTATTTTACTTCTATTGTTTGGAATGAATATATTGTTAAATCCGAGATCTCCAGAACTTTATTGGGTGCTTGTGTTAAGGTTATTCTTTTATTATTAAAAGCTCCTCTTTGGGTATTTATAATTGCAGTTATATTTGATCTTGTATTATTATACGCAGGTTATGTTTTAGCTTATCAAACAAAAATTGGTTCAATTTCATTATGGAGATATGATAGACGTATTGCTAAATATATTTTGCAACAATCATTTCCTTTAATGTTATCTGCAGCGGCAGTTATTATTTATCAGCGTATAGATCAAGTTATGATAGGTAATATGATAGATATGGAATCTGTTGGTCAATTTTCTGTTGCTGCAAAATTTGTGGAGATAGTTCTTTTTGTGCCAATGATGATATCTCAGACAATAACCCCAATGTTAGTTAAATTAAGAGATGTAAATGAAAAAGAATATAAAATTAAAATTCAATTTTTTCAAAATGTAACTGTTTGGTTTACCTTCATTATTTCTTGTATAGTTTCATTTCTGTCGTATTGGATAGTTTTGTATTCTTTTGGAGAGAAATATCTTTTAGCTGTGCCAATTTTACAAATTATGATATTTAAATCTGTTGGTATGGCATTAGCTTACACTTCAGGACAAATTATTATTATAGAAAAAAAACAAAAAAATGTTATTTATAGAAATTTATTAGGTTGTATAGTTTGTATTGGGTTAAATTTATTTTTTATTCCTAAATATGGAATAATTGCTTGTGCTTATATATCTATAGTTGCGACTTTCGTATCAGGTTGTTTTGCTCATATTTTTATTTCTGATTATAGATTATTATTTAAATCTCAAATGAAATGTTTGTTGTTGGGTTGGTTAGATGTAATAAAAATAAGAAAAATATTACGTTAAAAGAATTTTTATGGTAAAAGTAAGTTTGTTGGAAAATATATATTTTTCATTTATATTTTTTTTGTTAGTTTTGTTTTCCTTTTTTAATTTAAGTAATATGGATAATATATTAGAAGAAGGGAATAGTAAGTATGTAATTCTTTTTACTATGTTATTGTTTGCTTTTTCTTTGCCATATTTATTTTTTGTATTTAAGGATTTATTTAGATGTCATGTATTTAGAATTGGAAAAATAATTTTTTTGTTTGGGATATTTTATTTTTTTATATTTTTTTCATCCTTTATTTTTTCAGATTTGGATATAAATATTAAAGGATTACTCTTTTCTTTTATTAAAAATATGTTGCCATTTGTTTTACTATTAATTTCATATTTATATGTAAAAAGGAATGGGTTGACATATTGTTTTGATTTAGGGGTTTGGGTTTTATTTCTATTTTTAGTATATGGTTATTTTTCTATTTTTAGCGTAGCTATTTTGTTGGATGGAGGACAACATATAGGTGTTGCATATTGGGTATTATTTATTTTACCATTGATAATGGTTAATAGATTTAAGTTTTTTAATGTTATTGCTATTTTACTTGTTCTAGTTGTTTTGTTTTCTAGTATGAAACGTGCAGGTATTGTTGCTTTTACTTTATCTTTTGGTGGATATGTTTATTATATGTTAAAAGGATCAAAGCAAAATTTGTTTGTTAAATGTTTGTTTTTTTTAGTCATAATTGCTTTTTTTTCTTATTTGTTTTATTTTTTGGGAACGTATGGAGATAATTATATTTTTGATAGATTTGAGAATATAGGAGAAGATGAAGGTTCTGGACGATTTGATGTTTGGGCAGAAACTATACGATTGATATTTCAATCAGATTTTATTGGTTTATTATTAGGACATGGTGACAATGCCGTAATGAACGATTCTGTATTATTTTTATCTGCACATAATGATTTTTTAGAAATTATTTATGATTATGGCTTTTTGTCTTTTTTTGTTTTAATTTGTATTATATTTTTATTATTTATCTTATTTATTCAATTGAATCGAAGTAAAAGTATGTATGTGTCGTCTGTGTTTCAATTATATATAATTGTGTTTGTTTTGATGTGTATATCTCATGTTGTGATATATCCGTGGATGGTTTTAGTTTGTTTTTCCTTAGGTGCGTTTTTTGCTTTGATTGAGCGTGAGCAGTTGAATATAAATAATGATTAGTTATGTTGTATCCGTTAAAATTTAAACCAGTTATTAAATATAAAATTTGGGGTGGAGATAGATTAAAATATATTCATCCCTCTGATGAAAAAATAGGGGAGGTTTGGTGTATTTCTGATGTAGATGGAGATGAAAGTATTGTTGAAAATGGATTTTTTCGTGAACAAACTTTACGTTCTTTAATAAAAAAATATAAAGAAAAACTTGTAGGTGAAGTTATCTATTTAAAGTATGGAAATAGATTTCCCTTATTGTTTAAGTTGATTGATGCGAATGATAATTTATCAATACAAGTACATCCAGATGATTTTAATGCGAAAAAAGTTTTTGGAGATAACGCAGTAGGTAAAAATGAATTGTGGTATGTGTTGGAGGCTAATGATTCTTTTATTTATGCGGGCTTTAGTCAATTGGTATCAAAAGAGCAATATTTAGATAGTGTTAATAATTCGAATATTGAGTTGTTGTTGAATAAAATTTCTGTTACTAAAGGTGATTTATTTTATATACCATCAGGTACAATTCATGGAATAGGTGCTCGAAATTTAATTTTAGAAATACAGCAATCATCTGATATTACATATAGAATTTTTGATTATAATCGTAGAAATGATTTGGGGCAATTGCGAGAGTTGCATACCGATAAGGCTCTTGGGGCAATTAATTTTGAGTATATCGTTAATTGTAAACAAAAAATTTGTTTTGATGGTAAATTACAGCAAGCAATAAGTACTAAGAATTTTGATATTTATTCCTTGTTTTTAGATTCTGAATATGTTTTTAATATTTTTGATACATGTTTTATTTTAACTTGCGTTGATGGTGCATTTTCATATTCTTATAAAAACGAGGATGGTGAAGTGATGTATATGGAGTCCTTACTAGTTCCTGCTTCTTGTGTTGAGTGTTTTATTGTAAAATCAAATAAAGCTAAAGTATTAATAATAATTCCAAAATGAAAAAAAAATTAAAATTAATATGGTCTAATTTTGTTTGGTGGGCATTGAATTATGTTGTTGCATATTTTCCAAGTAAAAAAGTTAGAAATATTTTTTTAAAAATATTTGGTGTATCAGTAGGATTTAACGTTACTTTTTATGAGGGTTTTCATATTAGAAATCCAAAAGGAATAAAAATTGGTAATGGTGTTTCTGTAGGGCCTAAAGTATTATTAGATGGGCGGGTTGGTTTAGAAATAGGAGATAATGTTGTTATTGCTTATGAGGCTATAATTTGGTCTCTTAATCATGATTATAATGATGTTAATTTTTGTGGTAAAGGGGCTAAAGTTTTTATAGATAAATATGCTTGGATTTGTTGTCGTAGTATAATTTTACCTGGAGTGGTTATTGGGGAAGGTGCTATAGTAGCTTCGAATGCAGTTGTAACTAAGAATGTTCCTCCTTATGCAATAGTAGCTGGTATTCCTGCAAAAATTATAGGTTATAGAGATAAAAAAGAGTGGAAATATGGATATCAAGGAAAATGAAAAAATGAAAAAAGTTGGAATTTTAGCGTATCATTCAGCATGTAATTATGGTGCTAATTTACAAATATTATCAACTATAGGATATTTAAAAAAGAAAGGGTATGAGCCTTTTGTTATTAATTATGAGGCAAAAGATTTTGTTGATTTTTATAAAAAAGTAACACCAAAGAATGTTTATGAATGTTATAAAGAGTTTAGAGAGCGATATATGCCTTTAACTAGATATTGTTCTTCTTTAGAAGAAATAGCAATGGTTATAAATAAGTTAGGAATAGACGCTGTTATAATAGGAAGTGATGCTGTAGCGCAACATCATTCTTGGCTAGAAAGATTATATTTTCCAACTAAAAGAATTTTCACTATTGTAAAAACTACTTCTGATAGAGTTTTTCCTAATCCTTTTTGGGGAACTTTTTCATCATATTTGGAAAGGCGTATCCCTATGGTTATTATGTCGGCATCATCTCAGGATTCTAATTATCGATTGTTTTTACCTTTTGAAAAAAAGAAAATGAGAGATTGTTTGAATGTATTTTCGTATGTTTCAGTGAGGGATACGTGGACAAAAGAGATGTATAAGACAATTACAAAAGGCAAATTATCACCAAAAGTAACTCCAGATCCTGTTTTTGCATTTAATTTTAATTGTGAAAAATTAATACCTTCAAAAGAATATATTTTAGAAAAATATCATCTCCCTGAAAAATATTGTTTATTAAGTTTTTTAAATTCTAAAACAGTGTCAGTGCACTGGCTTGAAGAATTTCAAAAAATGGCAAAATTGAATAATATTGCTTGTGTTGCTTTGCCTTTTCCTCAAGGTTTATTGTTTAACCATAATTTGGGTTATGAAATTCCTTCTCCATTAAATCCTTTAGATTGGTATGCTTTAATTAAATATTCAAAAGGTTATATAGGACACAATATGCATCCAATAGTTGTTTGTTTACATAATAACATTCCATTTTTTAGTTTTGATAATTATGGCTTAAAAAGATTTAGAGGTTTGTCTGTTAATGAATATACAAGTAAAATATATCATGTCTTGAAGGAGGCAAAATTATTAGAGTATAGAGTATCTTGTTTGAAAAAAGGATTTATAGCACCATCAGCAGAATTTGTTTTTAATAAGATTGTTAATTTTAAAGGAAGTGAAAATTTTTCTAAGTTGTATTATGATAGATATATTGATATGATGAATAATATTACAAAAATAATAGATTAATTTAATTTAATTATTGTATGAAAATAGCTTATATATCACCTATATATTTTTCAGACGTAGATTTATCTTATTTGTCTTATATGCAAGCAGAAGAAGATATTTCTATTGATTATTTTATTCCTATAACTAAAAATAGATTAAAAGGAGCTGCTATAAATATTAGTAAATTTTATCCTAAATCAGGTATATTTTCAGCAAAAATATATCCTGAAATTACTAAATTTAATGAAATAATTAATATAGATAGATGTTATGTTATTAATAGAAATATTAATAGGCATTATTCTTTTCGTAGTTTTATTGTTACAATAAAGCTGTTATTGTTTTTGGTTCGTGGTAAGTATGATGTGATTCATTTGACCGAATTTCCTAATTATTATGAATGGTTATTATATATTTTTAGAAAAAAAATAGTTTTAACAGTTCATGATCCAATACCTCATTCTTGTAGTATCGCAAATCGTAAATCAATTTTGTTTAATAGATATTTGGCATTTAAAATATTAAAAAATTTTATTATCTTGAATAAATCTCAAAAAGAATCTTTTATAGAATTAAATAAATTATATAAAAAAAATATTTATATTAGTGCTTTAAGTATTTATTCTTATCTCAATATTTATAAATTAGAACGAGATTCCGTAGAAGATTATGTTTTATTTTTTGGACAAATTACATCTCATAAAGGATTGGATATTTTATTACCTGCATTTTTTGATTTACAAAATGTAGATGTTAAAACTAAGTTAATTATTGCAGGTCGAGGTGATTTTGATTTTGACGTGTCAAAGTATTTAAATAATCCTAATATAATTTTGATTAATAGATTTATTCCAGATGAAGAACTTGCTGTTTTAATTCAAAAATCTAAATTTGTTATTTGTCCGTATAAGGATGCAACACAGAGTGGAGTTATTATGTCGGCTTATGCATTTAATAAACCTGTTATAGCAACAGATGTTGGAGCTTTGCCTGAAATGGTTTTGCATAATGAATTAGGTCTGATTATAGAACCAAATAATGTGGATGTTTTAAGAAAGGCTATTTTTATGTTATTATCTAGAAATGATATGTTAACAAGTTTTGCTAAAAATATTAGAAAAGAATATGTTGATGGACCTAAATCGTGGAGTAGTATTGTTGCTAGAATGAAGTGTATTTATAAAGATTTAATAAAAAATGATTAGATTTATATTGAAAATAATTGGGAATCTTTTTTCTGTATTTCCTTTATTTTATTTTGAAAAAATAAAGTCTTGGATTTATACGGGGAGATACGAGTCAAGTTTTGGTTCGTTTGGAGAGAAGTCAATTTTAAGATATAGA
>JBGVPL010000024.1:0-21483 GCA_045126975.1 Candidatus Aphodosoma sp. | reverse complement strand
TACTGCCGTATTGAAATTATTGCCATTCTCACACAACGAAATGCAAAATGGGAATATTCTACCTAAAACAGTTAATGAAGAAATTTTCTATGGGGCATACCCTCGCTTATATGATAAATCAATCGAACCCAATGACTTTTATCTACCCATTTTAGCATTAAACTCTGCTTTTTTCTGCTTGTAGATTTCTATCATCTCTTTTTTTACTTCAGCAGGTAGTTCGTCATAATGTTCCCAAACATTTTTGTCTGGTTCTGTTATGCTATTTTTCATTTTTATGCTGATCGGAATAATTTCTTTTCCGTTAAAGTCATATACACCAATTTTTGCTTTTGTTGCTGATTTGTTGGCATGGAAAACTAAGATGCAGCCCTTTTCTGGTTTAAACATAATTTGACCGCATTTTTCGTTGAAAGGAATGATAACGTTATTATTGCCATCTATAACTCCGTATGCAGGTAATTTACCAATTATAGATTTGAAGCAATCAGTTTTTGCAATAGTGCGATAATCTAAATGTACTAAAGCATCAGTTTGTAAAGATTTTTTTTGTTATTGTTGGGGGTAGCACGCTAGTTTTTATTTTAGCGATGGTAGATAGGTATCGCGCATGAAGGAGTTGTTGGGTTCGCGTTGGAGTTCGGATTCTGCTATTTCGATTGCTTTTTCGATGTTGCCTGTTTTTTCGTAGGCTTGGGCAAGGCAGAGGGTTATAGCGCAACGATTCCAACGGAAGGTTTTGTCGCTACTTGCAGAGATGCCAGCAAGGGCTTTTTCGAACCATTTGATAGCTTCGGCTTTGTCGCCTCCTACGAAACCTGGCATATAGAATAGCATATTGCCTTTCAAACCATTGGCGAGTGGGTTGTTAGGGTCGGTGGCTAATGCGCGTTTTAGTTCGGTGAGACTTCGTGGTCCCCACACCATCATACCACCAGCTTTTACTTTGCTTTTATAGGCATTGATTGACGAGCGATAGACATAGACGTAGGCATTTTTGCCAGTGGCTTTTTCTATGTCGTTGAGGTATTGTTCCCATAGGTTAACCCAATCGATTATTTCTTGTTTGTTTTTGTCGGCATCGGTGAGTAGGGTAGCAATGTAGCCATAGAGGTAGTTGCTTATCTCGAGCTTGTCGGTAGTGGTGAGGTTGGTCGATGTAGTGTATTTTTGTAGTTCAGTTTTCCATATGCTCATATCGTTGTCGAGGTAGGCTTGATACATGACATCGTGATTTACTATGCCACAGAAGGCTTTGAGCGATGCGATGAGTAGGAGTGTGGCGAGGATTGTTTTTTTCATTTTTATTTTCTTTAGACAGAATGACATAAGGATAAATTGTGGACGCTCGAGCCGAGCGTCCCTACTTTTTACATACGCCTCGCTATGCCTATGGCATATCTTGGCGGAAGAATGACATATTTAGTGTTTTAAATAACGAAAAAGAGGCGCAAAATATTGCGCCTCTACTATTATTATTTGAGTTGGTTGACGTATAAGAAACGTTTGATGCTCTTTTTAGGAGTCTTTTCGAATTCGCTTGGATAGATTTGCACTTTTGTGATGCTTTCGTATGCCGCTGTTGTAGCATTGAGGGCTTTACGATTTTCTTCCATAACCATTTCGAGGTCGCGAGTTGTGAGTTTCGCTTCGTCCATAGCGTCGTAGTCAGGTACAATAAGTGCAACGAGTTTGTTTTCTGCGTTTTGGAGTACGAGACTTTCCAATACGAACGGCATATTGTTGAGTTTGTTTTCGATTTCTTCAGGGTAGATGTTTTGTCCGCTTGGACCGAGCAACATGTTTTTGTTACGACCTTTGATGTAGATAGTGCCATCGTAGTCCATAGTACCCATGTCGCCAGTGTGGAGCCAACCATCTTCGTCGATAGCAAGGCGAGTAGCTTCTTCGTTTTTGTAGTAACCGAGCATAACGTTTTCGCCGCGAACGATGATTTCGCCTACTTCGTTTTGAGGGTCATTAGAGAGGATTTTGGCTTCCATTGTTGGCAATACTTTACCTACAGAGTGGAGCTTGAATTCGTGCCAGAATGAGTGGCTGATGAGTGGAGCACATTCGGTCATACCGTAACCAACAGTGAAGCGGAAACCGATTTTTTTGAAGAATTCTTCAGCTTCAGGGTTCAATGCTGCACCACCGATGATGACTTCGCTAAATTCGCCACCAAAAGTTTCGGTGAGTTTTTTGTTGATAGTGCTGAGGATTGTTGAGTCCAACAAAGGCACGTTCAACATGAATTGCATTGATTTTTTCTCCAACATAGGTTGGATTTGTTTGCGGTATATCTTTTCGATGATGAGCGGAACAGTGAAGATGATAGTTGGTTTGATTTCGCTCAATGCTTTCATCAAAATTTTTGGAGAAGGCACTTTGCCAAGATATGTGGTGTGTGAACCGCAGCAGAATGCTGTGAGGAAGTCGAACGCACATCCGTAGGCGTGAGCCAAAGGCAAGAATGCAAGACAGCGTGATGTTGGGCCGAGCAAGCCAGATGCGATACCGTATGTAATATTGCCTGCAAAAGCATTACCTGAAAGCATTACACCCTTTGAAAAACCAGTAGAACCTGATGTGTAACTAATACATACCATTTCTGAGTTTGGTATTGTAGGATAGAGCACATCAGCAGCAGAAAAACCATTAGGATATGTTTCTTGGAAGTTTTCGTCCCATGCTTTGTAGGCTTTTTGGATTGAGTATCCATCTTTTTGGTGTATGCAACGATAGTCGTTCAACGAGAATACACCATTTATATAAAGAAGGTCTTCTTCGTCGAGGTTGTCCCACAAGTTGTCGCTAATGAAAAGGAATTTAGCGTCAGAGTGGTTAACGATGTGTTGGATGTCGTTAGGATTGAAGTCTTGGAGGATAGGTACGATTACACCACCATAAGTAACTGTTGCGATGTAAACGATACACCATTTAGGACCATTTTTACCAACAAGAGCTATTTTGTCGCCTTTTTCAAAGCCGATGCTTTTGAATAATACATGTAGGCGAGCTACTTCTTTTGCAATATCACCGTATGTGAATGTTTTCTTTTCTAAGTAGTCTGTCATAGCAGGACGATCCCAGTTGGTCTTCATGCTGTTTTCGAACAGACGAATTAAGTTTTCTTTAATCATATTTTCAGATTTTTATTAGCGAGTAGCGAGTAACGAGACTTGCTGTTTTCGCAAAATTTATTTCGTGATTTTTGCTTTGTTCGGCATAGCTCAAGCAAGCTTGGCTCTGCCCTTGCCTATCGCAAAAACTTTTGCAAAGTTACATATTTTTCTCCAAAGTGAGTATCTGTTTTAATGAAAAAATGCACATTTCCGACTGAAATGCGCATTTTTTTGCTCAAATTGATTGTTTTGAGCAATTATTTTTCTTTGTAAACTTTAATTGTTGCGTTTTTTGTGAACGTAAAATTTCGTTAATAATCCATTAATTTATGGTTAAATTTATGGTAATTTGTGTTTATAAAATAACGCCGAATGGTTAATTATGCATTATGAATTAGAGTAAGTATTTCTTCGCAAGTATCGACTACGGCGCGAGGGTTGAAGCTTTCAAGTTCTTGGCGTGGGCGACACCCCCACGACACGCCTACAGCTTCGATGCCTGCATTGATGGCAGTTTGCATATCTACGCCCGAATCGCCCACGTATAGTACTTCGGTTTTATCAGTAATACCAGCAGCAGCGAGTATTTCGTTCACGATTGTAGGGTCAGGTTTGGTAGGCACACCATCGCGCTGACCAAGCACGGCGCACCACTCGATTTCGGGGAAATAGGTGTCGATGAGAGCCTTAGTGGCTTGTTCATATTTGTTGGATGCCACAGCCAATTTCAATCCAAGGCGTTGCAAGGTGTAGAGTAGTTCCACGATGCCTTCGAAAGGCATAGTGAAGTCGGCACCATGCTCGTTGTAGTAAGGTATAAATGCCGCACGGATTTTCAACACTTCGTCCATATCTTTATGACCTTCGGGCAATGCTCGTTCGAAGAGTTTGTTAATTCCATTGCCCACAAAACTTTTGATTACGTGGGTCGGGTGGGTAGGATAGCCATACATTGCGAGGGCATGGTTGGTAGCCGCAGCAATGTCTTCGTACGTATTTAGTAGCGTACCATCAAGGTCGAATATAACTAATTTTTTCATTTCTTATAGTTTGTTTTTTAACATAAGTACATAATTTATTTTGTCGCGCAGATAATAAATTAGGTATCTCTTTAGGGAGTTTGTTGGGTTACCTATTTTTTTAAGTACATGCCTTGTGGTTTGCGGACGCTCGAACCGAGCGTCCCTACAATATGAAGGTTAGACCATAACGGTTAGGGCTTGTACTTGAAAAGTTATTGTCCTTTCTGCTTTTTGAAATACAGATTGTAATTTATAAGCCTACAAATATAAGTCTGTACTTATGTTTAAAATAGATGTTTAAAGAATTCCCAGATTACGATGCCGGCGGTTACGCTGACGTTGAGGGAGTGTTTGGTGCCGAATTGTGGCAATTCGATGCAGCCTTCGCATTGGTCGATGACTGATTGTTGCACACCCTTCACCTCGTTGCCTAATACAACAGCATAAGAATGAGGAATGAGGAGTGAGGAATGAGGAGTTGGGCGATTGAAAAAGTCTTGTAGCATGACAGAGTTCTCGGCTAGTTCGATAGCCCACACCTCGTAGCCTTGTGCTTTGAGTGCAGCCACAGCCTCGTTGGTGTCGGCATAATACTCCCAATCGACACTAAATTCGGCACCGAGAGCCGATTTGTGAATGTCGGGATGTGGCGGTTGGGCTGTAATGCCGCAAAGCACTACCTTCTCTATTAAATAAGCATCGCTTGTGCGAAACACCGACCCGATGTTGTGCATACTGCGCACATTGTCGAGCACCATTACAAGCGGAATCTTCTTAGCCTGCTTAAATTCCTCAGTCGAGATGCGTATTATTTCTTCAGTTTCTAACTTGCGTGACATATATTATATTTTCTTGCAAAGATACAATTTTTTTTGTATTTTTGCAAATGCGAAATTTTAAATCAATATGGGGTGGTGAGGATGAAAATTGTGAATTATGAATTATGCATTATGAATTATTGAAATGGCTGATAATTATTTAGAAAAACATTATGCCGACTACCAGGCGCGCAAACAGGCATATCGTCAGGGTGGCGCACGTAAGGTGGCGCGTCGTGCGATGTGGCAGGTGGCGACGATTGTGTTGCCATCGACCGACGATGTGGCAATGCAGGAGTTCTATGTGAATATTTTTGGTGGTGAGGCAGATGGCAACAATGCAGTGGTGTTCGACAACGGATTGCGATTGGAGTTTGTGCCAAAAAATGCCGATTCCATCGTGAAATTCGCTATATCTATGGTATCGCAATATCAGCATGAGCAACTCATTCGTCGATTGTCGGAGGCTGGTGTGGCGGTAGAAGACGGACGAGTGCTTGACCCTTCGGGGAACGAGATTTTAATTAAGGAATAGGGAACACGGAGTAGGGAATAAGGTAAAAGGCTGAGTAGAATTTTATTCGACTCAGCCTTTTGTTATAAAAAAACATAGAAGACGGTGGAAAACTTTTAACTTTAAACTTTAATTATGAAATTAGGTGTCTTCTATGTTTTTGTTTTTTTATCCAGATGATTACAAGTTGATTAAGATATTCACTTGGTCGGCATCGAGATTGATGATTTCGCTATCTGGTTGGAATTCGAATGGGATGTAACGATAGAGACGGTAGCGAGCTATGCTGTAGTCGTCAGAGAATGCTAATTCGAGTTTCAAACCATTTTCAGTTTCGTTTTTGTAGTTTTTCAATGCTTTAGCATCTTTCGCAGTGATAGCTTTTTCGACATTAGCATTTGCTGTGTCGAAATAGAAAGTGTAGCCATTGAGGCGTTTACCGTCGCTCAAAATGTCTTTAGATGAGAAGATTACAACGCAAACAGCCATGATATAGCCTAATGCAGCCACGATACCCATGAACATATACATAGATGATTTGCTGTCTTTGATGAATACGAGCGACAATGTGGCTGCTATGCCGATTACGAGGTAGATAAGTGCTTTTATCATTGTTGAACCACTGCGTTTTTCAGTGATATTGAGACCTTCAAGAAGGTTTTCTGGAATATTCTTATTTTTCATTTTGTGTTTTATAAGTTAGTTATATTATAGTCTCTATAGATGCAATGGTATCTATAGAATTAGATATGACGTAACAAATTATAGGCAACAAGTCTTGTTACTTGCTACTTACTACTTGTTACTTAAAAAAGTGTGTGTTTTGTTTAGGGGGGAGTTATGGCTAATTGCGCATGCGATGTAGCGCAAAAATATAATACAACGGAGTACGATGGCTGTAAGAGAGAATATGGCTACAGCTGTTCTCGCGTAAGATGTTGTGTATTATATTGTTTGATATGATTAGTTGAGTGTTGAGAACTGAGTGTTGCGACACGCGTTTTGCCAAGTTGTGCGACGTGATGGTTGGCAATTTGCTCTGATTGGTTGAGATTTGTATGTCGAGAGCCGATATCTGGGTGAAAAGCGATTTTTCTTGGTTTTGTTGTTCGCTTGTATCAATTGTTTTACATATAATCTCGGCATATTCGGTAGTGAAACATGACAGCACACTCGTAGTAGCAATGCCGATAAGCATCGCTACGAATAGGATGAAAATATTTGAGTGTAGTCTTGTTTTCATATCGATTGCAAAGGTACGAAAAAAAGTTGATAGTAGATGATTGTGAGAAAGAGAATTTTTATTAACTTTGTAAGGCAATAGGGAGTAGGGAGCAGTGAGTAAGGAGTAGTGGCTGTTATTAGTGAAATGAAATCTATGTTGTTGACTATTTTTGCATGGTTTTTGTGGAATATAAATCAAATGAATAATAATCAAGATGCGTGAGGCGAAGAAGTCTTGCATCTCGTGTCTAATATCTAAAAATCTATCATTATGTTAAATCCAAGAGTAGAAGCAGCGTTGAACGCTCAAATCAATGCCGAAATGTGGTCGGCATACTTATATTTATCAATGGCAGCTTATTGCCACGATGCAGGTTACACAGGTATGGCAAATTGGTTTCAAGTGCAATTCAAAGAAGAGCAAGACCATGCCCAAATCCTTTTCAACCATGTAGTATCGCGTGGCGGACGTGTGAAACTTGCGCCTATTGCCGAAGTCGAAACGGAGTGGGCTTCACCACTTGCAGTGTTCGAAAACACATTGCAACATGAGAAAAAAGTTACAATGCTCATCAACGACCTTTATACTGCAGCAGTTGAAGAAAAAGACTATGCATCGCAAAGCATGCTCAAATGGTTCATCGACGAGCAGGTAGAGGAAGAAGAAGGCGTGCATGACATTCTTAATCACCTCCGTATGATTAAAGACAACGGCTATGGCCTCTATATGATTGACAAAGAACTCGGCGCTCGCACCTATACTCAAGCAGCTCCACTTGCCAATTCAGCCGAATAATCTACTGCAGATTTTCAGATAAAAAGAGATGCAACAACAGTTTTTGCATCTCTTTTTTTGTGTAGATTATGGGATAGGAAAATAGCGAAAACAAGGAAAAAACGAATGTAAATTTCGGGGGAATATATTTTTCTGTTGATTTGTTTGGTTGTTTGAAGAAAAACTATTATCTTTGCAATGAATAAAATAATGTTTTTTACACCCATAAAAATTGGTATTATGAATAATATATTAGCATTTACAATGTCGACTCCTGCGCAAGTAGCGATGCAAATTGCTATGCGAGTGAAGAGTCGGCGATTAGAGTTGGATTTAACGCAAAAAGGGTTGGCTGAGCGCGCAGGGATTAAGTTTGCAACATATCGTCGATTTGAGCAAACAGGCGAAATTTCTTTGACTGGTTTGCTTCAAATAGGGTTTGCGTTGAATGCGCTGTCTGATTTTGATGTTTTGTTTTCGCAAAAGCAGTATCAATCAATCGATGATGTGTTGGATGATAGTATTGTAACACGTAAACGAGGTAAGAAAAAATGAGTGTAATAAAGCAGATAGAGGTTGTATATAACGACCAATTGGTTGGGCGTCTGGCATTGACCAAAGAGGGTTTGTGTGCCTTTGAGTATTCGGTAGAATGGATTTCTTCGGGTTTTTCTATCTCTCCATTCGAATTGCCTTTGCGCAGTGGTGTTTTTGTGGCAAAACCACGACCGTTTGATGGTGGATTTGGTGTTTTCGATGATTGCTTGCCTGATGGATGGGGCTTGCTTATTCTTGACAGATATTTGCAGCGTAAGGGTATCAATCCTCGTATGCTTTCGTTGCTCGATCGTCTTGCGTTAGTGGGGTCTACGGGGCGTGGAGCTTTGGAGTTTCGCCCAGATAAGAGCATTATGTCTCATGAAGAGTATGTTGATTTTGAGAAATTGGCATTGGAGGCAGAGCGCATTTTGGATAGTGATGAATATATGGGCAATGGGGTCGAAGAGTTTCAGTATCGTGGAGGCTCACCTGGTGGTGCACGACCAAAAATATTCGTTCGTTACGATGCTACAGAGTGGTTGGTTAAGTTCAGGGCAAAAATGGATTCGAAGCATATAGGAGCCGAAGAGTATCGTTATTCGCTTTTAGCAAAAGAGTGCGGAATTGATATGCCCGAAACGCGACTTTTCGAGGATAAATATTTTGGAGTTGAGCGTTTCGACAGGGTCGGTGGCGAGAAGCAGCATGTTGTTAGTGTAGCCGGACTTATAGGGGCAGATTATCGTATGCCGAGCATCGATTATTTGCATATTTTTCAGTTATGTGCCACATTGACTCATAGTGTTGTGGAATTATGGAAAGTCTATCGTTTGATGGTATTTAATTATCTTATAGGCAACAAAGACGACCATGCTAAAAATTTTGCATTTATTTATCGAGATGGAGAGTGGCATTTTTCTCCAGCTTTCGATTTGCTTCCAAGCGATGGCATAAACGGATTTCGAACCACCTCTATCAATGATAGTATCGAGCCTACGGTCGAAGATATTTTTGCTGTGGCAGAAAGGGTAGGGTTAAACAAGAAGGAAGCAATAGAGGTATATGATACAATGAAAACGATATTAGACAGAAAATAACTATTACTCAGAGATGCAATAACGGTTTTGCGTCTCTTTTTTTGTGTTAATAAGCTAAAAAGGATAAAGAAAATTGGTGGTGTCCGAAAAAAGTATTATTTCTGCATAAACAAAAAGTTCGTCCCGAAAAATGTAGATAATATTGAAGATGACGGCAGAAAAGTATAAAATTCTTATGTCGGTGCGAGTGTCGATGTCGGTATATCGCCAAGAATCGTGGTTGACGAATGTTTCTTTGTATGGAATAAAAAGTTTTTTAGAAAAGTAAATAGATTTTTCTTATAAAACAAGATGGTGAAACGTACCTTCAAGCTATGTTTGAGGGTTGGGTTATCTTTCTTTTTTTTCGTAGAGAATAGGGTGAAGGCAGTGTTATTCTATGAAGAAGGTTGCTGTTGGGTTGTGTGGAGAGGGGTCAGCAAGGCTCAAGCAAACTGCAAGCAAGAAAACCGTCAAAAAGAGAATGCAAAAATGCCTAAAAATGTGACATTTTTAATTAAAAAATTCACTTTAAAAGTAGGGATACAGCATGCTGTGTCATATTAACCAGTAGGTTGAATGTATGTATATGTTTTGACAATGACCTCATAGTTGGGAATTTTTGCGATAAGTGAGGGCAGAACCAAGCTTGCTTGTGTTATGCTGAGCGAAGCAAAAAACTTGACCGAAGGAAAAAAAGCGACCAGCCGAGTAGTTCTGTGTTGGGGGTGTATGAAAGCCAAGAGCGAGCCGAGCAGGCGCATCACGAAGCAGTAGTAGCCGAGGTGGCAGAGTATGTGGATAATTACGATGAAGTAGCCACGCACTACACCAATTTAGGTACACTAATCACTTATCCTTCAGACGATTCGTATTGGACACATGTTTGATTGCATAAGAGTGAAATATTGTAGGGACATACGGTTCGTGCGTCCGCTCAATTTCTATAAAAACCACTTGCAAGAGCAAAAGTTTTTTTGTATCTTTGCAGAAATAATAAAACTAATAACAAAGACATATAAAAGTTTGACATCCTGGTTCAACTGAGATAGCAGAATTGGCACTTCACTAACACATCAGTACAGGCATGGCAAAGGATGTTTGCGCTTTACGAAATTGGGCGCGGACTGATTTGTTGTGTTCTGATGTAGGCTGTGCCAAGCCTTGCTATCGACACCTTTCTGCGCCCTTTTCTTTTTTAGAAAAGGGTTTTTTGTGCCCCAAAATAAGTTAAACTAGGAAACAATGGCTAAGAAAAAATATACATTCATTGATTTGTTCGCAGGGGCAGGTGGACTGTCAGAAGGCTTTATTAAAGCAGGATTTCATCCTATTGCTCATATTGAAATGAAAAAAGATGCATGTAATACTCTTAAAACAAGATCAGCATTTCATTATTTGAGGGCAAATAATCAATTGTCTGTATATGAAGACTATCTTAGAAACAAGGTTGATAAAACTGATGGATCTGCTTTATGGAGTCAGGTTCCTACTGAAATTATAAATGCTACAATATGTGCTACAATTGGAGAAAAAACTATAGATAACATATTCCAAAAAGTTGATTGTCTAAAAGGTGAGCAAGATGTGGATCTTATTATTGGAGGTCCTCCATGTCAGGCTTATTCTGTTGCAGGACGTGCTCGTATGGGTAAGGCTGTTGAAGAAGATCCTCGTAATGAATTGTATAAATACTATGTGCAGTTTTTAGCCAGATATCAGCCTAAGATGTTTGTTTTTGAAAATGTTTTAGGTATTATTACGGCAAAACGAGGTGAACCGTTTGCTGATTTGAAGAAACTTGTTGATGAACTTGGATATGACATGGCTGCTAAAGTGCAAATTGCATCTCAGCATGGTGTGCTTCAAAATAGACAAAGAGTAATCATTGTAGGATGGAAGAGGAATGTTTCTTCTAAATATGGTTATCCAGAATTGGAAATTGAGGATATGCCCTATACGGTGATGAATGATTTATTCTCGGATCTACCAAATAGAAAAGCTGGAGAGGGTAAACTGTGCGAACCTATTTCTTATACTAGACCTTTATCAGAAATGGAGTATTTAGAAAAGTCTGGTATTAGAGGTATGTTAGATTTTACAACACAACATTTGGCTCGTCCAACTAATGACAATGATAGGGAAATATATAAGATTGCTGTTGAGATGTGGAAAGATGGTAAACGTCGACTTAATTATGCTAGACTTCCATCTAGGTTACAAAAACATAAAAATAAAGAGACATTTCTTAATCGATTTAGTGTCGTTGACCCAGATGGTTGTTGTCATACCGTTGTGGCTCATATAGCAATGGATGGGCACTATTATATATATCCAACTCCAAATCCTACATTAGAGAATGTAAGATCAATAACAGTGCGTGAGGCTGCTCGTTTGCAGTCATTTCCGGATGATTATTATTTTGAAGGTAGCCGTACATCCGCATTGATGCAAATTGGTAATGCTGTACCTGTTATTTTAGCGTATAAAATAGCTGAAAAAATTAAAAAGATATTGTTATGAATACAGATATCAAAACTGGAACATTCGTTTTTAAGCCTCGTGCAAGGTTGATTAAAACAATTGGCGAAGAACTCATTAGTGACGATAAGGTTGCTATTATAGAATTAGTTAAAAATTCTTACGATGCATATTCATCTTTATATGATGGAGCACCTATTGTTGACATTGTTTTTCAAGGCAATGTTGAAGCGAGTATAGATTCATCTGGTTATAGAAAATATCTATCTAAAATAGATTCTTCAATTATTATATATGATGAAGGTGTTGGCATGGATTTTAATACAATAGAGCATGCTTGGATGGAACCTGCTACGAATTTTAAAAAAATAAAGGAAAATCAAGATCCGCAAAAGAAATATAGTGGAGAGAAAGGAATAGGTCGCTTCGCATCAGCAAAACTTGCATCTAAATTAGAACTTGTAACGAGGCGAGAGGGAGAAGATGAAATTGTTGTGTTTTTTGATTGGAGCATGTTTTCAAAAGAAGAAGACTATTTGGATGATGTGAAAATTAACTGGCAAATCCGTCCTGCACGAGAAATAAAAAAACATGGCACTATCCTTAAATTGTATGATTTAAATGATGATTGGGATGAATCTAAAATAATGGATTTGCGTATTTCGTTATCACGTCTATTAAATCCAATTGTACCTGCTGAAGATTTTTTAATAAACCTTGAACTCCCTTCTGAATTTTCAAATCTATCTGGTATTGTAGAGCGTCCAGAAACATTAAATAGACCTAATTATAGTATAAGAGGATGTATTACCAAAGAAGGCAAACCTGAAAATGTTATATTTTATAGTAAAAGTTTAAGTAACGAAGAAGACTTAAAACTTGAGTTTATTCTCAATAGGAAATATTTAGCAGGACCTTTTTCCTTTGAATTTAAAATCTGGAATAGAGAAACTGATGAACTTAAAGCATTAGCTGGTGAAATGGGTTCTTTGGTGAGAAATGTTAAGAAGGATTTGGACGAGTTATGTGGTATTAGCATTTATCGTGACAATATTCGAGTATTACCTTATGGTAACAAGAATAATGATTGGGTTCGACTAGACATAAGACGTGTTAATAACCCAACATTAAGATTGAGTAACAATCAAATAGTTGGTTATGTATCAATCAAATTAGATGATAATCCATTCCTTAAAGACCAGAGCAATCGAGAAGGAATTGTAGAAAGTCAAGCCTTTGAAGACCTCAAAGATTATATAAAGTTAATATTAAATGAAGTTGAGCAACGTCGTTATGCCGAACGTCCGAGGAATACTCAGACAAAATCTATTAAAAGTTTGTTTGAAGCGTTCTCTCTTAAGACTATCTCTACAAGTATAAAGAATGAAAACATTGGACAGCAAGAAGTTATTAAGCTCTTGGAGCAAAAAGAAAAAGAAATAACTGATGCCGTAGTCAAGGTTCAAGAAACAATATCTCGTTATAGGAGGTTATCAACTATGGGTCAACTAATTGAGCCTATTATACATGATGGTAGAGATTTGTTAAATAAAATCGATTTAAAATCAAGTATCATTATTAAAGAAGCGAGCAAAGAGCAGTTAGATACAAATAAAATTATATCTAAAGCAAATGAAATTCAAGAAATACGCAAGGATTTCGCATTGTTATTTAAGCGAATAGAGCCTTTTGGTGGTCGTAAAAGAGGTCGCCCAAAAACAATTGTTCTTGAAGAAGCAATAGAGAATATATTTGCATTGAATCAAGATGAATTGATTAAGTTAAATATTGAATGTGTACTTCCTACTTCTGAACATAAGGTTTCAATTGATGAAAGTGAGTTAGGTTCAATTTTTATGAATCTCATTCAAAATTCTATGTATTGGTTGGAATATATTAATGTAGAAAGAAAAATTATGGTAGATATTTTAGAAACGGATGATGAATTGTCTGTAGTGTTTAGTGATAATGGTCCTGGTATCCAACCGGAACTAGAAGATAAAATATTTGATCCTTATTTTAGTACAAAACCAGATGGAATAGGCCTTGGTTTAGCTATAATAGGAGAAACTATGGAAGAATACGATGGGCATTTGTCATTGGTTGACAGTTTATTAGGAGGAGCATCATTTAAACTTACTTTTAAATATAGGATATGAAAGATTTAAGAATTTTATATATTGAGGATGACAAAGATAATAGAGAAGAACTTATAGATCTATTGTCTGGTGTGGAAATTAATGATTGTAGAATTTCCATCGAAGGAGAAGAATTGTTTGAAACTGCGGCTCAAAGAGTTTGCAACGAAGGGTTTCATCTTGTCATTTTAGATCTATACAAAGGTAGAGTTGGTGTAGACGGAGAGAAGTCTGGATTAACGACATTGGATAATGTTAAGAAGAATTTTTTTGTTCCTATTATTTTTTATTCAGGAAATACCGCAGTTGTTCGTGATTTAAAATCACAAGTTGTTGGTATTGCAACTAAAGGCGACGGAGGAATAGATGAATTAAAGGATGAAATAACTCGTTTAACTTTACATAATTTGCCATTTATTAATGAAAAGGTTCATGGATTTATAAATAGTAAAATAAAAGATTATTTTTGGGGTATAATACAAGAGAACAACACAAAATTTAAGCCTGATGAAAATGACCATTCATTAGGATATTTGCTTTTAAGAAACATAAGTGATTCATTATCCAGAGATAATATATATCAAATATTAGATGATAACACTATCTCGCCAGATAAGGTTCATCCTATGGAATTCTATGTATATCCACGTGATATTGGGGCAGAATATGAAAATGGTGATATTATAGAACATAAAGAATCTAAAGATGTTTATGTAATTCTCACGCCTTCTTGTGATTTTGTACAAGTAGGAAAGAGAAAAAGAAAGGCTAATATGGTTTTATTGGCTTGTACAAAACTATTAAAGGAAGAATCTGATTATATTGAATACCTAAAATATAAAAATAAAGTTGAAAAATCAGAAATAGATGAAAAGAAAGAAAATGATTATAAAGGAAAATTGATACAATTGATAAAATCAAGTGGCAATGATAGGTATTTCTTTTTACCACGTACACCATTTATTGAAAATCGAGTGATTGATTTTCAAAATAAAATAATGGTTGCTTATGATGACCTGAATTTAAAATTTAGACGATTAACTAAATTAGATAATCCGTATGCACAAGCGATGACAACTCGATTTGTTCGCTATTATAATAGAATCGGATTTCCTGATATAGATGAGAACTATGTATTGGATAGGATAAATGAAACGATTGAAATATAATATGATGTTATATGGAATCAATATCAAATAATCGTATACTTGCTACTTTAGTTGCATTCTATTTATCCAAGTTTAATGATATCGCTTTAAAAAAACTTGGATACAAAACTTATGCGAGTGCTTTTGTTGAATGTGGCAAGTTGCTAGATGTGAAGCCTAACTATATTAAGTTAAGACGCGACGAGTTTGATCCCATATATAATAGGAGAAAGGGTTGGCGTAATAGGCCAATGGCTAAGATGGTGTCTAATATTATTACGTTATTTGATAACTTAACAGAATCAGAAATGTATACAATTGTGACAGACATTTTGCAACATAGAAATATCGATGAATATAAACAAGTAGCACAATCGGTTAAGGCTACTAGCAAACAAAATAAACGAGTTTATATACCTAGGGCTATAACCGGCAGACTGGCAGAAAAGATCTTTGAGGAAGATTTTAAAACAAATTCAACTCTACCCAAAGGAGAACTCAAAGACTGCAGAGACAATGGATGTGGATATGATTATGAAATAATATCACCTAATCACGTGTTTTATGTCGAGGTAAAAGGAATTGCAGAAGATTGCGGAGGAGTGTTGTTTACAAATAAAGAATGGGACACTGCTCAAACCAAAGGTGATTGCTACTATTTGTGTGTAATACGAAATATAAATGAGGGAGAACCAGTTATTCAATACATTAAAAATCCCGCACAAGTATTGTTCCCATCTAAACATATTCAAACTATAATTCAAGTTTCATATTTTGTAACAAATAAGGAGTTAGTTAATTTGGTTTGAAGGTTTGTTATGGATATATTTTAATGATAGTTTTTATTTGTAGAATATATTTTAGTGTTTCTATAATAGTGTTTATGTTTTGAGGAAATAGGTGTTTTTTATTTAAGAAATATTTTTTGTAATTTATGGTGTTATGAAATTTATGTTTTCAAATTTTTTAAGAAAGAATAGGACTGAAAGAAAAAATAGGCAGTCAGAACAAATAACATCAAATCATATGTTAGAAATTGCGGACGATCAAGTATTGTCTGTTCTTGGGCAATATGAAGCGTTGAAATATTATTTAGGGGAAGAATATTGTTCTATTCAAAATATATGTGGTAGGAAGGTTTTTGTATATTCAAAGTGTGATAAGCAATATATTCTTTTGTGTCGTTCAGTTTCTTATTTAGGTAACCCTCATCCAATTTTTAAGAAAAGGGTACAATTACCTAGTTGGTATGAAGTGTTTTGTAATGAAATTGAAAAGCAAGGACTATTATATGATGTTCGTTTTTTGGGGGTGTATCACTATAAAGGGAATATTGTTTTTGTAGATTTTAAGAAAGATACTTATTTGCGTCGTAGAATACATAATTCTTCTGCGCATGTGTATACAAATGATATTTATCAAGCATTGAAAACGGGGGTGTTTAGGAAAGAGGATCAATTTGGAAATGAAATTTTTGTAGTTGCATCGCGATATATAGAAGATTATTTGTTTGGTAGAAAGGATGGTCGTAACGAGTTGTTTGATTTGTTTGTGAAATTTAATAATGGTTTTTCTTTTGGAGAATGGTTATATGCTGTCGATAAAATTAAGGAAATGTATGGAGATGGATGGAAACATTGGCAACAAGCAGAATGGGCGGGTTGGTTTTTGGAGTATAAGTTTAATAAATTTATTGAAGAAAATGCAGTTTCGCATTTGATGGAATACGTAGGTTCTTCGAATAAAAGTAATGATTCTGATACTTATGATTTTGATATTTGGTTTCCACGTGATGAGTTTTATGGAGATTTAAAGGCTAGTGATGTTAAAAATAGAGAAACTCCTGGAAATGATCAGGCTCATTTTATAGAGTGTATAAATCGTTATAATCGTTTTTGGTACGTTATTTATGAGCACGAGACTAAAAAGGATTCTGAAACTACAAACTACGAGGCGACTATAGGTCGTAATAAGTTTATTCGTTCTGTATTACCAGATTATAAAAATGATGATATGTCATATAGTGCTAGGATGAAAAATAGTGTTTGTTTTGTTAAAATGTTAATTCTTGAATTAAATAATATTAATTATAGGGATGTGTTGTCTGATTTTAATCAAGGAAGACAGGTTAGTGGTAGTGAGCGTAAAAAGAAATTTATTATTAAGAAAAAAGATATAGATAAGTATGTCGTTTTTCGTTATAATTATTCTAAATAATGATGAAAAAATTTAAGTTTATAGATTTGTTTTGTGGAATAGGTGGGTTTCATCAAGCTATGTCAAGTTTGGGTGGTAAGTGTGTGTATGCTTGTGATATAGATGAAGATTGTCGAAAAACATATTTTGCAAATTATGGAATTTATCCAGATAATGATATAACTAAAGTAGATCCTAGTTGTTTACCTGATTTTGATGTTTTGTGTGCTGGATTTCCTTGTCAAGCATTTTCCAAAGCAGGGAAAAGATTAGGTTTTGCTGATGAAACTAAAGGAACTTTGTTTTTTGATGTTGAGAGAATAATGCAATATTGTAAACCTAAATATGCATTATTAGAGAATGTTAGAAATCTTATATCTCATGATGATGGTCAAACATGGACTACAATATATCAACATTTGCAAAATATTGGGTATAATGTATTAGAAAAACCTATTGTATTTAGTCCTCATTATATTGGCATACCTCAACATAGGGAACGTGTCTTTATAATGTGTGTTCGAAAAGATATTGGTGCTTTACCTGATTTCTATTTTGATGTAACTAAGTTACCGAAATGTAAAATAGAAACAATATTGCAAGATGATGATGAGATTGAAAATATTGAAAAATATAAATTGTCTCCAGATAAAATTCAATTGCTACAATTGTGGGATGAATTTATAAAAAATATTAAATGTGATAAATTGCCAGGTTTTCCTATTTGGTCAGATAGATTATGTGAACTTGATACAACTGAGGATTTAACAAAATATCCTGCATGGAAACAGAATTTTATTAGAAAAAATAATGAATTATATTTAAATAATAGGGATTTTATTGATGAGTGGTTGGTTAGAGCAAGGAAATGTTCTTTGTTTTTTGGAGCAAAAGCCAAGTTAGAATGGCAGGCAGGACAATCAAAAAATCCAACTTTATTTGATCATATTTTGCAATTTAGACCTTCAGGGATAAGGGTTAAGGTGGGAACTTATTTTCCTGCGTTAGTAGCTATAACTCAGACATCAATAATAGGAAGTCGATTGAGAGAATTGACTTTACGGGAATGTGCCCGATTACAATCTTTTCCAGACACTTTTAATCCTGATGGAATTGATGCTCAAGCTTATAAACAGTTTGGTAATTCAGTTAATATTGATGTTGTAAAAATTTTTGCAAAATATATGTTTGGAGATAAAAAAACATTGAATAAATATACACAAGGAGATATTACTGATGTTGTTGATTTTGAAAAGGTGTTAGAAGATTATCCAGAAGAAATAGTAAATAATCAAGTTGTAGAGTTAATAGACTCAGATTTGGATTGTTCTAAAAATTTACTTGTTTCTTTTGTAAAAACAGATAATTTTGAGTTTTTTTTAGATGGGACAGCAAAAATTTATTATACAGGTAAAAAGTTTCCTTCAACAATAGCACTTAATAAATTGTATTATTTCATGCCATATTTAAAAGGAATGGGAATTCGTGATTTATATCTTATTAAGATTGCTCGAGTAGGGACAAAGTCGGAAGTCCATCCGGATTGTGGAGATAATGATTTTAGATTAGTTTTTGAAATAGAATTTGTTAAGCAATTATTTGATAATTATAAAAAAGTAAAACTTAATATTTGGGAGACATTTACTGATACGACGTTAGATGAAATTTTAAGATAATTGTCATTTGCTTATGAAAACAATAGAAGTTGTGGCGGCAATTATTCGTGAGGGGGATAGGGTGTTGGCGACTCAGAGGGGGTATGGCGAGTTTGAGGGGATGTGGGAATTTCCGGGCGGTAAGATTGAGCTGGGCGAGGAGCGCGTGGAGGCTCTGAAACGTGAAATAGGAGAGGAATTGGCTGTGGAGATTGTGGTGGAGGAGTTGGTGTGTACGGTGGAGTATGATTACCCTAACTTCCATTTGACGATGCACTGCTATTTTTGCTCTATCGCAAATGGCGAGGTGGAGTTACTGGAGCATAAGTCGGCTCGATGGCTTGCTCATGATGAATTGGACTCGGTTGAGTGGTTGCCAGCGGATGTGGCTGTGGTGGATAAAATAGAGCAAAAAATTAAATGAAAATAATAGATACAATAGGTAATAGTGATTTATTGAATAAGGAAAAAACTCTTTTTCTTTGTTCAAAAAGGACTCCTATTGGATTGTATGGTGATGTATTTCGATGGGTAGATAGTTTGTTTGAAAGTGATTGTATAGCTTGTTTTAATTCTACGGAAATGGAGGATGAAGTGTTGAAGGCATTATTGGTTGCACGAATTCCTACTGTTTTGTATGTGATGAATCGTTTTGCGGATAAAAATAATATTCAAATAGAACAAGCTATACTTGAACAACGATTGCTTATTGTAGTGTTGAAAAGGGATGAGCCTAGAGGAATGGGGGCGACACCAAGATTAAGAAATAGTTTTGTTATATCGCAATGTAAGCGTATTGTGTGTGGTTATGTGGATAAGAATGGTAGTATTTTCCCTTTGTTGGCAGGATTAGATAATGTGGAGTTTTTGATTGATAATAAGTGTTCTATTGCGGCAGAGTCTGATTTTTGTAAAAAAAGGTGGACTGTTGCTGAGGATAAGGTGTTGTTGCGGATGTATTATGCAGATCAAGGTATTCATGCTATTCATAAAAAATTGCAACGTTCATACTTTGCTATTTATCAGCGAGTACGATCTATTACTTTGTCGGAAGAGGTTTTGAAAGGTCGTGAATTTGAAGATTATGTGCTGAGTTTATTTGATGTTGAAAAAGATGGAAGTATTGTTTTGAAGGAGTGGCAGGGCGATAAATCGTTAGGTAGTGTGCATCCTGAAAATAATAGTAATCCTGATTTTGTATTTAGTTATAATGATAAGGAGTTTGCAGTTGAATGTAAGTGGCGTGTGAGTGTTCGTGGTGGATGGAAAAAAGAATTATTCACTGAAAAGCAAATTGAGAAGTATAAGAAATTTGCAAATGAACGAAATATCACTGTTACTATGATTATTGGTGTTGGCGGTGAGCCTTCAAATCCAGAGCAACTTTATATTATACCTTTGGATGCTATTGATAATGTCCTCTATGGAGATTGTAAGATTGATTGTTTTTTGAACTATTCTGAGTTTATTAATGTTTTAGATTTTTGTGGGAAATAATATCTTTGACTTTGTTTGATGATTAGGGATTTATAAATAGTGGATGTTTTGGGTTAAAGAGACATTGTAATTATTAACTGTAAAATTATATTTTCCTTTGTTTCCTTTGTTTCTCGCTTTGCTCAAGATTTTACTTATGTGTTTTTAGAGTACAGATAACAGTTGATATATAGATAAAAATTTCCAATCGTTTGTGGGTTGGGAATTTTTTTTGTATCTTTGTGGTGTGAAATATCAATTGGTAAATAAATAGATTATGTATACTCCTCCTTTTACGGTAAGTGCAGAGGCTATTAGTGGACAATAAAGTAACCAATAAAGTAACCAATAAATCGGATGAGATGGTTTTGTCGTTGCTAAATAAGGATGGTGCTTTGACTATAGGTCAGCTAGCGAGGTTGATGAATATGTCGGATAGCGGAATAAAAAAGATTCTTGCTTTGTTGAAACGTGAGGGGCGTATTAAGCGTGTGGGAAGTAATAAAAATGGATGTTGGGTGGTTGTGTAATAATTAAAGAGTAATTTGACGTATATGAGTACACTGGAACGGGCTATTGAGATTGCGCGGGAGGCGCATCGGGGACAGGTGGATAGGGCTGGCGAGGAGTATATCGGACATGTGATGCGGGTGATGGAGGCGGGCAGGACGGTGGAGGAGAAGTTGGTGGGGGTGCTGCACGATGTGGTGGAGGACTCGGCGGAGTGGTTGTTCGAACGATTGGAACAGGAGGGTTTTGCGCCTGAGATAATTGAGGCGTTGCGCTGCGTGACGAAACTGTCGGTTGATGAGCCATACGATAAGTTTATCGCTCGGGTGAAGAAGAATAGGCTGGCTGTGGCGGTGAAGTTGAATGACTTGTCGGACAACATGGATATTCGTCGATTGCCTTATTTGTCGGACAAGGATGTGAAGCGATTGAAGAAGTATTTGAAGGCGTATAAGCAGTTGATGGGTGTGCCGACTTACTCGGTGGAGGAGTGCCGCAGGGAGTATCCGAATGCGTATGACCCTTGGACCGAGGTGGATGATGCGCAGTTGTTGGAGTGGTGGCGCGAGGGGTTGTCGCTCGATGAGATTGCTGAGAGATTTGGACGTAAGCGTGGAGCGATTATTTCGAGATTGAAGAAGTTGGGACTATAGTTGTTGACATAAAAAAAGAGGTATCTGAATTAGATACCTCTTTTCTTTTTAGTGATCCAGCTGGGGCTCGAACCCAGGACCCCAACATTAAAAGTGTTGTGCTCTACCAGCTGAGCTACTGAATCATCG
>JBGVPL010000023.1:0-44727 GCA_045126975.1 Candidatus Aphodosoma sp. | reverse complement strand
GTTTCATGTTCTCAAAAGACAACGACGTGGTCGCACAAAAATGCCCCTCAATCCACATACACGAGATTGAGGGGCGTTTCTATATACATCATTTCTTATTTCCTCATATAAAACCTACAATAATAGTCATAAAAATATATTTATAAATTCGCCACAAAAGCAATGAAAATAAATCAATTATGCAAATTTATTTTATTCTATTTGGGAAGTTGGCTCATTTTCGTTTGGGAAGTTGGCTTGTTTACTACCTTTGTACCATCATCAGTACTTTTAACATCACCACATATAATTGAAGTAGTAGAAAAGCAATACACAACAAAATCTACCGCAACATCGACGCCATGCTCAACGAGATTGCCGAGCTCAACAAAGTCGCACAAAAACGCCCCTCAATCCACACAAAATTGAGGGGCGTTTTCATAACTATCCTACTTATTTAGTTCTACATCTATCTTTATCCTCTGTATCTGTTATCTTTCTTAAATTTCTACTATAAGCATCCGCATAATATTCGCCACCCTCTTTCAAATTATAACTGCCAATGCAAAAATTAAAGAGAATTTCTCTTTTAATTTGTTTTTTACCAGTCATCACCACACGCACATTCCAGATAGCCACATTATCCACACCACGAAAATTATAAATCCCCTCTACAGTCTTTTCTGTTATCTTATTGATGTAATCTTGTTTCACTAAATGCTTAACTAAATCAAATTCTTCTTTTGTAAATTTTCTTTTTTCCATAGTAATTAAATTTTATAAATTAACACTTAACCCAAATATCAGGCATTGTAGTTTTAAACTCTGGATCAATATTATGACACTGTTCTTTAATAATACCACGTCGATATATTGCAGGTTGTAAACAATACCTATCAAAATCACATCTATCAACATCTTCTAGTGTTCTCCAATGCGGAAATAACAATTTCATATAGGCTGTTGCTATTCTTTTTACTGCGGTAAAATCTCGCATATCTGCATCTTTCTGAAATTCCACCAATTGATCAAAAAGCAAACCATAAGAATTCTGAGTTCTCATAGCATGTAATATTTCCGAAAAATACTCTACATTTATTGTCCAGCCATTATATATCATATCTTTCTTTATACGAGGCATTTTCCATCCCTCAATAAAACAGTGAAAACGGTCTAATAATGCAGACTCCTTAAAATTCTCTGGTAACGAATCAAAATATCTACGCGAAATTGGCAAATGATATTCATTTAATGGTATATTACCCATCAGCATTAAACCACACTCCGATGTAAATTCATTTTGATCAATAGTTGTTTTTCCACTTTCCAAATAAGATTTTAGTGCAGCTTGAATTTCTGCAGGTTCTTGAAATACAATAGTCTGAATTTCATCAAATGCAGTATAATCATGATTCTTAATTATACCATTTTGTTGTTTTGTTTTATCATAAAACAACTTCGCGCGTGTCACTTTACCCCCACTAACTAACCAACCATACTTAGACATATTACCAAAAACATATGATTTACCAGTTCCTTTGGGTGCCAATTCAATTGCATTTAATCTAGGCTCAACAAAAATCAACAAACGAGTTAAAAACTCTAATTTTTGCGTCATAAATTCAAATCCATCTGGTTCATATTCCATTGCTGACAAGAGCAAATCAATCCACTCTTCTGTTGTGAAATTCTTTCTTGCTTCAGCAAAATAATTTACATCAACCGAACTATATGGTTTAAATGGCTTATAATCTACCATTTGAACATGATATTTACGACCATCGTCATCTGGCAACAAGCATAATTTAACGATACCCCATCTTTCACCATCAACCAATTCACCAGCATGCTTAGAATAAACAAATTCAGGAATAATCCCTTCTCGCTGTTTTATTCCATAATCAGGAATTGAAAATTGTTTTTCTCCTTTAACCAAATCTATATAAATAATAAAACGAGCTAACAACAACACTTCCTTTCCCGAAATAATTTGTTCTTTAACTAGACTCGCATTGGAAGGAACGACTCTATCCAAAAATTCATTCAACGACACAACATCTAACTCTCCTGTATTCACATCTAAATATTTTTTTATCAAAAAATCCTTAACAAATGATGGTAAATTTCTTCCTGCGAACACACTATTTGTCTTACTTCCATCTTTATAAATAGACATCGGAGAAAATGCATCTCTCAATTTGCTTAATATATCTTTATTCATAACATATTAATTTAAAAATCAAACAAATCATCAGTTTTAATACCCACATTAATAGAAATATTGTATTCATAAGGAACACCATTTACATACAGTATTATTTTATTACAATCTTCTTTCACCCTCATTTTTTCTGATTCATAAACATCGTCATCTAAATGCCTCATTTTATAAATATTATCATCATATTTCAATGACAATTTATCTAAAGATGTCAAACCAGTTATTTGGATTTTTACGACAGGATTACTACCCTCAATTTCATGTGTTAATAACCTAATATTATAATTTGTATTATTAGGATTATCAGAAATAATAAAAATTGGCACCAACACTTCTTCTGGTGTACATCCACCATGAGCACCTTGTCCTATTGGCACTTTAGCACACAAAGAATTATGCTTTAATGCACATAATGTTTTATTGTCATCTAAAATAAAATAGTTATTATCACGAACAACATGATTTGCAGCAATCGCAACACGACCTGAGTGGTCAGATTTCACGCCACTGAGATTCAAACCATCAACTAATTGGGATAAATGTGTCAAACCATGATCTGAAATTATAGCTATTTTCTTATCACTATATTTTGATAATATTTCATTAATTATATTTTTTACAACACTCAGTTCTTCAACAATAAAATCAGGATATTTATTTGTGTTTTTATGTGCTAAAGCATCTAAATCTCCAACCTTTTCTAATTTATTATCACACAATTTTTGTAAATCAAGTTTATTATTCTCTGTTTTAGTTGGTAACAAAGCTTTAGCAATTAATGTTTCATTCAAGTAAACATTCTTTCCTTTATATTCAGATATTATCTGTTTTATATACGGAATCCATTCTATACCAAGACCATCTATCCAATAAAAAACATCTATATCTTTACGTGCCGACATCAACGACCTAACACTCTCAAAACATTGATACCACGTATCAAACGTAACACTTGATTCATTATATTTTGCCACCAAAGACTTAATCTCGTCGGAATAAATATTGTTTACTTTAGCAAATTTATATTTATTGATATAATCTATAGCCCAATCTTTTCTATCATCTCCCAAAATATCAATATCTTGCAAATAATAATACAAATCTGGATATACAAATTTTAGCTTAGCAATAGATATATACTCTCGTCTCAACCAATTTATCAACAATATTTTTTCCTTCTTTGATATTAAAGTAAAATATTGTAAAGCAACATCATAACCTTTATTTTTTGCAATATTACCCAATTTAACAAACAACTCTTCCTCCAAAGATTCAGGCAAACTTACACCCTTATTTAGTGCATAAGTCAAACATTTACGTCGTTTTTCTATGTCTTGCGACAACTCGCTCATTGTCAAAACTAGGTGCATTAATAATGAATTATCTGAATAATCTTCTATTTTAGAAAGAATATTCAACACATAACTATCTACATCTCTATTAATTGTATAATACAACTTCAACAACCATCTATCAAAATTACCACGATGTTCAAACCATATTCTTATAAAAAACTCACAACCTTCAAAACCTGAAACATTAAAATATCTTCTAATAAATCCAGACAAAGATTGGTCTTTAGTAACATCGACTTGTTGTGCCAATAAAATCCAATTTTCCCTATCTCGAACATCATACTCTATACCTTCAAGACTCATTTCAAAGGCATCTCTCAAAAATTCAAAAGCATTATTTATTTGAATATATTCAAAAGCATTATCTGGTTGAGCATATTTTGCATTACTAAAAATAGCACAAGAATTACAAATAATATTTCTTTTAGAAAGATATTGTGGCATTCTCCAAATATTCAACCACTCTTTAACAGAATTAACAAACAAAAATTTATCTTCTATACCCTTCATTCCGTAGCATTCACCATCTTCCACAAATATCAATTTATAATTCTGAACCTTATCCTCCGATTCCAATTTCCATAAGGTAATTTGACTATCTCCAATAAAACAATTCATCTTACCCTCTAATCCAACAATAGGAATATATATGCGTTGTGATTTCTCACATGCTTCTAAAGTTGCCTCTATTGATTTTATTGTCTTTATAAGTGAATCAAAGGATTTTATTTCACCATTATCATAAAAACGTGCCAACTCAGAGAATGGTGCTATAACACAATCCCCTCCATTCATACTCTTTATGCAGTTTTTTATATGGTCTGCCAATTCGATTTGAGTTATCAATAAATCTGGATAATTTTTATCAATCCAATCTTCAACGCTTACAACACGAATCCCCCTATGACTCTGTAAATAATCTACAAAATCAAAACAATCATCAAAGTTGTCAAATAACACAAATCTAATTGGATAACGATTTAATGTTATCGAATTTATACCATATGCTGATTTGTCATCACAGACACACTGATATAACTCTTCTCTACTATTGAATTTGTGATACATATTTTAATATTTCATCAATCAATAAACTATTATTTGCATTATTGCATATCACTTTTATAACCGATTTCAATTCTACAGGATTTATTTCATCTAGACGCTTATTCAACTTCTCTTTCTTATCTTCCAACTCGTGTGTTGATACTCTCGCAGTGCTAGGCATTGGGTCAATAGGATTTGAATATGGTCCCGATGGTTCATTGGGTGTTATCGGCTTAAGATTTGGTGCTACGGTTGATAATTTCCAGTCTTTAACCATATCCTTAACCTCCACTTCATTCCACAAACCAACTTCAGATTGAAGATGTTCTTTCAAATATTTCAACACATCTTCAATTTCATTATCTTTAACACTAACAACTTGAATAGATTTCAAAAAATTTCTAAATCCAAGATAGAAAGAATTTGCATTAGGCAACAACAAATTACCTAATTCAAACTTCATCATATCAATCTGTTTGGCTGTTTACTTAAGCAAATTTGTATCCTTAATTTTATCAGCATCCGAAACAATAACAAATATATCATCCACCAATTTTGAAAGTTCGGCACTTACACCTTCATAATATTTCAACGACCATAAAGGATAACCCTTTTGTACTGAATAATCATGACTTATAGCCCAACGAGCATCTTTCAAACTACTTACATCTGTATAATTTCTCAATTTATTTAACTGGAATATACCTATCAATGCATTACACAAAACCCGCGACTCAAGACTTTCAAACATACAATTCAGTTTGTTTGATGATTTCTGCATACCCCAATATTTAAACATCTCAACAATATCATCAACCAAATGTTGCGCAGTTTTTTCTTTACCCGTAACATCAAATAACTGATTAATATATTTTCGCATTGCAAAAGCCACCATAGCCATTGGTGCGTATGTTGCAAACAAACCAAACGGAGCTTTTGTCAAACCTATCAGTTTATCTCCTAAATTGAAAGATTGGTTACGAGGAGTATGTCGAGGAGACAACATTTCATCAACATAATCACACACCTTTTTCAAAGGATGCTCTGGATCTATATCCGATTTCCAATCTAAATTCTCATCTACACTATTTTGTAACAACCATTCAGCATGTTTCGCTTGCCCTTGAATTTTTGCAATAATCTCTTGCTTCGTATTATAAGAAAGTATTGCATCTACGGTTGACTTTGCTGTTACAGGTTTCCAATATGTTGTAGTAGATCTTGTTCTAATCAAATCCAATGATTCTGGCCCTGAAGAGAATATCTCAGGTGATACAATACTATTAATTGTACTTGCTATTCTACTCACTAAAATTGTACTAAACATATCAGAAGCATTGCTTGCGAGTCTTAATATTGCATTCCCATTACGCATTCTACCAAACCAATCTTCAAGCATATCCTCTGCATTTTTATTGTAGGTTCGTTGCTGATCAGGCAAATTATGTCGCTGAGCACAAGCCGCATTTGCTTGATATTCAATAAATCTTTCGTAATTTTTATCCTCAAAAAGACTATCAATCAAAACAAAACAAACATTTTGAAATCTTGAATCTTTATAAGCCTTTTCCGAAATAGTATTTAATTCATCATACTCCATCTTATTTCGAGCAACCAAAAAAGCAATAAACACACACCAATCATTTGCTTTTCTTTTTTCATTTTCTATTTTACTTAAAAGTGTATGTTCATTAGTTTGTAACGAAAAGATTTTATATTCATAAAGACGATTACAACTACTAAACCATTTCATTATTGTTTTTGTTGCAACATTTACCAAAAGTCCAGCTCTAAAATTAGCGACTTGATCTGTATATAAAAATTGAGAACTTCTCAATTCAGCTTTCAACGTTTGTATTTCATTTGATGGTAATGCTGTAAATAATATTGAATAATTTCCATTAGGCTGACGCTGAATAATACTTTGTTCATTAAAATATTCCAAGACCTCAGGAACCGAATTCTCATATAATGTTCCTTCAAACAAACTACGAATATTCTCCTCACTTGGTGTAACTGTATCTGTATTTGCAATATTATTCAACGCATTCAAAAGCAATACCCCCTTAAATATAGCAATATAATCTAATCCTCTATTTTCCACATCTAAATGATGTGAATTATATCGTTCTGTCACCGCGCCAAAACGCGCACTGTCACTTTCAAAATACTCTTGCACATAATCCCAAAGGAAATCTGCCGTAACAGTCATAAGATTAGCATAGGCATTCTCATCATTAAAAAATTCACGCACTCTATCACAAGCCAAAAAATCAAATACACTACGAGAAGAAGAACCTGCTTCACGAGCAAAATAAGTAGCAAGATTAGCTGTTGCAGGATGTAATGGGAATAAATTTCGCAAATTTCTTTTTGTCTCCTTACTTCCTTGTGCAAACTTATCTAAAATATGCTCCCTTGTATTATAATATTTCTCTTGTCTACGCGCATAAAGATAGTAATTCAAAATTTCAAACTTTTTAGTCATAATTTTGAATGCACTCACAGGTTCCATATTATAAGTTACATAATGATAACGACCCTTTGTTTTTTCTCGTTCTTGATCATTCAACGAATTAAGAGCGGATGGATGAGAAATAAACAAGAAATAAGAGTCATTTTCGCGATTCATCATTGCTTCTGCTATCTCTTGTAATTGCACAAGCAATTTTGTACCAATTGCCGATGTCATTACTTCGGTAAACTCATCCCAAATCAACAACAAACCATCATACACTCCTTGTTTCTTCATCTCATTTTGCACTTCAAATATCCATTGTTGCAATTTCGAACTCTGCAAGCGAATATCAAAACCACCATCACGCAAAGCATTTACAATATAGCCATACACAATGGTATCAGCATTTTGAAGACGATTTTTTAACTTATTCAAATCAGGAGCAACACTTTGTAATTCAGCATTACGTTCAATCAATCTTTCCCAAAAATCCGCATCTCGCTCAATGTGATCTAAATAGACATCAAAATCTGTTTTTACAGTCAACTCTATCCCTGCTACTTTTAATGCTTTTTTTATCTCGCTTTGCACTTGCAATGACAAATCTGCTTCATGCGCAATATTTTGTTGTCCATAAAGATTCACAGGGAACAAACGTTTTTCTTGTCGCAAATTAACTATCTGATTTTTTAACATCGCAAACTCCTCGTCTCTATATTCATCATCAATATATTTCTGTATTTCTAACAATTCATCACATAAAATATGCTTTAATACAGCCCCAGCATGACTTTTACCAGTTCCATACGTACCCACAATCCATATTGGTTTATGAGTATCTTGGTCATTATTACGAACTGCACTAACAACTTTTTTCAATAAACTATTAAACAAATCGTTAGTTATAAAAGTTTTCCAATCACCTAAACCCTCTTCTTTAATATTATAAGCAGGTCGCATCGAACGAAGTGTGATTATTTCATTATATCTTTCAGCCATGATATTTATTTTATATAAAAGTTGAATATTATTTCTTTCAATTTTTCTCTATATCCGCTATTTTGCAACAAAATCCACAATTCATCATCAAACTTAGCATATTTAATATTTTCAATAATAAATTTATTAGAAGGTGTTTTTATATCAAATGATTTATCACTCACTAAATGATAAAAATTATCATTCTTTAAATGAAAAAACGGTTTCCAAATAGGAGTTACATCTTGACTGTACTTTTTGTGTATTTGATAAAAACATTTATATGTTTCTTTTAACTCTTTATTATAAAATATTTTATTTTCTACAATTAAATTTCTATCAATACAATTTAATATAGCTAATACTAAAATCGGTTTAGCAATATAAATAATACTACCTTCCATCATAGAAACTCGCATAGAAAGAATTTTATCTTTGTAGTACAAAAAAGAAGCATCTAGTTTATTATAATCCATTTTATAAGAAATCTTATTTATAAACTATTTATAATCGTTTCTAATGTAACATCATCACGTAACGTGATATTATCAAGACCCATATTTAAATTTGCAATTACATATTGATTTAAATCACTATTCAATGAACGAAGATGTTTTAATAAATCGCTTTTAGATATTCCAAACTCTCTATAAATACCCATTAAATTATATTCATCATAAAAATCTTCAACCCTAAAAGATTTTATTCCTTTTACATCTGAATACTTATATAAAGAATACAAAACTGTTTGTTTATCAATAACTTCAGAACAATCTTTTTTATATAATTGCTTATCTATATTTTTTATCTGATAACTTTCTCCTATAGGACTTTCTCTAAATGTTCTAAATAAAGCATAAACAATATTATGTACTGTCTTAGGACTAACATCAGGATAATCATTCTTCACTAATTCTTCAATATCATTTTGTGTAAATTCTGTTCCCCACTTAACATTTTCTTTATACCACTTTGCAATAGGTGAATTATATGATAAATTAATCCATATTATTTGCCAAACAAGATCAGGCATATCCGTATACAAATCTGCCAATCGCATTCCTAAATTTGATATTTTTTTATCTTCGTCAATAAGACCTGCTTGCGATAACCATTTTACAAAACTAGGCAACTGCTCTTTAGGATGCAACCCATGTGTATTTTCCTCAAAATAAGATTCTCTACACATAAAAAAATATTCGACCCAATCGCCATTCATTCCAAAATTATTATAACTAATCAATTTCATATTATTATTTTTTAAATTATTACTTCCTGTAGTAGCTAACGATGCGGCAGAAATACACCCAAAATCATGAAATTCTAAACATTTATGACAATGTACACATTTATTCCTATTTATATTAGGTTCTGGCAATATTGTTAATGCCCCAGATGGACACTCTACTTCACAAACTTCACAATTAACACAATACGTTGCTTTATAAAAAACACGTTTCAATAAACCTTGTAAAATGGGTTCTAATTCTGTATTATAAAACTTAGCTCTATATATTAAATCTTTTTTTTCTATTTCAAACGCATAAACCTTCTCTTTATATTTCAACTCTCCTCGTCTATTCCCATTAGTATCATTTATAACGCTATATTTACCTACTGCTGTCAACCATACCAATAAATCTTTCTGAGGATTAGATATTTCTAGAATCAAATCTGGTTTTGTTGATTTGATCAACAAATGAGAGGAAAATTTCATATCTCTACCTCCGGCCCGTCTTTTCCAATTACCTTCTTTAATATAAACATCCACATCTTTAACCCCAGAACTAACAACAGATTTTTCTATTCTTGTTAAAAATGGACTCAAACAGTCTTTATATCTTGTGTTAGATATCATATCATTCCAATCGGAAGAAAACGGACATATCAAACATCCTACTCGTGTCATACCTTGTCTATATGCAAGATTAATTGGTAATTTATATTTAAACAAATATAAGAATATTTCAATTGAATTCCAATTTAAAATAGGACTAGCATTTATTACAGTATCATGTTTAACTCCTTTTCCTATTCGATTATAACTTGACCTTCTAACACTTTCCTCTGCTCTAACACCATCAAACGTCAATACCCTAGCTTGTTTATTATCTTTTGTTTTCAACATTCGATATAGAGGTGCTGTTTTCATTACAGCACAACACCATCGATGCTTATCACTTGGGGTACCTATTTTATCCCAATAATTTAAAACTGAATCGTGATTACGTGCTGTTGAAAATTTTAAATCGGGAAAACGTTCTTTATAATATCGTTGAACCTCTTCATATAATTCTAACGATGGTGGCAATTCATAACCTGTATCAGAATAAATAACTTCAAATTCAGTAGATGGTATAGCGCGAGTACATAAATCTAAAACTACTTGAGAATCTTTACCACCAGAAAAAGAAGCTAAAAATATATCTATTTTTGTTGTTTTATAAACTTTTTTTCCTTGTTTCTCCGCCTCTTCTAAAGGAACAATATCAAAAGATTCGCAATCTTCTTTAACGATTGCCATTTTCTTTTTTGTCTTTTTTTCTTGTCGCGCTACAATTGCTTCAAAATCTAATTCATTCGATTTTGCTACTTTTAATGCTTTACGAGCAGAAGCATATTGTAAATATGTATCATGAATAAATTCTATAGCTTCACTCTCAACAATAAACATTTCATTCTTGCAGCGTTCTAACATCAACTCCACATCAATAGGTTTTATTGATAAATTGTCTTTGCCTTCCTCCAACAACACAACTGGAGAATCATAAATATTTGCACCTTTTACTTCAAAAACCAACTCACCACGATAATAATATTTCTTATTACAAGCCCATAACAATGGTTCTTCCGAATGCGGATATACCCATCCAAAATCTACCATTTTCAACAAATCTAACTCTTCCCAAAAGACAGGACGAGGTGAAATTCCTAAAGTTTTATCTGTAATCCTCGAATTTAAACAAACACCTCCAGTTTCTGGATCCCATTCTATTTTATACATTATCAGTTATTTTTATTTACAATTAGATACAAAAAAAGCGAGAACTTAACTTTCTCGCTAATTGTGGGTATTTGGCGTGACCTCGACTCTACGAATAAGTTAAGCTCACGCCATTATATACGAAACGTGAGCATTTTTTTAACTTATCCTTTCGAGTCTTGTTAAATCGCCAAATTTCACAATTAGAAAGAATAAAGCAAAAATGCTTTTACTAAATGACCAAGAACGCTACTCGGTCTATGTTAGTGCAAAGATAGTGATTTATTTTGATTGCACCATATTTTTTGGGGGATTTTTTATTGGAGAGTGCGTTTTAACAAGTTGTGTCGGAGAATTTTTATGAATATGGTGTTCGTTCTCCCTATCAAGGACAAGGAGTGAGAAAAGAGTGTGAATATTCGTTCTTAGGTTACATCTTTATTCTTCATCAACTTATATAAAAGATGTGTTTTGTCTTACATACCCCCTCCGGACTGCGTCCTCGTCCCCCTAATTTAGGGGGACAATATGGTGAAGAACCACCTCTCAATGGTCGGTCATACTGCGGTTATGCATAATTTGACGTCTTCAACGTCATTAAAAAACAACCGCCTATTCTCACAAAAAGAATAAGCGGTCATTATATCTAATTTATTGTCTATTCTGCATCTCTAACACAAACTCATCAGCTACATACAAATCACCATACAGATAAAGTCCTGTTGATTTATCATGTAAACGCTCACAAGTTTTGCTTTCGTAAAACATTTTCAGAGCTCGTAGATTATCTAAATTCAACATCTTACCTAGCAATACTGCAATAGCACCAATCCTATTACTCATTATTATCTCTTGAATAACTGGTGCTTTTGTTGGACTATCATAATTCTTCTGTTCCTTCATATACTAGATATCTATTTAAAATTTCTTGATTCAAAATACACATTTGATTGTTCGGTTGATGCTTAGATAATTCTCTTAATGCCGAACTAAGTTCTATTAACCCTGCAATATAAAGGTTTACCGTATCTACAACACGATCATTCGCCACTCCCCCCTCAACATAATCATACTCGTCTGCAACATTTTCTCCTGACCGATTTGCCACAATAAATTCAAGCCACTCTTCATCATACGACTTAAAAATCTTACATTTCGCCTCTCTTAACACAGCATCTCTATCAAGTTTATATCGATTAATCAAGGCTGGCATATTCCTACTTTTTGCCATATTATATGCCCACGATAGAGCTTGTTCACGCAAATTTGTAACATAAAATCCATGACCAAAGTCCAAATTCTTCCTCCCAAACTTACAAACTGGCATCTCTATCCTTTCTGTTCCGCCATGATAAACTATTAATTCATTCATAATTCTTTCTCCCAATTTATTAAACATTCTACCATTCGCTCTGCCAAAACCTCACGACTCTCACTATGCAATACTTCATAATTAGGCACAATATAATTGTCAATCATCCCTACTCGCTCCATACGCCTATATATTTCGATATACCCAACACCCAAATACCTCGCCGTTGTTTCAATACAAGTAGCAACAAATGCCATAACAATTTGTTCTTTTGATATTTTTCTTATTTCATCCATAACAACTTTGCAATTACATTGCTAAAATGGTAACACATCAACCTAACCCAAGTAAATTTGGTTCTGTTTTACTTCGTGAAATCATATTGACCACAAAGTTACAAAAAATATTCCATTCAAACAATACACAAAAACAACAACCATAAAAACATAATCACATCTCTACCTCAAAAACTCCTATTCCAAAAAAGTCTGGATATTTTTGGAATATAATCCAAAAAAGTCTAAACTTTTTTGGATTTCAACATAAAATGACTTATAGTACACCACAAAAAAATCCGTTCTCACAATTCTGTGAGAACGGATTTTCGATATATATAACTCGAACTATTTTGTTGGCCGGTCGAAGAATGGGTTTTTGGATGAGGCGGAAACGGCAATGCCCATTACTAATTTGACATCAGAACCCCCTCCCCTTTCAGGGACTCCCCCTAAAACAGTGGGAGAATATGAGGAATTGCCCATCCAACCAAGTTGCTCGACGGCTACGCCTATGGAATACATAACACGGGTGTCGAGACGGAGGTCAGCGGCTGTGGCACAGGCTGAGCCTATGGCTATACCGACATCAATACTATTCAACGAACAAGGAACTTCTAAAAATTGAGAACCCCCTCCCCCTTCAGGTACTCCCCCTAAAACAGAGGGAGAATATGAGAGTTGAGAATGATGACTTTCTCGTTCAGCACAGGTAGCGAAACCACAATGTCCACAATTTAAGCCTAAAGACTGTAGTTTTGTGCCGATTACTACGACACATTCGGCTTGAAGCACATTACCTGCATCACGAATAAAAGATGGGCGGTTACGTTCATTGCCGATTTCGACCATTTTATCTGCTAAGGCTTTTAACTCTTCGCCTTCGATAAGAGCTATTTCGATAATATCCACACCACGAGCCTTTGGGGCTGTACGGGCTGCAGTCATCATTTGATGAGCTGCGGCTACGACTTGTTCGTGACGAGATGTGCGTTCGTTATAAATCATAAAGTATTTTTTAGACAGAATGACAAAAAGACATGTTTTAAAATACCTCTTACTCCCTAATCCCTACACCTTGCTCCCTATTCCTTATTCCCTATTCCTTATTCCCTAAATTACATCCACTTTTTAATGCGGAAATAGAGGAGAATGAGTACAACGGTAAGGACCATCAAGCCTATAGCAAATGGATAACCATATGCCCATGAAAGTTCTGGAATATGCTCAAAGTTCATACCATACATACTCGCAATGAGCGTAGGCGGAAGGAAAATCACATTGACAATAGTGAAAATCTTGATAATCTTATTTTGTTGAATATTAACAAGACCGAGGAAAGTGTCTTGGAGATACTCAAGACGGTCGAACGAAAAACGTGTATGCTCAATAAGTGAGTTGATGTCCTTAATAATAATTGAGAGCTTAGATTTTGCCTCTGATGGAAAAAGTTCGCTTCGGAGTATGCTTGAACAAACACGACTTTTATCAACAATATTCTCACGAATAAGCATTGTTTTTTCTTGTAACTCTTTGATTGCGATAAGGATGTCATCGCTAACATCATCGTCATCTTTCAATTGATTAGAGAGGACAGTGATTTCGCGAGTCATATCCTCAATGAGGTCAGCATCGTATTCAACTCGAGTTTCGAGCAGAGCAACAAGCACGTGGTGACCGCTCGGATAGTTACGCGGATTAGCAAACATCTTCTTGACTGTCTCGTTGAACGAGCGAAGATGTTGATTACGAACGGTTACAAGTATGTTATTTTTGAGAATAAACGAGACGGTTTCCTCTTCGAACGAATCAAGAAGGAATTTTGAATTGGCAACGATACTATCTTCGGTCTCCATATAGCGTGACGACATCTCGATTTCTTCCATCTCTTCTTCCTCTTGAATATAGATTTTGAGGAATTGCTCGAGTTCGCTTTCGACTTCTACAGTTACGTCGTTGAGGTCAATCCAAATAATATCAGTGAGCGACACGTCTTTGAGCGTGTCCATTGTTTTGCCGATTTTGATACGGCCATTATCGCGATAGAATATTCTTAGTTCAGACATTTGATAGATTTTTAGTAGCGAGTAGCGAGATGTGAGACTTACTCGCTACGCTCGTTTTCAATTAAAAAGACAAAAGGACACAAATAACACAAATCATCTGTACTCTGTTATCTGTACTCTATTATCTATCAACACGACGGAGGCTGACTAAGAATCTGTTGTACAAGATTAGTGAGGTCGATAAACTCGGCAACCGAGAGTTGTTCTGGTCGCTTATTGAAGACCTCTTCGTTCATCGCACGTCCTTGCATAAGTGGTTTCAACGAATTACGCATAGTCTTACGACGTTGATTAAATGCTGTTTTAACCACACTAATGAAGAGTTTTTCGTCACATCCAAGGCTCTGTTTTGTGTTACGCGTCATGCGAATAACTGCAGATTTCACCTTTGGAGGCGGATTAAACACGTGCTCGTGAACGGTAAAAAGATATTCTATATCGTAAAATGCTTGCAAAAGCACTGATGTAATGCCGTATGTTTTTGAGCCATGAGGCGCAGCGATACGCTCAGCAACCTCTTTTTGTATCATACCCGAACAGACGGGTATGCGGTCACGATGTTCAAGAACTTTGAAAAATATTTGGCTCGAAATATTATAAGGATAGTTGCCAATGACCATGAATGGACCATCGCCAACAATTGTATCAAGATTTAGACGAAGAAAATCGCCTTCGACAACGTGCAACTGAGGGTAATGCTCTTTAAGATAAATCACCGACTCAGTATCAATCTCAATGGCAGTCAAGTTAATATCAGGGTTTTGCAAAAGAAACTGTGTGAGCACACCCATACCCGGACCAATCTCGATAACTCGAGTTGGCTCGGCAATCGGTAGCGACTCAGCTATCTGCTGCGCTACACGCAAATCAGTTAGGAAATGTTGCCCTAAATGTTTCTTTGCTCTTACTTCCATGATATATAGTCAACGGTCTACAGTCAATAGTCTATAGTCAACAAACGACCTCTTCAAAAAATTATGCTTTGTACTTTGTACATTGTGCTTTTTTGTCTATCTTTGCAATCAAAATGCAAAGTTGATGCAAACCGAATGCAGAGCCAATTTATTGGGCTATGCTAAGGTGCAGCTCAACTTGGCAAATTTTAATTTGCAAAAGTAACTATTTTTAGGCAAATGACCAAAGAAAAGACAAAAAAAATGCACCCTGTCAACCGTTTTTTACAAAGAATCATACTCGCTGTCATTGATTTTGTATATATCCCATTCAAAAAATATATCCCTTATCAACTATTTCGCTATGGATGTTCGGGTGGCGCAAATATGGTTTTTGACTGGGTATTATATTTCGTTTTCTACAATTTCGTATTCTGCCACAATGTGTTGCACATCGGACCTATAGCCATCAGTGCCCACATTGCATCATTCATATTCACTTTCCCAATCACATTTTTCAGCGGTTTTTGGTTGGGACGATACATCAGCTTCAAAGAATCGGCACTTAGAGGTTGGTCGCAGCTCGTTAGATACCTATTTGTAGTGGCAATGTGCATCCTTCTCAACTATGTGTGCTTAAAATTCTTCGTGGAAATATGTCATTTCTACCCTACTCCATCAAAAATGCTCACCACTGGCATAACTACAATATTCAGTTTTTTAATGCAAAAATATTTCACATTTAAAGCGTAAAACAGTCAATAGTCAATAGTCGATGGTCTAAACATAAACTCAAATGAAATTTTCGTTGTACAAAATATTCACCTATACGATTGTGATAATTGCCTATATGGTAGTTATCTACAAACTCGCAACCTACAACGAATATGAAACACTAATTTCGCATTTCTCCAATAATATATCGTCGCATTGGTTCTACCTAATAATTTGCATATTACTGATGCCTCTAAACATTCTCGCCGAATCAATAAAATGGAAATATGCTGTATCTCCAATAGAAAAAATATCACTAAAAAATGCCATATTTGCAACACTAAAAGGACAGGTAGGAGCAATTGCAACTCCAAATAAATTAGGTGATTTTCCAGCACGAGCTACATCATTACAATCAGGAAATAAAACAATCGGCACAATAATGGGCTTTGTTTCGTCATGGACCCTCACACTTGTAATAATCATCATCGGACTATTTACATCTGCCATCTATATATCTCAATATCAAACAGAAACCTATAACAATCAATACATCCTACTCGCAAGCGCAATATGTGTAGCCATAACAACACTAATTTTTTCTATACCAACAATTGCACAAAACATCAACATCGACAAAATCAATATCCAAAAAATAAAAAATATATTACAAATTCTATCTTCTGTCAAAACCCAACAACTTTTAACATTAAGTTTCTTTTCTTTACTACGATTCAGCATATTTTGTACACAACTATTCCTAATGTTACGATTTTTCGACATCAATATTACAATATGGCAGTCATTCATATCTATTCCAACAATATATCTACTAACCACAATAACCCCAACAATCGTAGCATCAGAAGCCGCCACACGCAGTAGTTACGCAATTCTAATTCTTGCCCCTTTCTGCACAACCGCACCAACTATAGCTCTCGCTACCACACTACTTTGGGTTCTTAATTGTGGCACACCTATCATCATAGGCTCTACCCTTTTCCATTTTAACAAAAAACTAAAAATCTAAAATATTTTGTTAAAATACAAAATCTCTGTTAATTCCCCTAAAATATTCTATTAAATTTAGAACAAATTTTATTTTTTATGTTAATTTTTATAAAAAAAATCGTTAACATAAAGAATAAATTCATATCTTTGCATTGTAAAATAAAACCTACGAAATGTCAAAATTCAAAAATACATCATTTTGGTTATTTACTCTATTTATAGCGATAGCCTTCTCTCTATTGCTATGGCTTCAATTTGAGTTTGTTAATCACACAAGAACTATCATAATCAATCAATTTGCAGATGCCGTACAACGTAGTCTTTACCGAACTGTAAAATCAGTAGAAGAGGCTGAAGTACTGACATACATTGACGAAGCATTCAAAAACGACACACCCGAAACACGCAAAGCAAAAGAAGCAATAAAACAAGCAAATAGCGAAAACATCCAAAGTATCATCGAACAACACATCGACTCTTTAATTACATCAAATCAAAACAACTTATTAAACTCTACACAAACCAATACTTCAATATCTGCAGCGACACAAAAATACAACGAAAAACAATATAAACGCTTCATTCAAGCTAAAAGTTTAATGGAAATCGTAACCATTAAACTTTTCAATGACTCGTATCGTCGCGATATAAAATCGCGTATTGACCCATATTTTCTCCGCGACCAACTAACCTACAACCTAAAACAAAATGGTATTTCTGGCGAATATTATTTTGCCATAAGTGATAATCGCGGTAAAAACATATATCGATTTAACGAAAAAACATTTGACATAACATCAAAAGATTGCTACAAACAACAACTATTCCCTTCCGACACACATACGAATAACCCTCATTTCTTATATATATACCTCCCAAACAAAGAAAGCAAATATATACCAAGCTTTCGCATCCTCTATCCACCTGTCGTAGTGTCAGTTTTATTGCTAATTATTTGTTGTTTCACAATCTGGTACATACTACGCCAACAAAAATTGAACGAAATAAAAAATGACTTTATCAACAACATGACACACGAACTAAAAACTCCTGTGGCATCAATATCTCTTGCATCTCAAATGCTCAGCGACTCAGCGGTATCTAAATCACCTCAGATGCTCGAACATATATCGAAAATCATACGAGACGAAACAAAACGATTAACCTTCTTAGTTGATAAAGTATTACAAATGTCGGCATTCGAACACCGAAACATAAAAATCGAATTACAAGAAAACAATATAAACGAAATAATCCAAACCATAACCGAAAATTATTCACTAAAAGTCAATTCCAAAGGAGGTAATCTCTACACAGAATTACATGCACATAATGCTTTTGTCGAAATTGACGAAATGCACTTCGCCAACATAATATACAACCTTCTCGACAATGCAGTAAAATACTCACGCGAAAACACTCCTATAATAATAACTATTTCGACTTGGAACGAAAAAGATAAACTATTCATTGCTATAGAAGATAATGGTATGGGTATAAAGAAAGAGTATATAAAACACATTTTCGACAAATTCTACCGCGTTCCAACAGGAAACAGACACGACATAAAAGGATTCGGACTCGGCTTGTCTTATGTCAAAAAAATCGTAAAACTTCATCATGGCAATATAAAAGTCGAATCAGAACCAAACATTGGCACAAAATTCGTAATAGAACTAAAAACAATCGAAATATAAACCTATAATCAACAACCAACATAACAAATTGTTGACTGTTGACTGTTGACTTTAGACTATTGACTTAAATAATATGGAAAAAACAAAAATTCTCCTCTGCGAAGACGATGAAAGCTTAGGCATGCTTCTTCGCGAATATTTACAAGCAAAAGATTATAACGTAACTCTTGCTCCTGACGGCGAGGCTGGCTATCAGTTATTCACAAACGAGAAATTCGACCTCTGCATCCTCGATGTGATGATGCCTAAAAAAGATGGTTTCACTCTCGCACAAGACATCCGCAAAATCAATGGTATCGTACCTATCGTATTCCTTACCGCAAAATCATTAAAAGAAGATGTGCTCGAAGGATTCCGCATAGGAGCTGACGACTACATCACAAAACCATTCTCGATGGAAGAAATGTTGCTCCGCATCGAAGCTATCATGCGCCGAATAAGCGGAAAACGCAACAAAAATGGTAGTGAGTTTAAACTTGGAAACATGACTTTTGACATCCAAAAACAAACACTAACCACAGAAAAAGGTATCGTAAAACTTACAACTAAAGAGTGCGAACTTCTTGCCCTTCTCGTGCAAAATGCAAATAGCATCCTTGAACGCAACTATGCGCTCAAAACAATCTGGGTAGAAGACAATTACTTCAACGCTCGTAGCATGGATGTTTATATCACAAAACTACGCAAAATCATCAAAGATGACCCTGAGGTTGAAATCATCAATATCCATGGTAAAGGCTACAAACTTGTTATTCCGTAAGATACGAAATATTAGATATTAGACACGAGACACAAGATGTTAGACACGAGATATAATACAATCAAGTATCTATCACAAAGTCTTTTTGTACAAAATACAAGAATTATCACGTTTTTGCTTTTTTACTCCAAAAAAATTTCGTAAATTTGCATCGTGAAAAACAAGGGTCTTTTTAAACCTTGAAAAATAAAAATTATTAATCTTTTTAAATATAAAAAAATTATGGCAAATCTTGATTTATCTAAGTATGGCATCAATGGTGCGGTAGAAGTGCTTCACAACCCATCATACAATGTACTCTTCGCAGAAGAAACAAAACCAGGACTTGAAGGTTTCGACAAAGGACAAGTTACTGAACTCGGTGCTGTTAACGTAATGACAGGTGTTTACACTGGTCGTTCACCTAAAGACAAATTCTTCGTAATGGACGAAGTCAGCAAAAACACTGTATGGTGGACTTCTGACGAATACAAAAACGACAACAAACCAGTTTCTCAAAACACTTGGAATGCTCTTAAAGACCTCGCAGTCAAAGAACTTTCTAACAAAAAATTATATGTAGTTGATACATTCTGTGGTGCTAACGCTAACTCACGTCTTAAAGTACGTTTCATCATGGAAGTAGCTTGGCAAGCACACTTCGTAACTAACATGTTCATCCGCCCTACAGCTGAAGAACTTGCTAACTACGGCGAACCAGACTTCGTAGTATTCAACGCTTCTAAAGCAAAAGTAGAAAACTACAAAGAACTCGGCCTCAACTCAGAAACTGCAGTTGTATTCAACCTCACAAGCCGCGAACAAGTAATCATCAACACATGGTACGGCGGTGAAATGAAAAAAGGTATGTTCTCAATCATGAACTACCTCCTCCCTCTTCGTGGTATGGCTTCAATGCACTGCTCTGCTAATACTAACGAAAAAGGCGAAACTGCTATCTTCTTCGGTCTTTCAGGTACAGGTAAAACTACCCTCTCTACTGACCCTAAACGCCAACTTATCGGTGATGACGAACACGGTTGGGACGACGAAGGTATCTTCAACTTCGAAGGTGGTTGCTATGCTAAAGTTATCAACCTCGACAAAGATAGCGAACCTGATATCTACAACGCAATCCGTCGCGATGCCCTCCTCGAAAACGTTACTGTTGACGAAAACGGCAAAATCGACTTCGCTGATAAGAGCGTAACAGAAAACACTCGCGTTTCTTACCCAATCCACCACATCAACAACATCCAACCAGGTTCAAAAGCTCCTGCTGCTAAGAAAGTTATCTTCCTTTCAGCTGACGCATTCGGTGTGTTGCCTCCAGTATCTATCTTGTCTCCAGAACAAACTCAATACTACTTCCTTTCTGGTTTCACAGCTAAATTGGCAGGTACTGAACGTGGTATCACTGAACCAACTCCAACATTCTCAGCTTGCTTCGGTGCTGCATTCCTTTCACTTCACCCAACTAAATACGGCGAAGAACTCGTTAAGAAAATGCAAGCATCAGGCGCAACTGCTTACCTCGTAAACACAGGTTGGAATGGTACTGGCAAACGTATCTCTATCAAAGATACACGTGGTATCATCGACGCAATCCTCGATGGTTCAATCGACAAAGCTCCAACAAAAACTATCCCAATGTTCGACTTCGTCGTACCTACAGAATTGCCTAATGTAGATCCAAAAATCCTTGACCCACGCGACACTTACGCTTGCGCTTGCCAATGGGAAGAAAAAGCAAAAGACCTCGCAGGTCGCTTCATCAAAAACTTCGAGAAATTTACAGGCAACGAAGCTGGTAAAGCCCTTGTAGCTGCTGGTCCAAAATTGTAATTGACAATTACTTAATCATAAAACAAAAAATCTCTTGTTTTTTAACACAAAACAAGAGATTTTTTTTATTTTTCTTGCTTGATAAATTATATTTTAGTAACTTTGCAAGTTAGATAGGTATATTGTAATAATAACATAAACAAAAATAACTTATGAAAAAATTTACTTTCCTCTTTGCATCTCTTTTAGTTGTAATGTCAGCTTTTGCCGAATATTATGTAGCAGGCTCGCCTTCTCTTTGCGGAAGCAATTGGAGCAACAACGATGCCAACAATAAAATGACACTCACTAATGGAGTATATGTTAAATCGTATGCCAATGTTCCTGCTGGTTCTCACGAATTCAAAATCACAAACGGAACTTGGGACAATGCAAAAGGTGCATGGTGCGTAGATGCATCAACAAGTACCCCTGGCTATACTGGTGAAGATAATATATCTTTCACACTATTAAATGCTACAAACATCACTATTTCATACAACGAAAGCACCGATAAAATTACACTCAAAGCCGAAGGTATCGACCGCTTTGGCACATTCACTATCTCATCTTACACTCTCTGTGGCAACTTCCCTTGCTTCAACGGAGAATGGGCACCTGCCAACTCAGCCAACGACATGACAAAGGACGACAATGGCATCTGGACCAAAACGTACGAAAACGTAACTCTATCGGCTCAAACATACGAATATAAAGTGGCTGCAAACCACAATTGGGGTCAAGGCGAATTCCCTACTCAAGGAAACTACCAATACGAAATCAAAGAGACAGGCTCGTACAATATCACTTTCACATACAACCCTGCTAAACTAGATCTCTCTTGCAACGCTACTAAAGTTGGCGCATCTCAAGCGACAGTATACCCTGTAGGCACAAGTATCTATGTAACCGTACACTCTCAATGGACTGCCGACGATGCTCGCTTTGCTACTTATTTCTTTGGCTCTGGCGAAAAATGGGAAAATATGACTCAGGTAGAAAGCAGTATCTACTCTGTCGTTGTGCCTGCAGGCGAGTGGACTGGTATGATTATCTGCCGTATGAACCCTAACAACACCGAAAATAATTGGTCTAGTGAAGGAGAAAATGCACCATATTGGGGCGCACAAACAACTGATGTAACTTACGAAGAAGGCAAAAACCACTACATTATCAATAGCGAAGACCAAACTTGGGATGGCAACAAACCTGGTGGACACTGGAGCACCTATGGCGACAACCCAGGTAACAACAATCAAGACAACAACGACCCTGAAAAACCACAACCAGAAGCTGATGTTTACACACTCTGTGGCGATTCTATTATATTCGGAACTTCTTGGAACGAAACAGACACTCTCAACGATATGACAAAAGGCGAAGATGGTATTTGGGTAAAAGAATACAAAGAAATAACTCTTTCAAAAGGCACATACGAATACAAAGTCGTAGCAAGTCACAACTGGGAAACTCCAGGTAAATACCCATCTGATGACACTAACATGACACTATACATCGCAAAAGATGGTATCTATGACCTCAAATTCACGTTCAATCCAACTATCCCTGAACTAAAAGCAGTTGCCACAATCAAAGTTAACATAGAAAACATAACTATCAACAACATCTATGCTATCAACGGCTACGTTCATGCTGACACTGATATCACAATTTACACAATAACTGGTCAAGACGTAACATCTCAAAACGGAAACCTCTCTCAAGGTATATATATCATCAAAACACAAAACGCAACTTCTAAATTAATCATTAAATAATTAATCTTTCTAATTTTTTTAGTATGAAAAAATTTACACTCCTTTTTGCAACTCTATTCGTTGCAATGACTGCATTTGCAGCCAACATCACTGATGGTACAAAATTGTATCTTAAACCAAACAACAACTGGAAAGCTGATGGTGCTCGTTTTGCCGCATACTTTTTCGGTGGAGATGGCGAATTATGGGTTAGCATGACTGACAGCAACAATGATGGCATTTATGAAGTTACATGCCAAGGTACACGCGCTAACGTTATTTTCTGCCGTATGAATCCTGGAAATACAGCAAATAGTTGGGATGCAAGATGGAACCAAACTGCCGATTTGACTTGGGACGGAACAAAATGTCAATATAATGTGCCTGATGGTGTCTGGGACGGAGCAAACAATGACTGTTGGGTTATGTTTGGCGACAATAGCGAAGTAGAACTTCCTACTACTTGGACTATCGCAGGAACAATTCCTTGCTTAGGTGCAGAATGGGCTACTAACAAAACTGAAAATGACCTTGTTGAAGGAGAAAATGGTATATGGACGAAAACATATACTAACGTAGAGCTCACTGCAGGAACTTACGAATACAAAATAACAAAATACCACATGTGGAGTGAATCATATCCAGCAGAAAATGCAAAATTAGAAATTACAGAAACTGGCAAATACAATTTAACATTCACATTCAACGAAAATTCAAAAGAAGTAAATTGCCAAGTTGAAAAAGCAAAAGAAAATCCTACTGCTCTCGAAAATGTAACTATCTCAAATATCTACACTCAAAATGGTATGATCGTTGCTAACGAAGAAATCTCTATCTTCACTATCACTGGTCAAAACGTAACTGACCTCAATGGCAACCTCGAAAATGGTGTATATATCGTTAAATCTGCTAACGCTACTACTAAAGTAGTTGTAAAATAAAAACTAGATTTTCTAAAAGACAAAAAAGGCGACCGATTGGTCGCCTTTTTGTGTATCTTTAGGACGCAGCACGCTGCGTCCCTACTAGATTAGAAATTTCTACGCAAGAATTGGATTGAGCTTTCGATATGTGGATACATCACCTCATCGTCTTGGATGAATGGCACCACTTTGCGATATTCAGCCACGAGAGCCTCAATAGCTGGCGACGATTTAGCAGGACGACGGAACTCCAATGCTTGTGCTGCGTTAAACAACTCGATTGCCAACACGCGCTCTGTGTTCAATGCCACGCGGATAAGTTTAGTAGCCGCATTTGCACCCATAGAGACGTGGTCTTCTTGACCTTGGCTTGATTCGATAGAGTCAACCGATGCAGGCATACACAAACCTTTACTTTGGCTTACGATAGAAGCTGCTGTATATTGTGGAATCATAAAACCAGAGTTCAAACCTGGGTTAGCCACAAGGAAATTAGGCAATCCACGTTTGCCACCGATCAATTGAGTCACACGTTGACCAGAGATTGAGCCAAGCTCAGCAAGAGCGATAGCCAAGAAGTCCATTGTGATAGCCAATGGTTGTCCGTGGAAGTTACCTGCCGAGATTACCATATCTTTTTCAGGGATAACTGTAGGGTTGTCAGTAGCCGAGTTGATTTCTGTTTCAACAACCGAGCGCACATATGCGATAGCATCTTTCGATGCACCGTGCACTTGAGGCATACAACGGAATGAATATGGGTCTTGTACGTGCACTTTTGGACGACGAATCAATTCGCTACCCTCCATGATTTCGCGGATGCGAGCCGCTGTAGTCAACTGACCATTGTGAGGGCGCACTGCATGCACTTCGTGAGTAAATGGCTCGATACGACCATCAAATGCGTCGAGTGATACGCAACCTACCATATCTGCTGCTGCGCTCAATTCGTCAGCTTTAATCAATGCCCAAGTTGCGTGAGCTGCCATGAATTGTGTACCATTCAACAATGCCAAACCCTCTTTAGATTTCAATGTGATAGGTTCCCAACCGAATTTAGCATTTACCTCAGCAGCTGGTTGTTTTTTGCCTTCGAAGTATACTTCGCCCAATCCGAGCAATGGCAACGACATGTGAGCCAATGGAGCCAAGTCGCCCGATGCACCGAGCGAACCTTGTTGATATACTGCAGGGAATACGCCTGCATTATACATATCTACCAAGCGTTGAACTGTAACCAATTGCACGCCCGATACGCCATATTGCAATGATTGAATTTTGAGGAATACGATGAGTTTCACAATCTCTTGGTCAACTTCATCGCCTGTACCACAAGAGTGGCTCATAACGAGGTTCTTTTGAAGTTGAGAGAGTTCATCAGCACCCACACTGATATTACACAACGAACCAAAACCTGTTGTTACACCATAGATTGGCTCTTTTTGTGTTTTCATTTTATTGTCGAGATAATCACGACAAAGATTAATACGACGGATTGACTCATCCGACAATTTCAATTTATAATCTTCTGTGATAATGCGTTTTACATCATCAATAGTGATTTTAGCAGGAGAAATTTCGTGGATTTTCATATTTTAGATTTTTAGTAACGAGTAGCGAGTAACGAGACTGCTATTCAGATTCTTTTTTATGTTTTTAATAGCGAGTAACAAGTAGTTGGCAATGAAAGTAACTTCTCTTGCTACTCAATACTCGTTACTCGCTACTAATATTATTATTTTAAAGCATTTTTAATAATTGACTCATCCTCAACAATATTAGGGATTGTGACAACGAGGTTTGGAGTACGTTCCATTTCGCGTTTGATAGCAAACATAGCGCCTTCGTTACGAGCCCAACTACGACGAGCAATACCGTTGTTAACGTCCCAAAGCAACATCGATTTCAAGCGACGTTCTGAGTCTGCCGAGCCATCAATAACCATACCGAAACCGCCATTGATTACTTCGCCCCAACCTACACCGCCACCATTGTGAATAGATACCCATGTAGCGCCACGGAATGCGTCACCGATGCAGTTATGTACAGCCATATCTGCTGTGAATGATGAGCCGTCGTAGATATTTGATGTTTCACGGAATGGAGAGTCAGTACCCGATACGTCGTGGTGGTCACGACCAAGAACTACTGGAGCAGACAATTCACCTGAAGCAATTGCATCATTGAATGCTTTTGCAATCTTAGCACGACCCTCTGCGTCAGCATAAAGGATACGAGCTTGTGAGCCAACCACCAATTTATTCTTTTGTGCCTCTTTAATCCAGTGGATATTGTCTTCCAATTGACCACGAATCTCTTCTGGAGCTGTACGAAGAATTTCTTCTTGCACCTCTGTTGCAATGCGGTCAGTTATTGCCAAGTCTTTAGGGTCGCAGCTTGTACATACCCAACGGAATGGACCAAAGCCATAGTCGAAGAACATAGGACCCATAATATCTTGTACGTATGAAGGATAACGGAAACGACCATTTTCGCCCATCACGTCAGCACCTGCGCGCGAAGCTTCGAGCAAGAATGCATTGCCATAGTCGAAGAAATACATATCGTTAGCAGTCAATTTGTTGATAGCTGCTGCATGACGACGCAACGACTCTTGCACTGCTTCTTTGAATTTCTCTGGCTCTTCAGCCATCATGCGGTTGCTCTCTTCGTAAGAATAACCTACTGGATAGTAACCACCAGCCCATGGGTTGTGCAATGATGTTTGGTCAGAACCAAGATTAATTTTAATATTATCAGCAGCCAAGCGTTCCCACAAGTCAACCACGTTGCCTTGATATGCCAACGACACAGCCTCTTTATTCTTAGATGCCTCAAGCATACGAGGAATCAATTGGTCTAAGTCAGTGTACACTTCATCTACCCAACCTTGTGAGTGACGAACATGCACTGCTTTAGGGTTAACCTCTGCAATTACAGCCACTACGCCCGAAATCACACCAGCTTTTGGTTGAGCTCCCGACATACCGCCAAGACCGGCAGAAATGAATATTTGACCAGGTATCTCTTTAGCCAAACCTTTTTGGATTTGTTTACGAGCAGCGTTCAACACAGTGATTGTTGTGCCGTGCACGATACCTTGAGGACCGATATACATATACGAACCAGCAGTCATCTGACCATATTGGCTCACGCCGAGGGCATTGAATTTCTCCCAATGGTCAGGTTTCGAGTAGTTAGGAATCACCATACCATTAGTCACCACCACGCGAGGAGCATCTTTATGTGATGGGAACAATCCCATTGGGTGACCCGAGTACATAACCAAAGTTTGCTCGTCAGTCATCTCGCAAAGATATTTCATAGTCAAGCGATATTGAGCCCAGTTTTGGAACACAGCACCATTACCACCATAAGTAATCAACTCATGTGGGTGTTGAGCCACAGCATAATCAAGGTTATTATTAATCATCAACATAATCGCAGCCGCTTGTTTCGAACGTGCTGGATAATCATTGATATTGCGAGCCTTCATTTCATAATCTGGACGCAAACGATACATATAAATACGTCCATACGTACGCAACTCCTCAGCAAATTCAGGAGCCAATTCAGCGTGATGTTTTTTAGGGAAATAACGCAACGCATTACGCAATGCCAACTCTTTTTCCTCTGCTGTCAAAATCTCTTTACGCTTAGGAGCATGGTTAATCTCTGGCTCATAAGCCTTTGGTTGAGGCAATACGTCAGGAATACCTGCCGCAATGTCTTTTCTAAATTCTTCAAGTGTCATAAGATATAAGATTTATAGTTATTGTTTTTAACTTCAATATAACAACTCGCAAAGATACATATTTTTCTCAATATTCGCAATAATTTCCCACAAAAAAATCAAAAAAACACCACCCTTTACCCCAAACTCCTTGCTCCCTACTCCATACACCACCACTACCTTCAATATAGGATAAATATATCATAAAGCAATCTTCTCAAAAAAAAACAAACTCACATTTTACCAATTCCCATTTTTTTCGTAACTTTGCACTTTAAAACACAAAACTTTATACACACTTATGAAAACTATTTTTAAAAACCTAATGATGCTTGTCCTCACAAGCGCAATGTTCATTTTCTCTGCATGTGAAAAACAACCAGAACCAGAGCAAGAAACAAAAATAGAAGAAACCAAACTCATTGGCTATTGTGGCAACAATATCGATGTCAACATCGCTGCCGGTCAAATGGCTCGCATGGGTGGTGGAACAACCCTCCCAAAAGCTATGTTTGGCGATTCTAAATACATCGTCGGAGCACGCGTATATATCGGAGCAGAAGCCACCGATACAAAAATCTTCATCTCTACCGACCTACAAACCAACCTCTACGAACAACCATTCGAAGTCATTCCTAACGCATGGAATTATGTCAAATTCACCACTCCTTTCGAACTAACCGATTCACTCCCTGGCGTATACATTGGCTACATCGGCATGTCCGACGGAGCTATGCTCGGCATGGAAAGTGGCGAATTCCAATACAATTCAGGCAACATGGGCATGGACATCTACTACGATAGCACCGAAGACGACAAATGGCAATTCTTCACAAAAGTAGGGGGCCATGGCTACAAAGGCAAACTCGGCATCCAAGCTGTTGTTGCAGGAGGTGACTATAGTACTGATATTCAAAATGACATCTGTATTGCAAATCCTCGTATTAACGCCAAACTTCCTATCAACACAACTAATACACTCAAATTCGACGTATTCAATTATGGTGTTAAAACAGTAAATGACATCACAATTGAATATGAATACAATGGCGAAAAAGGATCTAAATCATTCAACAATCTCGATTTGTGGAATGGTATGGGACATACAGTATATATTACCGATCTCAACACTCCAGCAACAGAAGGCACATACACGCTCAATGTAGAGGCCAAATCTTCTGCAGCAGATCAAAAAACAGAAGACAACAGATACGCTATTGACCAAGAAATCTATGCAAATGGCTATATACGCAAAGTCCTTGTAGAAAAATTCACAGGACAATCTTGCTCTGCTTGTCCTAATGGAGCCGAAATCGTCAAAGCTACTCGTGCAGCATTCGAAGGTCGCTCTATCGAAGTTGCCCATCACGAAGGATTTGGTAAAGACGCATTCACTATCGATGAAAGCATAGAATATGCCAACTACTTCTACAAAGACCCTAATGCTAAATACTCGCCAACAGTAATGATTGACCGCAACATAGCAAACTCAACAGACTCAGAATCTGTTGTAGGTCCAGTAAACGACTACACTACACCTCTATTCACAGAAGCTGTTCTATCTAAAGCTCTTGAATCTATCGCACCACTCAATGTCAACATCTCACACACATACAACGAAGCTAATCGCCAACTCGTAGTTACAGTTAGTGGCGAAGCAATCCAAGCTCTTCCTAACGCTCGCGTAAACGTATGGCTCACCCAATCTAACATCAAAGCATACCAAATCAAAGGTGGCGACGACTACTCTCACGACCATGCCATCCGCGCTACACTCACTGGCACTTGGGGTCAAGAACTCGTCCTCTCTCCTGAAAACAAATACGAGATGACATTCCGCTACCAACTCCCTGAAAAAATTGGCGACTTCGACGTAGTCATCGAAGACATGGAAATCGTAGCATTCATTGCCGACTACGACGCAACAAGTAGCTTCAACTGTCGCGTCCACAACGCTGAGTCAGCACCTCTCAAAAAATAAAAAAAACAACCATATACCCCAAGCCCCTTCCTTATCCGAAGGGGCTTTCTCTATACTCTAAAAACTTAACACTAAACTTTTTTTTACGCAAACTCTTGCACAATCCAAATATTTATTATAACTTTGCAGTCCAGAAGTGCTTCACGGAGTGAAAGCTCTTAAGTAACTAATTATTAACCAATAAACTTTATCTGTATGTACTTAGACGCAGAAAAAAAACAAGAAATTTTTGGTAAATACGGTAAATCAACTACTGACACAGGATCTCCTGAGTCTCAAATTGCGTTGTTCTCTTTCCGTATCGCTCGTTTAACAGAACACCTTCAATCAAATCGTAAAGATTATAGCACTGAACGTGCTTTGCGTATGTTGGTAGGTAAACGTCGTCGTATGCTCGACTACTTGAAACAAGTTGACATCGAACGCTACCGTGCTATCGTTAAAGAATTGGGTCTCCGTCGTTAATCCGACTCCCAGCTCTCAAAGCACAAACGAAACAAAAAAGGACAATCCAATCGGATTGTCCTTTTTTTTATGAACCAAAAATCATACTCTCATTCATCGCAAAAATTATGAATTGTGCATTGTGCATTATGCATTGTGAATTATGAATTGTGCATTGTGCATTATGCATTGTGCATTGTGAATTGTGAATTGTGCATTGTGCATTGTGCATTAACTAATGCGCCTCCAACCAATTCTGCCCCACTCCAATATCCACTCTCAATGGCACCGACAACGCCATAGCCCCTTCCATCTCTTCTTTCACCAATGTCTTCACTCTTTCCACCTCATCCAACGGAACGTTAAAGTTCAATTCGTCATGCACTTGCAATAGCATCTCTGCCTTCAATCCCTCGCGTTTCAATCTATCGGCTATCTTCACCATCGCTATTTTTATAACATCTGCCGCAGTGCCCTGTATCGGCGCATTCACAGCATTTCGTTCTGCATACCCCCTCACATTAGCATTTCGCGAATTTATATCTGGCAAATATCTACGACGATGCAACAATGTCTCCACATAACCATCTCTACGAGCATTTTCTATCGTGGTGTCGATATAATCTTTCACTCCTGGGAAACTCATAAAATATCCATCAATCAACTCCTTAGCCTCTGCGCGCGACACACCCAATCGTTCCGACAATCCGAATGTCGAGATACCATATATAATACCAAAATTGGCAGTCTTTGCCTTGCGACGCATATCGCTCGTCACCTCTTCAATCGGCACTTTATAGATATTTGCCGCCGTTGCAGCATGGATATCGTGGTCGGCATTGAATGCTGCCAACATATTCTCATCTTGCGACAAATGCGCCATCAATCTTAGCTCTACTTGCGAGTAGTCCGCCGACATAAACACATGCCCTTCCGATGCTATGAATGCCTTACGAATCTCTTTGCCCTGCTCATCTCTAATCGGTATATTCTGCAAATTCGGATTCGACGACGACAATCGTCCTGTTGCCGTAACGGTCTGATTAAACGATGTATGCACCCTGCCAGTCTTACCATTTATCAATTTAGGCAACGCATCTATATAGGTACTCAACAACTTCTTCACACCCCTATATTCCAATATCTCGCCCACCACAGGATGTTTCGCTCTCAACCCCTCCAATGTCTCTTCGTCGGTCACATATTGTCCGCTCTTTGTCTTGCGTGGTTTATCGCTGATTTTCAACACGTCAAACAACAACTCGCCCACCTGTTTTGGCGAACTAATATTAAGGTTCGAGCCCGACATCTCACGGATATGACGCTCAATGCGTTGCATCTCGGCTGTCATCACGCCCGACGATTGTGCTAACGCAAAGTCATCAATTATCACCCCTGTGCGCTCCATCACTGCTAACACTCTCACTAGCGGCATCTCCACTTCATAGAACAACTTCGCCAAACTACCATTATCTTCCACACTCTCAACTTCAGCAACCCCACTATTGTCCCCCTGTTTTAGGGGGACGAGCGTAGCGGAAGGGGTTGAATTTATCATAGGTTCCAACACCCCTCTCAATCTCAACGTAATATCTGCATCCTCCGCCGCATAATTTGTTATTTTCTCCAACTCCACATCTCTCATCGAACGCTGATTCTTACCCTTCTCTCCTATCAACTCATCGATATGTATGGTCTTATATTTCAACAATATTTCCGCCAAATAATCCATATTATGGCGCAATTCAGGCTGCAACAAATAGTGCGCTATCATCGTATCAAACAATCTTCCTTTCAACTCCACACCATAATTCGCCAACACCATCAAGTCATATTTAATATTATGCCCCGTCTTTTCAATAGCCTCATTCTCAAATACCGCACGAAACAAATCCACCGTTCTCTGCGCCTCTGCCCTATCTGCACTCACCGGAACATAATACGCCGTCGGCAATTGAATATTCTCCGACCCGTCCGATTTGTCTGACAAGTCCGACCCGTCCGACCCGTCCGACTGTACATTGTGCATTGCAAACGACATCCCCACCAACTCCGCATCCAACACATCCAACGACGTAGTCTCTGTGTCAAACGCAAACATCTTCTCCTTCAACAACATCTCCACCAACTCTCTCTGCTTCTCCTCCGTATCCATACACACATAATTTGAAAATTGAGAGTTGAAAGTTGAGAGTTGAGAACCCCCTCCCCCTTCGGGTACTCCCCCTAAAACAGGGGGAGAATATAAAACACCATCTTTTAATTCCTCATTCCTCATTCCCAATTCCTCATTCCCAAAAAGCGACCCCATCCCCGAATTATCAGACTGAGCAATCAATTGTGAATTGTGAATTGTGAATTGTGCATTGAGTTTTTTGATGTGGCTCCTAAACTCCAACTCCTCATAAATCCCCAACAACGCCTTCACATCTGGCTCCTCAATCACAAACCTCTCCTCTTCAAACTCCACAGGCACATCAGTCTTTATCGTAGCCAAGAATTTCGAGAACTTAATCTGCTCCACATTCGCCTCCACCTTCACTCTTAGCGCACCTTTTATCTCATCGGTGTGAGCCAACATATTGTCAATACCACCGAATTGTTGCAACAACTTCACCGCAGTCTTCTCACCCACACCCGGACAACCCGGAATATTATCCGACGCATCACCCATCAACCCCAACAAATCAATCACTTGCGCAGTCGACTCCAACCCCCATTTCTCCAAAACTTCAGCCACACCGAGCGTATCAAATCCCGACCCTCCAAATCGCGGTTTATAAATCTTTATATGCTCAGTCACCAACTGCCCATAATCCTTATCCGGTGTCATCATCAACACCTCGAAACCCTCTTTTTCAGCCAACCCAGCCAACGTACCAATCACATCATCAGCCTCATAGCCCGGCACCTCAATCACAGGTATTCTATACGCCTCCACTATCTGCTTAATAATCGGCACCGCCTTACGAATATCCTCCGGCGTAGCCTCACGATTAGCCTTATACTCCTCGTATGCCTCATGCCTAAACGTAGGTCCCGACGGGTCAAACACCACAGCCAAATGCGTAGGCTTCTCCCTCGTCAACACATCATCCAACGTATTCACAAAACCAAAAATCGCCGACGTATTCATCCCCTTCGAATTTATCCTCGGCATACGCAAAAAAGCATAATAAGCCCTATAAATCAATGCATAAGCATCAAGTAAAAACAATCTTTTCATAATTCAGACATTTAGTATTTCAGTAGCGAGTAGCAAGATTTTCGCCTCAGCACAACAATAGTCTATCGTCTGTTGACTTTCGACTTTCGATTGTTAACTTTCAAAACACAAAATTAACAAAAAAAATTAAACAAAACCCCTTTCTAACAAAAAAATTAAAATATTTTCTCAAATCAAATAATTTATGTAATTTTGCAGTAGTATTGTAAATTTAAATAAAACTACACAACTAAAAATCTAATGTTAATTCCGAATAACAAGTCTCATTACTCGCTACTAAATTACTAAATTACTAAAATATGAAAAATCTAAAACTTTTCTCTCTCGCAATCTTTGCTATTTCTGCTATCATTGTATCAATGTCGTCATGCTCACCTGACACCGATGTCGAATTCGACCAAACCCTTTTAACTGGCAAATGGCAAGAAAACAACTCTCTCGTTTTCGAAGTATACGGAAAAGATGGTTCTGGCTACACTTGGGACGAAGCCGACGACGTCACTGAAGCCGAAGCGCAACCTTTCACATGGGGCCTCAATGGCAATGTTTTGACTCAAGTGCATACAATGGAAATGGGTGGAAATGTACCAAAAGTGTATACTGTAACCAAACTTACAGCAACCGAACTCGTCTATGAGGACAACTACGGAAAGGTGCACTCTTTCGATAAAATTCCATGGTAAAATACAATAAAAATCACCCCCCGAAAAATACACACTCTCACGTGGTATCCACTTCTCCCCCCCCAATTTAAATATACTATACAGCAACCCTCAAGCAACCCTCAAAAATACACACTCTCAGTGTGTACTCACCTCTAAAATTACTATTATGAAACGAGCCTTAAAAATCACCGCCATCACCCTTTCAAGCATAATTGCCATCTTAACAATAGCCATCATCATCATTTGCAACATCGTGTTTTCACCCAAAACACTCACCCCTATCGTGCGCAACAACGTAGGCCGTTTCATCACATGCCAAGCCGACCTCGACACTGCTGAACTCACATTCTTCTCTACATTTCCTAATTTTGCTATCAATCTCAGCAATGTAAGAGTAATCAACCCCGTAGCTAATGCCCAATCCGACACACTTGCCTATGTCGGCCGTCTCGCAGCATCAGTCAATGTCAGCCAATTCCTTTTCAAAGGCAACCTTGTCATCAACCAAGTGCATCTCGACAACACCACCGCCAACATCTTCTGCGACTCGCTCGGCAATGCCAACTACAACATCGTTGCCCTCGCATCAAACGAAGAGGAAGAAGACACCACATCCACTGCCCTATTTGACCTACTACAAGTCAACGATGTAGCAATCAGCAATCTATCAGCCACATACATCGACCAAAAATCAGGCATCGACGCAAATATCAACGGGCTAAACACCACCCTCTCAGCCCAACTCCAAGGAGCCAACGGCAACATCGATGCACAATGCACAATGCATAATGCACAATGCATAATAGACAATGTACAATGCACAATAGATAATGCACAATTAACTACATCAGGAGAACTTAAAGATAATCATTTCGATGGCAAACTTGCTCTCGCTCTACCTTCTACAACACTCGATTTCGATGGCAATCGTTTACTCGATAGCGTTGCTCTTCGTACAAATGTTCCAGCCGAACTCAATCTCGACATCATGCACCTCAATCTCAAAGAGGCTCTCCTTGCTATCAACTCCCACGAAATCAACCTCAATGGCGTAGCCCAAATGCAAGGCGACGACATCAATCTCGATATGCAATTCGCAACTAACCAATGGAATCTTGAGGATATCATCGCCCTCATACCCGAAGCATACGCCGACCTATTGGATGGTATCGAAGTGAGCGGTTTAGCATCACTTTCAGGCTCTGCTCGTGGCACTTACAACGACAGCATCATGCCTCTCATCTCTGCCAACCTCAACTACTCCGATGGCAAAATAACCTATTCCGCACTCCCTCTACCCATCAACAACATAAACCTCTCTCTATCTGCCAATGCCGACCTAAACCCAAACGGCAATATTCAATGCACAATGCACAATGCACAATGCACAATACAAAGTTCCCCAATAGCTATAAACAATTCCTCACTCCTAATTCCTAATTCCTCATTTACAGACGCTCTCTGCGACATCAACATCACTGGCAATCTCAACCTCTCTGAACTCCGTCCATTCCTTCCTGATGACATAAAAATCAATATGAACGGACGCACCTATGCCGACATTTCAGCTCGTTTCAATCTCGATGATGCCACTAACCTACGCCTCGACCGCATCATCGCCGATGGTACGCTCCAATACACCAACCTCGACGTCACATACAACGATAGCATCGCCATCAAAGACACTAAAGGCACATTGGCAATCAAACTCCCAAGTCCTCATACAAACAAACACTTCAAAGAACTCGCACAAGCCTCTCTCAATGGCACCAACCTCCAAATAGAAGCCCAATTAGATAGTAACCACACTCAATTCTCAATTCTCAATTCTCAACTCTCAATTGGTATTGGTGATATATTAGACACTACACAATTCTACACTGCTGTCTGCCTATTCGATTTCGACCATCTACAAGGCTCGATGGACACAATCAACTTCGACATCGCAACTCCTAAAGGCACAGTTGAAATCTACCCTACTCGCAACAACAAAAAAGCCCCTACTTTCACCGTTGCCTACAATAGCCAAGCTATTAAAGCCAATATGGGTAGCTTCTTAAATGTCAACACAAAAGACTTAGAAATCGAAGCCTTTACATCGTACGACAAATCAAAAGAAAACCTTCTCGACCAACTCAACCCAACTATCAAATTCGACTTCAACGACGGACTTGTCTCTGTCGATGGTTTCGATGCCAACATCAACATCCCTGCTATCAAATTCCAGTTCCGTCCTAACAACTTCGACATCGAACAATCACGCATCATCATCGACGATTCCGATTTTGCTCTATCTGGCAATATCACTAACCTCAAAAACTTCGCAAAAGGGCGTGGTCTCCTTCGTGGCAATCTCAAATTCCAATCTGAGCAAACCAATATCGACCAACTCATGGATCTTGTAAATGGTCTTGGCGCCAATAACCAATCTACCGACGAAATCGTAATCACCGACGACAACACCGACTTCGCCCTCGCCGACAACTCACAAACTGTAGAGACGCAATACATTGCGTCTCAATCCGACACACTCTCAACTCTTAACTCTCAACTCTCAACTCCTAATGATCCTTTCATAGTACCTAAAAAAGTAAATATCACTCTCGACACTCATATCAAAAAAGCCATTTTCGGCGAAACCGACATCGAGAATTTAGGAGGTAAACTCACTATCAAAGACGGCGAAGCCATCCTCGAGCAGATGGGTTTCACTACCGATGCTGCCGAAATGCAACTCACTGGCATCTACCGTTCTGAACGTCGCAACCACCTATTTGCCGGTCTCGATTTCCACCTTCTTAATATCGACATCGCCAAACTCATCGACCTCGTGCCTCAAATCGACACTATCGTCCCTATGCTCAGCTCATTCGCTGGACGCGCCGAATTCCACATCGCTGCCGAGACCTATCTACGTGCCGACTACTCGCCTAAGATGTCAACCCTCCGTGCCGCTGCAGCCCTCGAAGGCAAAGACCTCGTACTCCTCGATAGCGAAACATTCTCTACCATCGCCAAATACATGATGTTCAACAAAAAAACCGAAAATAAAGTCGATTCTATCTCTGTCGAAATGACCGTATTCCGCAACGAAGTTGACCTCTACCCATTCCTCATTTCAATGGATAAATGGCAAGCCGTACTCTCTGGCCGCCACAATCTCGACAACTCGTTCAACTACCACATCTCGCTCACCGACTGTCCACTCCCAGCACGACTTGGGCTCGATGTGAAAGGCACTTTCGACGACCTCAAATTTGCCCTCGTCCCATGCAAATACAAAGCCCTTTATAAACCAAATAAACAAGGAGCGACCGAAAAACAAACCCTCGCCCTCAAAAAACTAATATCCGACTCCCTCAAAGACAACGTAAAATAACCCCTATTCTATAAAAATTTCACCAAAACAAAAAATGGCTGACTCTAATACGAATCAGCCATTTTTCTTTTTATAATTCCTCATTCTTCATCCACAAAAATATACTCGCGAACTATTCTATCAATCGCACCTTCAGCCTTTTTCCCACTTATACCCAAAATACGATATACAGCAGACTTTCGCTGGTAGTAGTAGTTATGTGTTATATTCAGCACCTCACAAATCGAATCCGTCGAACATTTCATAAACAACAACCATATAATAGCCACATCCGTCCGCGTAAGAGTTGGATAAGCCTCATGTAATTTCTCCAAATTTTGCATTGCATCCGTCATCACACTTCCCTTATCCATCTTATAATATGATTTATGTTTCTCAAACAAGGCATTAAATCTCTCTTTACGTTTAGCAATATCTATTTCTTTTACATCAATATCTTGTTTATACCTCTTCAGCATAACAAGCGCCACACTCAACAATAGAACCAACACTCCTAAAGCCACATTATATCCCCGCATCATCCTCACCCTCCTTTTCTCATTCTGCAATTCAGCATTCAACAAATCATACTCTCCATTTATTGCCCCAAGGCGTTGATTAAGCATAAATTTAGATTCTTCTAACAACAACTCAAATGCCTGCTCCCAATACTTACAAGCCTCTTTATAATCACCTTTCAAAGTTAATAACTGTGAATTTCGATAACAAAAGTCTGTTTTTGAACCTTCCCCTTTCGATAATTTATCAATAAATTTTTGTGCAGTATTTATATCCCTCTTTTTCAAATATGCATCAGCCAAAACAGAAGCATAACCAATAAAATTTATACTATCATAATATGGTGATATATAAGCAATAACACTATCTAACTCCATTTCATCTGAATGCCATTTTGCATACTGACTCTTTGCTATTTTATCTCCCCAATCATCAAATAACTCCAAGCTTTTTTGCAAATAAAATTTCGCACTATCACCTTCACTTAAAAGTGCTTTATCTAAATAAGAATAAGGCAATTGTCGTAAATTATTATATTCCAAATCTTTCTCCAAAGCTTTAGTTGCATATTTCAAAGCCAATAAAGTATCTGTTGTTGATATATTACGCACAATGAGCCCATAAACAAACGAAGATATAGAATCACAATACTCAAGATTCTGTTCTGCTTTCTTAAAATATATAAGAGATTTATCAAATTATATTCATAAAACAACTTATAGCCAATTAAAGCATTGGCGATACAACACTTCCCTTTTTCATTATTTTTTTCATATGCTAAAGCATGCTCCTCTAATGCTTCTACATCAATATTCTCATCACTCTGATTTCGGGCAGACTCCATAGCTTTTATTAAAACATAATCTCTTTGTCCATCCAATACCTCTTTATTCCCACATGAAGATAATGCTACTAAAAATAATAAAACAACAACTAAATTTTTGATAATAATTCTCATAAAAATTCTATAAATACATTGATTTTATGCCGACAAAATTACTCATTTTTTTCAAATAAAACAATTTTCTAACGTTATAATTTCTTAAATATAATGTTATATAAATCTTACCCCCCCCATATACCACTAATTATCAATAATTTATAGATGTTAAAAATTTTCACATACCTCGTTCTTTTCTAATGTTATATTTTTGGTCGTATCAAAAATACCCCTTACCTTTGCTTTCAACTACTAACCTCGGAGGAGTTAACCGATTCCTCCACTAAAACATTTTTTTATGAAACGACAAAATTTCTTCTTTCTTGTTGCACTACTTTTTATGTGCAACACTATTTTCGCTCAATTATCAGGAGGCTATCCTGTAGAGTTAAAACCATGGAATCCTGGGAATCCTCCTATTGGGGGAATATTAAAACCAGACTCAACAATCGTAAGACCTTTATCGTTATTAGAAAGCTTATTCCTGTGTTATAAAGAATCATCACACATTACCCTACAATGCAACAATGATGAACGAGTAGAAGTGATAATCTACGAAATGCTATCAGGCGTAAAACACACCTCTACAATAAACATGATAGCAGACGAAATCTACACTATCGCCACTCCATGGAGTGCTGGCTTCTACACAATCCGCTTAACCCTCTCTGACGGAACTATCCTCGAAGGAGACTTTCAAATTAGATAAATCTCTCTAACAACTAAATATCATGAAATTAAAAATTATTCATCATCTAACAATTACATTTTTTATTGCTATATCTCAATGCGTTGTTGCTCAATTTGACATCTCAACACAAATACAACGTCCATCGATAGAAGCCAATAAATTAACACAAAATATTGAAGTTCCAGTAAATTTATATACTGGAACTGTCAATATTGAAATTCCTATTTATACAATTAGATATAACGATATCATCTATCCAATATATTTAAGTTATCATGGTGGAGGTATAAAAGTTTCAGATGAATGTGGTTCTGTGGGTCTCGGTTGGACTTTAAATGCAACTGGGGTAATAAATAGAATTGTACGAGGTTTACCTGACGAGATGAATACAAATGGTAAATATGGTTATAATCACCTAAATAATAACTATAAAAACTATATTAACCAAGCTAAACCTCATAGCCATAAAAATACAAATTATATTATTTATGATGATAGCAATTTCTCTACGATAAATTCTGCTATCAGTCTTTATGGACCAGATTATGATGAAGGTCTTTTTGATTCCTCACAAGATAATTATATGTTCAGTGTAGATGGTAAAAGTGGGGTTTTTATAAATAATAATTTTCAAAATATAGTACAAACAGATGATGGATGTAGAATTTTACAAAATAATATTAATCAATACACAATTACATCACAAGATGGATTTAAATATATTTTTAATGATATAGAACAAAAAGATTACAGATACAAAAAACTTTACATTTGGGAAAGCAATGATGATACTAAACCAGAATTTAATTATAAACACAATTCATCTTGGTGGTTAAGTAAATTATATTCCCCTACAGGAGATAGTATTACTTTTAATTACAGCAATCTTAAAGTTATTCATCCCCATCAAACAATCTATATTTATTCACACATTACATTAGGAATTGACTATACATCTAATTATAGACCTAAGACAAACCTTTATGTAACACCCAATAATTACAAAGATACAACCTATCATAAAATATTAAGAAACATAGAAACTCCTAATTGTAAAATTTCTTTTTTTTATAAAAACACAAATGAGGATGAGTATATAAAATCAACTCCCGCACTTGATAGTATCGTTATTTACTCAAAAAATGGCACTACCCAATTTACACCTATTCAAAAATTTATTTTTGGTTATTCTAATAATAGTGAACGTGCAAAATTAACAGATTTAAAAAAAATAGGGGCTACAGGAGAAGAAGAGACACATTTTTTTTCATACAAAGAAATAAATATCACACCAGCTATATCTGTTAATGACAAACGGTGTGATCATTGGGGATATTTTGCACCAAAATCTACTGGTAGATTTTCTCCTGAACCATACTATGAGGCTCCTGACTTTTTAATAAACCTTGACACCACATTGTATAAGGAAAGAAATGCAAATTATAATTACGCTGATAATAATATGTTAACTTCCATTATTTACCCAACTGGCAATAAATTAGAATTAGAATGGGAACCTCATTCATTTTCTCAGCTTAGCTATGTGGGAAATACTGCTATTCAAGAAGTAGATTATAATGTCCCAGATGAAGAAACAACAGAATATTACATCAAAAAAAATACAATAATACTCTTAGGTAAAGAAGGTTGTGAAAATGAATTAGAAAAAACATGTTACCTAAATAATGGAGATATTATTTCTATCAATTTATCAAAATATTATCTTTATGCAACACAAAACCCAAATCTTCTAGAATGTATATTTAATTATGATGATTGTGATTTTCTATATTATACCCCACCAACAATATTAGTAAAAAAAGGTAATTCTGTAATATCAGAAACAATAATCTGTCAAGAAAATATTGAAGAACCAGTAGAAATAACAGTAAATGAAAGTGGCACATACACTTTTTGTTTACAAAATCCAAGAAACATGATTAATGACATGAATGAAACATGCAAATATTATTTAGATATATTCAATATGAATGGTGCTGATAAATCAGAAGATGGTAAAATTTATATTGAAATATATAAAAAACAAAATAAAACAGAAAAAAACGAAACAAAAAATGTTGGTGGAGTAAGAATTAAGGAAATCAGACAATTAGAAAATAATTCCATTCTATATACAAAACAATATCGTTATATATTAGATGATGAAAATGAAACTTCTAGTGGTGTGTTAGCTTATCCTCACAGATATGGCTCAACTAATTTTTATTGCGATAAAATATATTTTAGCAATGCTATAACAAGTTATATTATAAATGATGCAAGATTATTAACATTACATTCTATTGGTTTACCATATACTCTCGGTAATAATACACATATAGAATATTCACGCATTGAAGAGACTACATACGATAAGAAATTAAATAAAGAGATCAATCAAACAATATATAATTTTGCTACAAGTGCAGATTATGGACAAAGTGATATTAATATGAATAAAACATGGGAAGGTTTCATCCCATCGAATATGATACAATTAACATCAAAGAAACATAAACGTGGTCATTTAGAAAGCAAAATAGAATATACAGATGAAGTTCTAACTACGACATACGGTTATAATATCAGAGAAAAAGAAAATAACGACACCATAACAGGTGCATTTTATACCATTGCTGACTACAAAGAAATAGGAGGTAGATACATTCATCAATCACAGGTTCCATACAAAAATGTTGGCATAATACAATATCAAGTAATCCCTTATAATAAACGCATTGCCAACGTAACACAATCAGGAGATATTACCAATAGTAAAATAAAATATTATTACGCTAATAATGAATATTCTGATGTATTAAATGCTAATCAGCCAATAATAATTGAAATTACAAATTCCGATAATAGTATAACTCGGAAATATATATCATATCTTGGCGAAACAGATAAAATAGTTAGCTGCATTACAACAAAAAACGATCGGGTAATTGACGCTTATAGATACGAATACGATAGCAATAAACGAGTAATAAAAAAATATATTACTCTTTTAGAAAACAACAATTTACCCACAAAAGATAATTGCGAAATATCAACTTTAGCAGAAAGTTATGTTTATTACAAAAATAGGTTGGTAGAAAAAACTGATTATTTACAAAATATTTCTACTACATATCTTTGGTCTTATAACAATGCATACATTATAGCAGAAATTAAATATGCTACATTCGAAGAGGTAAAAAATATACTCAACGAATCAGCAATTAACAATCTAATGAATTCATATACGCCAGATATGTCTATAGTAAACAATCTACGACAGCAAATGCCAGATAGTTACATATCAACGATTACATACAAACCTTTGATTGGCATTAACTCATATACAGATGAACGAGGTCAATCTACTTACTATTCCTATGATGGACTTGGTCGAATGACTGAATGTTATATAATTGAGGACAATCAAAAGAAAATAATCAAACACTTTAAGTATAAAACATCACAATAAAAATATAACACCATGAAAATAAAAATATTATTAATCTGCATATTACCCAATATTGTGCACTGCTTATTTGCAGAAGACAATTTATACAAATACAATATTAGTAAGCAACAAACAACATATCAAGAATTTATAGATAGAGGCGACAACGTTATTTGGGATTTTTCAAAATCTGATACTATAGGAGATAATTTCAATATATCACTCTTTATGCCCGATAGTTCAAATTTAACTCTTTGGTCTCTAATAGAGCACAACACTCGATATAATTATAAACTACAAAATGATACTCTATATCTCCTCAATTACGAAAATCCACTATCCTTTATTAAATATAGCAAACCTGAAATAGTATTACATTTTCCCATTGAAAAAATTCAATCATTAACAAATGAATTCATTGGCACGGGCGAATATGGTCATTTATACCGATTAAGCATAAATGGCTCTCGAAACGTTTCAATTGTTGCAAATGGTATATTAAAACTGCCAAACACAATCTTTCATAATACACTTTTGCTTCATTCTTGTCGCAAATATATCCAAAATGGATTAGATAGTATACCTATACATTCAGATTTATATCAGTGGTTCTCGCCTGCTTGCAATATACCTGTTTACGAAATTATAAAAACCACCATCAATGGTCAAATTGATTTTCAAGCTTCTTTTATTTATAATCTTGATAATGAACAAGAAAACAAAATAAAAGAATATGAAAATCAATTACAAAGAAATAATATTATTACATATTTAAATTGCTACCCAAACCCCGTCGAAAATACATTGTTTGTGAACTATACATTGGAAGAACAATCTGAAATAATTTTCTCGATTCACAATTCGTTAGGCTTATCAATATATCAATCAACTCCAGTTTTTCAAGAAAAAGGCAATCATACACAAACAATAAATCTATCAGGAGAAATTATAGGTGCATACACACTCTATATTAAAACAGGAAATCAAATTATAGAAGAAGTAATCATTAAAAAATAATCTCTATGAAACCAATATGCACTCTCTTATTATTCGGAATCTTTTTTTATAATCAATTACATGCTATTGATTATGTTGTCATCTCTGAAGTCCTTTTTGATACACCAATACAAGAAAATGACATTTATGATGATTCTTATAATTTTGGCGAATTTGTTGAAATATATAATGCTGGAGAAGATTCAGTTTCTCTCTCTAATTGGAAATTGGAAGTCAAAAATCCAGAACAAACATTCGCATTACCAGACATTAAATTGGGTCCAAAATCTTTTTTTGTAATTATGTTTAGTGACTATAACAGAGAGGATGATTCTTATGATAACCTTCGATATTACTTCATTTCTCCTGACACAATTAATATCATATTTCAAGAAGAATTTATTTTACCAAATGACTCTTGTAATTTAGTATTAAAAGACAAGTATAATATCACCCGAGATTCCATCTTTATTACTGATAATTTAATTAAT
>JBGVPL010000022.1:0-27005 GCA_045126975.1 Candidatus Aphodosoma sp. | reverse complement strand
CGTTTGAATGCTGTCAAAAGGCGTTCTTCAATCAATGATTCCAACTCTTTTGATTTCATGATGAGGTTTTCTTCCTCTTGTTTTGTTTCAGCTACGATTTCACTAAGCTCCGCTTTCTTTTGTTTGAGGTCGATTTTACGCTCTTCAAGACGACTTTCTGCGTTAGTTAACTCCTCTGTTTTAGCTTTTATCTCTTTATTGAAATCGTTGATATGTTTTTCGCAAAGTTCAATTTCAAGAGATTGATATTCGATTTCTTTAGTAAGAGCATCAAATTCGCGGTTGTTGCGAACATTGTTTTTCTCTTCTTCTTTTTTAGCAATTTTAGTGCGAGCCTCTTCGATAGTATTTTTTCTATCAGAAATATTTTGATTGAGAGTTTTAAGGTCATTTTGACATTTCTCAATACGAGTTTTAAGACCGGCTACTTCATCTTCAAGGTCCTGAACTTCCAATGGCAATTCACCACGAATAGTACGAATCTTATCAATTTCAGAAACAACCATTTGTAGATTATAAAGCGCACGAAGACGTTCTTCTACAGAAATTTCTTTAGTTTCAATGTTTTTTTCTGACATATTATTTAATTTTTTAGTATTTATACATTACTTATATTCTTAATCTTCAGCAAGATAAGAATATTGAACAGGGCTTTTATCGCACTCTGCCATTAAGATTGCAAAGTTAATAAAATTTTTTGAAATTTGTTCATAAAAAACCTCTTTTATGCACTGTTCTGATTCAAAATGTCCTATATCAGCAATAACAATCTGATTTTCAGTATTAAAGAAATCATGATACTTCACATCTGCGGTAATATATATCCCTGCCATTTCGCGCATAGCAAGCGAAATAAATTCTGCTCCCGAACCACCACAAAGAGCTACTCGTGACACCTTTTTGTCTGTTGTTTTGGTATGACGAATATATTGCACTCCAAGTTTTTCTCTTATATATTGCAACATTGCGTTTTCGGTAATTTCATTTTCGAGGTCACCCACACAACCTAACCCCATTCGATTATACTCATTCGCCAAAGGCAATACGTCTATCACTGGTTCTTCGTATGGATGCGCCACATGAATGGCTGCAACTACCCTGCCTATTTTGTCTTTTGGCACAATCATCTCTATGCGAAGTTCTGGCTCTGTATGTAATTTATCTATCTCACCTACAAAAGGTTTACATCCCTCCGATGCTCTAAACGTACCATTCCCTTCCGATAAATAAGAGCAACAATCGTATGCTCCAATTGTACCTGCTCCTGCCATCCACATAGCTTGTCGCACCTGTTCGATGTGCGATTGAGGTACGTATGTCACAATTTTGTAAAGATAATTCTCCTCTGGTGCCAACACACGAATATTCTTCAAGCCCAACTTCTGTGCAATGCGGAAATTAACACCGCCCATACATTTATCCATATTTGTGTGAGCAGAATATAGCACGATATTATGCTGTATAGCCTTAATAATCACTCGCTCAATATAATTGCGACCAGTCAGTTTCTTTATACCCTTAAAGATGAGCGGATGATGCGAAATTACAAGGTTAGCTCCACGCTCAATAGCCTCATTAAGTGTCGCTTCAGTAATATCAACGCACAACAAAACAGCCTTCACCTCTTGACTCACATCCCCTACCTGCACACCACTATTATCCCACGACTCCTGATAAGCCAACGGAGCCATTTGTTCAATACAAGCTATAACTTCACTTATTTTTGTAGTCATAAATGTATGTTATATATATTTAAAATTTCTACTAATGTTTTTATCTTTAAAATGATACAATTATTCTATTGCTGTGTAATTTGTAAATTGATTCCAATATTTAGCTGTTTTATAATATTTTATTGCATTTTTGGGAACCTTTATTTCGATATTACGCATAACTCCATTTAGAGTATTTTCACTTATGATAGGAGGTAATTCACTCATAATTGTTATTGATAAAATATTTTCACATCCATTAAATGCTCCATCTTCAATTTTTTCAATAGAATTACCTATTTTTACAATACGTAAATTTTTACAATCCAAAAAAGTATTTATTCCAATGGAAATAATTTTATCGCTTATACTTACTTCTTTTATTTTTTGTTTAAAATCAAAATTTATTTTATCATACAATTCTCCATATCCAAATATATCTAACACTCCATTGTTATTTAACTGATATTTAACATTATTTCCACATTTTCCTTGTATTATATCAATTTCTTCTATATTTTTAAACCTACCCCAAACATTATGATTTACATATAATTCTTTTGTTCCTTTAGGAATTTTTAATACACATCTTTCTGTTATTTCTTCTTCAAAATAGAACATTACTCCACCTGAAATTAATTTTTCCATCATAGACGATGATTCTACATATTGAGAAGGTGGTCTTTGAGATAAACAAATTATTGATTGTAAAGACGTACAATTATCAAATGCGCCAGATCCAACTTCTGTTACACTACTAGGGATAGTAATGGTGTTTAAAGCACTACAACCAGCGAATGCTAATGATCCTATAATTTCTAACCCATTAGGTAAAATAATAGATGTTAAATATGAACGTCCATTAAAAGCAGAGCCTGCAATTTGTTTTGTGCCTTCTTTAACTTTAATTATCATATTTTCAGTTATATCACCTTTATGTGTATATAAAATATTATTTAAATAAAAACAACCATTAGGTTGAGAATATAACCATTGTGTTCCACCAAAAGAAGTCATATCTATTTTCGTTGTATTTGCTATTGAAATATAATTTAAAGATGAACATTTATAAAAAGCATAACTTTCTATTTCTATCACACTTGTTGGAATAATAATAGATTTTAAGGATAAACAATTTTTAAAAGCCTCGCTTCTAATATAAATTACCCCATTAGGTATTATAATTGCAGAAAGAGATTTACAATTTTCAAATGTTTTATATTCTATATCTTTAATATTATTAGAAAGTTTAATAGAAGAAAGGGAAGAACAATTTGCGAAAACACTACTGCCCATTTCAATTACAGAATTAGGAAGTATCAAATGAATAAGAGATATACAATTTTCAAATGCACAACTTTTTATCGTAGTTATAGAATTTGGAAGCACTATTGATTCTATTGTTGAACAATTATAAAAAGAATGCCAATCAATTGTGTTTACACTATATTTTGTGTTATTATGATATATTTCTGTAGGTATAACTATTTTTGATTGTGTATAACCAGCACCATTATTATCATAAATACTACCATCATGTGTAACAATAGCAGTTTTATTATCATGATTTAAATTATAATAGATACCATTTATTTGTGTATCATACGCATATATTCTTACTACCAATAATACAATAATAAGTAAAGAAAATAGTCTTTTCATACAATTTATATTTAAATTTTCAAAGTGTAAAGATACAAAAATAAATTCACAAAACAACTATTCGCATAAAAATATTTTCTTCTCTTTTTCTCACCACTTATTTCTTCCCTATCTAAACCCTAACCTCTCCCATACTACAAAATACTATAAATATACAATAAATATAGGATAAATATACTATAACCCTATGTGCAGAATATCTTAAAATGACGGTTTTCTTGCTTGCAGGTTGCTTAAGGGTTGCTGTTGATATAGTGTCTATTTGCCTACAACAAAAAAGGACACTATAAACTGTGTCCTTAGTTATAATTAACATAAATTCAATATAAAACGCCGGAGGGTAATCCGTGTAATCCGTAAAGTGATTTTTGCAACGTAAAAGAGCGAATCGTTATATCTGGATGGCAAAAATCTAAAAAATCGGTGTCATCTGTGGGAGATTATTAAATAAAAATTTCCGTGTTGTCCGTGCATTCCGCGAGCAATAAAAGTTATATCGAACAGAAAGTAAAATTATTGAATTATGGTAATTGCTCCAGATTCAGCTACAACATGATATTGAATGCCTATTTCATCCATAATAGCTTTGTATTTATCGATATAGCCATGCCATACTCCGGCGGTAAGAATTACTCGTTTTGGGCGAATGAACTCGGTGAATAGTCGTTCGGATGGATATACTCCTCGATCAATGATAAGGTTATCTACTTCAAGTGGTTGACCATTATTTTGACGATAACGAAATATATTGTCACGAAGAATGAGATACGACTCGTCATTAAATGTAAAAGTATTAGCAGTGAGCGCAGTATCGGTAACAATAGTTGGCTCAGAGCACGAATATTTGAGCCAAGTGCGCTCAAGGCGTTCGGTGGCAAAGTCGGGATAATTTGTAAATAGAATATTCTCATCGCCACCAAAAAGATTCACCATTAAACGATTAGTTTCGGGAATAATAAGCACCTTACGCTGAGAATAGTATATATCGCTAACCAATACTACAAATGCAAATAAAAGCACTGAAAGAGAGAAATATAATGGTGCTTTAAATCGCTCCGCAAAGACATTACGCAACTCTACCCAATTGATGCCACAAAAGATAACAAAATAGAGACAAATGACTTCGAGAAGTGAGATATATATTTTAATTGTTGAAAATGGTATGGATACGATTAGTTGGATTATATACTCGAATATCATCACTACATAATTCATTAGCCAGCCTGCTCCGATACCTAAATGAGGGATATAACTCAAAGGCAACAATGCTATTCCACCAAGAAACAGAAAAGGTGCAAAGGCTGTAACGAAAAGATTAGAGAGAATGAAATATATAGGAAATTGGTTGAAATTGTATATCACTATTGGTAATGTAAAAATTTGAGCCGACACTGTAACCGCAATAGACGAAAGAATCCAACGAAGAGGTCGTGAGTTGAGAGTAGATATTCGTTTATAGAACAACGGATAGAAATATACGATACCACAGACTGCCAAGTAACTGAGTTGGAAACCTACGTTGAAAAGTACGTTAGGATTGATGAGAATTAGGATTGTTGCAGAGAGACAGAGTGCATGTTTGACACGATATTTCTCGCCCATAACTCTAAACAAGAGCATCATGGAGAACATAAACGTAGCTCGTACAACCGAAGGAGCTAGTCCCGTAAGAAAAGCATACGACCACAATACTATCAACCCTAATACAACAACAATCCACTTACGATGATGCGATATTATACTTATCAACCACGTAATAATCAAAAATATAAATCCCACATGCATACCACTGACAACCAAAATATGCGACACTCCAGCGGCAGAGAAGGTATCACGAACATCATTAGATAGCAAACCTTTTTCGCCTAAAGTGATGGCCGAAATAATAGCTAACTGACTACCCTTCAATCCTATCGATTCTAATTGGTAAATCAGCTTATCGCGCAATAGATAACTGCGCTGAATAAATCCACTGGGTTGCTCGGTAGAGAGATACTTTATATTGTTACCATAAAGATAAGCAACACCACACAGTCCATTACGAGCAAGATATTTACCATAATCGAATCCATCCAGTCCACCATTGTCGGGACGAAGTATTTTGGCATTAATCAAATATCTATCGGATAATTGAGGTGTATGCTCCAGTGAATCGGCATTGATATTTAGTAACATATCATACCCCACCAATTCAGCTGACAAAGAGTCTTGAGCATATATAACTTCAGCCTCAGCACGATAGTATGCCCCTTTGGGAATAGGCGTAGTTTTCAGTTCTACAATATAGGAATGAGCATCACGAGGAAGTTCTGGCATACGAGTTTGCCGCAACAGCCAACCTCCCGCACCAAACAACAACAGCGACCAAGCGCAAATAAAAATCCATCCTCCGAGTCGATTGACGCGGAGAATGGACAATATCATAGCAGACAACCCTACGACTATCGAACCAAGAAATAGGTTTGTGGCAAGAGTTGTGTATTCAGCCACAATGATACCTAATGAAATAAGCAAGAATAGTCGTGCGAATGTAGTATCAAAATAGTTTTTAGATACCCATCGAAAGGATTTATCTATGTTGGTCACGAAGTAAGTCGTTAACTGATTTCACAGGGTTGAATGTTTCGATAGGCACTTCTACGAAGATAGTATTCCAATCACTCATAGCACCATTCCACAAACCAGGCAACTCCAACACCTTGATGTCGATACCATTCTTAGACTTCATAGAGATGAAACCTGTTTTAGGATCGACATAGTTAAGAAGATTGAATTTCTCGCCTTTGTAGTTGCGCACCGCACAAACCAAATCAACAGGATTGAAGTGAGTTGAGTTTTTCATGCAATCCATAGCCTCTTGGTTGTTTTTGTCGATTTGCGAACTTTCGAGGATTTGAGGAGATGTAGTGCCGTCGCTGTTATAAGTGAGGTAAGGACCACCACCAGGCTCGCCTTCGTTCTTCACCATACCGCAGATACGGATAGGACGATTGAATTTGCCACGCAAGTACTCTTTCAAATCGAGCGCAGGCATATTCTTAGCCTCGTCAGAACCAATACACAATACCTGTTCGGTATACGCAAGCATAGTAGCAAGACGTTCGTCTGACACTTCTCCTTCGAGTTCGTTCAAGAAACCAAACACTTGGTTTTGCACACGCACAAGAAGACCTGCAATCACTTGTTTATAATCAATTGTAGCTTGTTTCAAACGGTCTGGCACCACATTGTCGATATTCTTGATGAAGATAACATCACCATCGAGGTCGTTAAGGTTCTCGATAAGTGCACCGTGACCACCTGGACGGAACAAGATTGAGCCATCTTCGTTGCGGAAAGGCATATCGTCAAGACCAACAGCAAGTGTGTCAGTCGAAGGTTTTTGAATAGAAAACGTTACGTGATAGCGCACTTTGAACAAATCCTCATAACGAGGGAGTTCGCTCATAAGGTGTTGTTTGAAAAATTCAATATGCTCAGGCGACACTGTGAAATGAATTTTTACCTCATTGTTGCGATTGTTGGTATATAAAGCACCTTCAACGAGGTGTTCTACGAACGCAGTACGCACATATTGAGGATATTTGTGGAATTGCAACAAACCTTTAGGCAAATTACCATAGTTAAGACCCTCAGCATGAAGCAATAGGCGCACGATGTCTTTATAACGTTTAGCCTCTACCAATTCTTGAATAGAGAGCCCCTCTTCAGCCATACAAACGCGATTAAGTGCTTCATAAAAAGCAAAATTCTCACGTTCTACAAAGAACTTTTCAATATAAGCATTATTTGGCTCAGTAGCATCAGAATTTTCGAACTCGAACAAGTCTTTGAACATACGACTTGCAGCACCAGATGCAGGAACCATTTTAATAATGTCGCCTTCACCTTTTAGGTATTCGCGCCAATCACTGATAAGTTGTTCGCGTTCTTTGTCATCCAAACACAATATACCATTACCAATAGCAGCAGCACCTTTTATTTTTAAAAATGGATAACCATTTTTGAGGTCATTTACTTGAGTTTCGGCCTTTTCGAGAGTGATACCGATAGACTCAAACTGTTGAATGTCTTGTGTTGTAAACATAGTATTGAGAGTTTAGAGTTGAGAGTTTAGAGTTGAGAAGTTGAGGATTAAAGGTTAGAGGTTAAGGGTTAGCACCGCATGGCTCACTTTTAACACTTAACACTTAACTCTAAACTATTAAATTATTTCTTTTTCTTTTTATCTTTTTTGTTTTTAGCATTCACATCGGCTTTGTATTCCCAAAGGTCTTTTTTGTAAATCAAAGCATCGTATGAACCGTTAGGTGCCATTATATCTTTACCATCAGCAGTTTGACGAGATGGTACTAAATGGTCGAATGTAATAGTTTTCTTTTTCTTGTTGTATTCCAATGTCAATTGTGCATTTTTGTCATATTCAAACACAACACGATGTTGTTTCTTTTTACCAGTCCAAGGTGTTATAAACGATGGAGCACCTAATTTCACAGCTTTTTTAGAAAACGACATCACATCAACCACTTTGCGTTGAGTTTCACCATCAGTCGAAGTCATAAGGCCGAATACAAGATACACCTCTTTGTCTTTAAATTTGATAGGATGAATATCATAATACAATGCACCATACCAATCTTTTTCTGCTACATAACCTGTTGTTGCAGGTATTTTCACTTCTCCTTGCGACAATGCATAAACACTACCATAATCATAATGTTGTATAACAGCAAAATACAATGGCGTTCCATCGGTTAACAAAATATTCCATGTGTACATGTGAATTTGATTATCGTCTGATAATATAGCACCAATGTTTTTCACAGATGAAAAATCATAAAAGAAATCTTCTGCTTCAAATATTGCATCGACTACTTTAATTTGAATTTGATTAGCCAACTGTGTTTTTTTGCCATCATCATTAGTTTTTTCGATTTGTGCAAACAAATTTTTAATTTCTCTCTCAGTTTTTGCTTGACCAAAAACCAATATTGTTGCCACTATAGCAACGAGTAATAAAACAATTTTTTTCATATTTGAGATTTTTTATATTTCCTTGTTCCAAATTACGGACGCTCGAATCGAGAGTCCCTACTTATTTCTTATAACTCAACGTGCATACGCCAGCACCAAATATGGCGAGGATTACTTGGGTCGTTAATACGCTCAGCATCAGGATTTGGGAAACGATTTGCGCCGTCACAAGCCATATAATCTTGCCAAGGCAATATCGCCCACATACTTTTACTATTAACGTGCATATCGACGATTTGTTGTGCAAGTTCAGGAGATAAATCTTCTGGAGCAGCCCCACCTTGATGCAAAACATTGTTGTAGAACCATTGTGTATTCTCACGATTTTCGCGCCACCACATACGCATAGGACTTGTGTCATGCGTACCCGTACAGCAAACCGACAAGTAAGGCACATTATTCAAATCCACATAGCGTTGTGTAGTCTCTTTTGGCATACGTTGCACTTCGAGTGAGAGAATTTGCAATTGTCCCATCACATCAGGCACACATGCAGGTACCATACCCAAGTCTTCGCCACATACCAACATATCTGTCGTATTCAACAAAGCTGGCAATTTACGCATAGCCTCCGAACTCCATTGATTAGTATGACGATGATAGAAATATTCATCGTGGATGCGTTGGATACACCATTTTTCGTGGTCAGATAATTCAGCAAACGATTGCGATTTCATCACGTTGATACGTGGATGATAATACCCTGCATTTGCGCGGTCTTCGATGAAAATTACTTCACAATATAGTGACAACAATTTATCAAGAATATCAGCATGCTTAGGCAATAAACCATTGCGCACAAAACTATCTTCCAACTTACGTTGTGTGTCGTATTCTGGTTTGAACACATAACGGTCGTGACTACGATTATTGAAATATGCACCAATAATCTCCTCTGTATTTTCTGCGAATAGACTATATAAATTATGTTTTGTTACATACGGTATTGTATAACGGTCACGGTCGAACCAAAAACCATAATGCTCTATTTCTGAGACTGACAAAGGCATCGAAGGATTAAAATAGCCTAATAATCCCCATACACAATCGGTAGGAATTTCCCAAATACGGAAGAATCCGAGTATGTGGTCGATACGGAAAGCATCAAAATAACGACCCATATTTTCGAAACGTGACATCCACCAAGCATATTTATCTTTTGCCATCTCTGCCCAGTTGTAAGTTGGAAATCCCCAATTCTGACCAGTTACAGAGAAATCGTCAGGTGGTGCACCAGCCTGTTTGTCGAGATTGAATAATCGTGGATTTACCCACGCATCAACACTCGTAGCACTGATACCGATTGGCAAATCGCCTTTCACCACAACGCCTTTCGAATGTAAATATTTGATAGCCTCACAGAGTTGAGCATCAAGCGAGAATTGAATGAAATAATACAACTCTACTGCCTTTTTATTCTTCTTAATGAACGCCTCACGTTTAGCCTCTGTATATTCGGCATATTCGCCCCACTTTGCATAGTTATCAGTACCAAAACTATCTCTCAAACAAGAGAATACCGCATAATCTTTCAACCAATGTGCATTATCTTTCACGAACGATTTGAATGCTTTATCAGCAACTATTTCGTCGTATTTTTCAGCAAAAATATCACGAATATAATTCCATTTCAATTCGTTCACAGCCGAATAGTTAATAGCCGAGAGTTCGTTGAGTTCTTTTGCCTTAGCACGATACTCTTTCATTTTCGACGAACTATCCAATTTGCCTAATGCCTCCATATTGAGATACATAGGGTGCAAAGCATACACCGAGTTTGCACGATATGGATACGAATCTAAGTCGGTATGTGTCGATGTTGTGTCGTTGATTGGGAGTATTTGAATTAACTTCTGACCGCAAGCTACAGCCCAATCAGCCATACGCTTCAAATCTAAGAATTCGCCTACGCCCCAACCTTTCTTGCTACGCAACGAGAATACTGGTATAGCAACACCTGTACCATGCCAATTATAATCGATGCGAATCGAATTAGAGAATACTTTCGAGCCTGACACCAATGGCATACGACGGTTTTCGCCTAATTCCCATTTCACTACGGCATTAGTAGCTCGGTCATAAATCACAAATTTATATTCTGCATGAGTGAGATATGCGTCAGCAGGCAATTTCATCCACCACCAGCCACCTGCTGAAGGTGTCAATGCCACTTTGCGCGACTCATCCCAATTGCCCAAAAATTCCTGATTACCAAGCATTGCCACGCCTTGCTCAGGCAATACACCTGGAGCATTAAGCATCAACAACACTTCTCCTTTTTTCAATCGAGGCAATGCTTTTTCATCTTTTTGACGCATAAGGCATTCAGTGAATACTTTTGTTTCGAACACAGAACGCACTTCACGATGACCAAATTCATCTTCTACCTCTACATCACCTTCATGCGTTGGCAAATAGCGGTATTTAGGCGAATCCAGCACTTGAGTATCGTCGGCATTCACCAATACGTATTGATAGCGTATTGCTTTTGATTTAGGTAATTCAAGTTCAGCAGTCCACACCGCATTATTATAATACGACATGGCGTGCATCTCACTACCTATTTTTATATATAAATTCTGTCCAAATTTAGTCGGACAATACAATCTAAATGTTACCATAAATACTTTATGATTTTAGACATAATGACATAAAGACAAATTTTCAGGTTAGAGGTTAATGGTTAAAAGTTAGAGTCTTTTGACATACGCCTTGCTAAAAAAACTTTGTTTTTTATCTCGGCGGAAAAAGACAGGTTTTAAGTTACCTTTTTCACATAAAACAAATACATTCTCTAAATATGTCTTTGGTGTCGAGATTTTGCACAGCAAAAACGAGACCATTATGAACAAAAAAGAAATATGTTCTTATGTCATTCTGTCTAAAAAAAGACTCATGCCGACAGGCAAACTTTCAACTTTAATTTTTATCCTCCGCATTTAGAGTATCCACAATTGCTACAAACGAGGCAACCCTCTTTCATCACAATTGTATGTTGATGACATTCAGGACACTCCATAGATGTCATTTGTGTGCCATCAGGGATATATTTCTTCAATGCGCGTTCTACACCAGCTTTCCAAGTGTTGATTGACTCGCTATCCAATTGAAGACTACCTACCAATTTCACTACTTGGTCAATAGGCATACCATAACGCAACACGCCCGAAATCAATTTTGCATAGTTCCAATACTCTTTATCGAATTTGTGCGAAAGTCCTTCGACTGTAGTCTTATAACCACGAGTATTCTTATATTGGAAGTCGTAGCGACGATTTCCTTCTTCATCTTCTGTCTTAATAATCTTACCCTCTGTCACTGATTTAGGCAACAAAATACCCTCTTCATCGTCGGCAATACCTGTAAAGATTTCATAAGGACGACCATCTTTCAAACCTACGAATGCAATCCATTTTTCTTTTTTATTCTGGAATCGCACGATATCACAATTCAACTCTTTTGGACGTTCATACTCTGACATAGAGAAACATACGCAACGTTTATCGTCTTTCTTCTCATCATCTTTTTTCGATACCGACACCAATACGCCTGAACGAGAACCATCGCGATAGATAGTACATCCTTTGCAACCAGATTTCCATGCCTCGAGGTATAGTTGCGATACCAATTCCTCTGTTGCTGTAGCAGGCAAGTTGATTGTCACACTGATGCTGTGGTCAACCCATTTCTGTACGCGACCTTGCATCTTCACTTTTTGCAACCAATCAATATCGTTAGACGTTGCTTTATAATAAGGTGAACGAGCAATAATCTCATCCAACTCCTCTTGTGTATAGTTTTTCTCTGTGTCAATACCATTCACGCGCATCCATTCTGCGAATTTGTGGTGGAACACAATATATTCTTCGAATGCATCACCTTCTGGGTCAACAAAGTCAACACGTACATTCACATCATTAGGGTTCACTTTCCTACGACGTTTATACACAGGCATAAATGTAGGCTCGATACCCGAAGTTGTCTGTGTCATGATACTTGTTGTACCTGTAGGCGCAATAGTCAAACATGCAATATTACGACGACCATATTTAACCATCTCTTCATACAACGCTGCATCTTGCGATTTGATACGAGCTACGAATGGGTTATTCTCCTCACGTTTAGCATCATATACTTCAAACGCACCACGCTCTTTTGCCATCTGCACGCTCGAACGATAAGCCTCAACAGCTATCACGCTATGCACTTTTTCCGAAAATTCTGTAGCCTCCTCAGTTCCATAACGCAATCCCAATGCAGCCAACATATCGCCTTCGGCTGTTACACCTACACCTGTACGACGCCCCTTCAATGTTTTGTGCATAATCTTTTCCCACAATTCATACTCAGTGCGTTTCACGATATTATCCTCTGGGTCTGATTGTATTTTTTCGAGTATCTTCTCAATTTTCTCAATCTCAAGGTCGATAATATCATCCATGATACGTTGAGCCAAACCTACATGTTTACGGAACAAGTCGAAATTGAAACGAGCCTCTGCCGTAAACGGATTCTCTACGTATGAATATAGGTTGATAGCCAACAAACGACAACTATCGTAAGGGCACAAAGGAATTTCGCCACAAGGGTTAGTTGACACAGTACGATAACCAAGGTCGGCATAACAATCAGGCACCGACTCACGCAAAATAGTATCCCAGAACAATACACCAGGCTCAGCACTACTCCATGCGTTGTGAATAATCTTATCCCACAAAGCCTTAGCATTTGTCTTTTTAGTTACTATTGGCTCATTCGAATATACAGGATATTGTTGTATATATTCCTCTTCGCTCTCAACAGCACGCATAAAGTCATCATCAATCTTCACTGACACATTTGCACCTGTCACTTTACCTTGCACCATTTTAGCATCAATGAATTTCTCAGAGTCAGGGTGTTTAATCGCCACCGACAACATCAATGCACCACGACGACCACCTTGAGCCACCTCACGAGTTGAGTTAGAATAACGCTCCATAAATGGTACGATACCAGTTGATGTCAACGCCGAATTTTTCACAGGCGAACCTTCAGGACGAATATGGCTCAAATCATGACCAACGCCACCACGACGTTTCATCAATTGCACTTGCTCTTCATCGATTTTAAAGATACCACCATACGAGTCAGCCAAACCGTCCACACCAATCACGAAGCAGTTTGACAACGACGACACCTGGAAATTATTGCCAATACCCGTCATCGGACTACCTTGAGGCACGATATAACGGAAGTGGTCGAACAAATCGAATAACTGTTGTGCGCTGAGCGGATTAGGATATTTACCCTCAATGCGCGCAATCTCATTAGCCAAACGCCAGTGCATATCAGCAGGCGTACGTTCATACAAATTGCCTTGCGAATCTTTTAAGGCATACTTATTTACCCATACTTGAGCAGCTAATTCATCGCCACCAAAGTACTCTTTCGAAGCCACACGAGCCTCATCTTCATTGATTTTTTTAGGTTCCACGGTATATCTTAATGTTTAGTTATTAGTTATTAGTTGTTAGTTAATAGTTAGGAGTGAGAAGTAGAGAATAAATAATAAGAAATAGGAAATTTTATTACTAAATTAATTACTAATTACTCTTTAATCTCTCAACTTTCAACTTTCACATTTTAGATATCTTTTTGTAAATCATTTTCAAAAAAGTTTTCCAAAACAGCACACTTCTCACAGCAAATAACCTTGCAAAAGTACTATTTTTTTACAACATAGCAAAAGAAAAAACAACTTTTTTTTACAAAAGTTATTAACATATCAACACCTCCGATAAACACTACAAAACTTCCAAAAACGCACCCTAAAATTGAAAATTATCTCCTTTATAATTATACAAAAAAATATCAATTACCTTAAAAAAATAACACTATAGCATCATTTCAATATCACAAAAACAAAAAAGTTAGTATTTGATATTAACTTTATTTGCTTTATTAATATTTTTTTGTAACTTTGCATCTAAATAGCAATTCATAAAATAAATAGAAAGATTTTTATTTCTATGTAAAATCTAACCCGATAGATCTTACAACTTATTACTCTCTATTATTCAAAATGAACATTCCTAATATTGATAATATATACCAAAAACTTTTAGATTTACGCGAAAAACACATCAAAGACAAGCAATTTATCCTAATACTTGCTTTCATTACAGGTCTTGGATGTGCACTCGCAGCTTTCTTACTCAAAAGTTCGATACACTTTGTTCAAAATATCGTTAAATCACTGATGGCTAACGACTCTTTGAACTATTGGTATCTTGCTTTCCCTGCAGTTGGTATCATCATCGCTTCCTTGTTCGTAAAATACATCGTAAAAGACGACATCTCTCATGGTGTTACCAAAATTCTCTACGCAATTTCTCAACATAAAGCTATAATCAAACTCCACAACTGCTGGTCTTCAATAGTTGCATCGAGTATTACTATCGGTTTTGGTGGTTCGGTCGGAGCCGAAGCACCTATTGTATTAACTGGCTCAGCTATTGGCTCTAATCTCGGTCAATTTTTCAAACTCGACCAACGCACTCTTATGCTCCTCGTGGGTTGTGGTGCTGCAGGTGCTGTAGGTGGTATCTTCAAAGCCCCTATCGCTGGTGTGGCTTTCGTTATGGAAGTATTATTGATGGACCTCACAATGACCTCAATCGTACCTTTGCTCATAGCTTCAGTTACAGCTACTGCCTTCTCTTATTTCTTTATGGGCAATGAGGTTATGTTCCGTTTCGATAACTATGCCCCATTCACCCTCGACCGCGTACCTTATCTCCTTCTACTCGGAGTTGCCTGCGGATTGATTTCTCTATACTTCACACGTGGAATGAATTGGCTCGAAGGTATATTCCGTCGTCTTAAAACTCCATACAAAAAAATAGCAGTCGGAGGTCTTATGCTTGGCGGTTTAATCTTCCTCTTTCCACCTCTCTATGGTGAGGGTTACGACACCATCAACGCCCTCCTTACAGGCGAATGTTACAACCTATTCAATCAATCATTCCTTTACGAATTTCGCTTCGAATCTTGGGCAATACTACTCTATCTCTCGCTAATTATTTTCTTTAAAATATTTGCTTCTGCAGCTACTAACGGAGCTGGTGGTACTGGTGGTATATTTGCGCCATCACTCTTTGTTGGCTGTATCACAGGTTTTGTTGTTGCCGAAGCATTAAATATTATTGGCTTACCAGTGCCTCATCAAAACTTTGCTTTTGCAGGTATGGCTGGTCTTATGTCGGGCGTAATGCACGCACCTCTTACAGGTACATTCCTTATCGCCGAGCTCACAGGTGGCTACGACCTATTTATGACCCTCATAATTACTTCGGTAGTTGCCTACCTTACAATCATCATTTTCGAACGCCACTCGCTCTATGCTATGCGTCTTGCTCAAAAAGGCGAATTGCTCACTCACCACAAAGACCGCGCAGTGCTCACGCTAATGAAAATGGATAATGTAATCGAAACCGACCTCTCTATCGTTACACCTGACACTACACTCGGACAATTAGTAAAAGTAATATCTAAATCCAATCGCAACCTATTCCCAGTGGTCAATCCTAAAACACAACGTTTCGTTGGTATTGTTTCGCTCGACGAAGTGCGCAATATCATGTTCCGTCCCGAACTCTACGACCGCTACAAGGTGCAAGAACTCATGAATATGCCACCTGCACGCATCGTGGTCAATATGCCGATGGACAAAGTGATGGACACATTCGAAACCACTGGCGCATGGAATCTCCCTGTAGTCGATGAAGAAAACAAATACATTGGATTCGTATCTAAATCAAAGATATTCAACACCTACCGCAAAGTGCTCGTTCACTTCTCGGAAGAATAATCAACAAGTTGAAAGTTGAAATTTTAAATTTGAAAGTTAATTAATGTCGCATGGCAAATTTTTATTATCAAAGGCACAAAGACTTTCAGTTCACATTTCAAATTTCACATTTCAAATTATAAAAATTATGGCAAATCGTAGAACTCTCAAAAAACAAATCCGTGCTATTCTCGGACAATTGATGGACGAATGTATCATCTGTAACCTCGTGCTTCCTAAATTCGATAACAACGTTCTCGACTCTTTCGCTGGTCGTATTATCGAAATCAACGATGAATTCATTGCACGTGCTAACCACCCAGAAGGTACAAAAGACCCTAAACGCGTAAAACAATACTACGGTGCATTGATTCAAGACTTCAACGCAGCTACTCTCGCTCTTATTGAAGATATGAACAAAATCAGCGAGTAATGGCAAAAATCAGCAAGACTAACGCTGCTCGCCTACTCGACCAAAAGAAAATCAACTATCAACTCATCCCTTACCAAGTGGATGAGCAACATCTTGATGCCGGACATGTTGCCGAAAGCCTTGGTGAAGACATCAACCAAGTATTCAAAACTCTTGTTCTCAAAGGCGACAAATCGGGCTATTTCGTCTGTGTCATTCCGGGTAACCACGAAGTTGATTTGAAAAAAGCAGCAAAAGTAAGTGGCAACAAAAATTGCGACCTCATACCGATGAAGGAACTCCTCCCCACTACAGGCTATATACGTGGTGGTTGTTCGCCTATTGGTATGAAAAAGCCATTTCCTACCTACATCCACTCTACTGCCACTGATTTCGACCATATTTACATCAGCGCAGGAGTGCGTGGTCTGCAAATCCAAATCGCCCCAAACGATTTAATCACCGTCAGCAACGCAACTTTAAACGACCTGATTTTATAAACATTATATTTTTATCTCCCACAGATTGCACAGATCTCTTAGATTATTTATTTTTAAGCCAAACAATTTCTGTGAGAATAAATAAAAAATTTATAGAACTATAAAGTTTTTCGATTCGCTCTTTGTCTTCGACAAAATTGCACTACAGATTCACACAGATTTAATAATACTATCTTCAGACAAGCGAAGCGATGTCGTATCTGTGACAATCCGATTGAGCGATTTCTTGCGCAGCAAGAGAGCTCATCAAAAAAAAGGGAAAAAGAAATCCGTGTTATCCGTGTCATCTGTGGGAAACAAAACATCTAAGGGAAATAAAAGTAACAAACAAAAATATGCAAGAAAAAACTTGTCCACGTTGTGGAGCAAAATTCATCTGTCGCCACAATGATGATATAACCAAATGCCAATGCGCCTCTGTGCAACTAACACCCGAAGCACGAAATTATATAGCTAGCGAATATACTGATTGCCTTTGTGTAGATTGTCTTCGCGAGATATTAAACAACAAACTTTGGCAAAATTTTTGAATATATAAAGTCAACAGACAATAAACTCCCTTCAGTCATGTCAACAGACGACAGACCATAGACTGTTGACTATAGACTGTTGACAAAAAATATACAAACTATGAAAGCAAAAATAATCGGTATCATATCGCTAATCGCAGTATTGGTCATTGCAGGAGTCATCTATTTCCAATACTTCTTCGTATTTGGTGAAGGCGTAAAAGCTGGCGAGCTCAACTATATGGTCCACAAGGGCTATATCTTCAAAACCTACGAAGGCAAACTCATCCAAGCAGGTTTCAAAGGTCAAACAGCCAATGGCGTAGCCTCAGGCATCCAAAGCTACGAGTTTCAATTCTCTGTAACCGACAAAGCCATTGCCGACTCGCTCATGCGTTGCTCAGGCAAGCAAGTCGAACTCCATTACAAAGAGTACCTCAACCCTCTCGTATGGCGTGGCGTCAGCGAATTCGTTGTCGATAGCATCATTGCTGTACGATAAAATATAAATTATTTTAAGACAGAATGACATAAGAACATATTTTCTTTTTATTCATAATGGTCTCGCTTTTACTCTGTAAAATCTCGACACCAAAGACATGTTTAAAGTATGTCAAGAAAATAAAAATATATCTTTTTGTCTTTTTGTCAAAAAAAACAATCACTAATCACTAATCACTATACATTAACTTATGGAATTAGCAAGTAAATACAATCCACAAGACGTAGAACAAAAATGGTATCAATATTGGCTTGACCACGCACTTTTCTCAAGCAAACCTGATGGTCGTAAGCCTTACACAATAGTTATCCCACCACCAAACGTAACAGGTGTGCTCCACATGGGCCACATGCTCAACAACACTATTCAAGACATCCTCGTGCGTCGTGCACGTATGATGGGTTTCAACGCATGTTGGGTGCCTGGCACCGACCACGCCTCTATTGCTACTGAGGCTAAGGTGGTCAACCGCCTCGCTGCTCAAGGCATTAAGAAAACCGACCTCTCACGCGATGAATTCTTGAAACACGCATGGGATTGGACTCACGAGCATGGTGGTATCATCCTCCAACAACTCCGCAAACTCGGTGCCTCTTGCGATTGGGACCGCACATCGTTCACTATGGACGAAAAACGCTCTGAGTCGGTAATCAAAGTGTTCTGCGACCTCTACAACAAAGGCCTCATCTATCGTGGTGTGCGTATGGTCAACTGGGACCCTAAAGCCCTCACTGCTCTCTCTGACGAAGAGGTTATCTTCAAAGAACAACAAAGCAAACTCTACTACCTCCGCTATAAAGTCGTAGGCGAAGATACTTACGCTATCGTGGCTACTACTCGTCCTGAAACTATCATGGGCGACACAGCTATGTGTATCAACCCTAACGACCCTAAAAACACTCACCTCAAAGGCAAACGCGTAATTGTGCCTCTCGTTGGTCGCGAAGTGCCTGTTATCGAGGACGAATATGTTGATGTTGAGTTTGGTACTGGTTGTCTCAAAGTTACTCCTGCCCATGACATCAAAGACTATATGCTTGGCGAAAAACACAATCTCCAAAGCATCGATATCTTCAACGACAATGGTACTCTCAGTGAGGCTGCTGGCATGTACGTAGGTATGGACCGCTTCGATGTGCGCAAACAAATTGTTATCGACCTCGAAGCTGCTGGCTTGCTCGAAAAGGTTGAAGACTACAACAACAAAGTTGGTTGTTCTGAGCGTACTAATGTACCTATCGAACCAAAACTCTCAATGCAATGGTTCCTCAAAATGGAGCACCTTGCCGACATCGCTCTCGCTCCTGTGATGAACGACGACATCAAATTCTATCCTGCTAAATACAAAAACACATATCGCCACTGGCTCGAAAATATCAAAGATTGGTGTATCAGCCGCCAACTTTGGTGGGGTCATCGCATTCCTGCTTACTACTTACCTGAAGGTGGTTATGTAGTAGCCGAAACTGCCGAAAAAGCCCTCGAAGCTGCTCGTACTAAAACAGGCAATAATGCCCTCACACTCGACGACCTCCGTCAAGACGAAGACTGTCTCGACACATGGTTCTCATCTTGGTTGTGGCCTATCTCGTTGTTCGACGGTATCAACAACCCTAACAACGACGAAATCAACTACTACTACCCAACTGCCGACCTCGTAACAGGTCCAGACATCATCTTCTTCTGGGTGGCTCGTATGATTATGGCAGGCTACGAATACAAAGGCGACATGCCTTTCCGCAACGTATATTTCACAGGTATCGTGCGCGACAAAATCGGTCGTAAGATGTCTAAATCACTTGGCAACTCACCTGACCCTCTCGAACTCATCGAGAAGTTCGGCGCAGACGGTGTGCGTATGGGTATGATGCTCGCTGCGCCTGCTGGCAACGACATCCTTTTCGACGAAGCTCTTTGCGAACAAGGTCGTAACTTCAACAACAAGATATGGAATGCCCTCCGCCTCATCAAAGGCTGGGAAGTGGCTGATATCGAACAACCTGAAAGCTCACGACTTGCTATCGATTGGTTCAATAGCAAACTCTCTACTACAATCAACGAAATCAACGACGACTTCACAAAATATCGTCTCAGTGAGGCACTCATGACTGTTTACAAACTCTTCTGGGATGAGTTCTCGTCATGGTATCTCGAAATGATTAAGCCTGCTTATCAGAAACCTATCGACCGTGCTACCTACAACGCAACAATCTCGTTCTTCGAGAAACTCACGCTTCTCCTCCACCCATTCATGCCATTCATCACCGAAGAAATTTGGCAAGTACTTGATGAGCGCAAAGAAGGCGAAAGCGTCATGGTTGCAGCAATGCCTGAGGCAGGCGAAATCAACAGCACATTGCTCGCCGATTTCGAATTCGTTAAAGAAATCATCGCAGGTGTTCGCACAGTGCGTCTCGACAAAAACATTCCTAATAAAGAGGCTCTTACACTTGTCGTTACAGGCGAAGGTCACAACGATGCCTACAACTCAGTGATTGCCAAAATGTGTAACCTCGAATCTATCGCACATGGCGAAAAAGATGCCACAGCTGCTACTTACATGGTCGGCGTAACAGAATATGCAGTGCCACTCGGTAGCAACATCAACGTAGAGGAAGAGATTAAGAAGATGGAAGCAGAGATTGAGTATCTCAAAGGCTTCTTGAATTCGGTAATGAAAAAACTCGGTAACGAAAAATTCGTAGCCAACGCCAAACCAGAAATCGTTGAAAACGAACGCAAAAAACAAGCCGATGCCGAATCCAAAATCAAATCCCTCCAAGAAAGCATCGACAACCTCCGCAAAGCGTAAATCACGCATAAAAAATGTAGGGACGCTCGAGCCGAGCGTCCAATAACAACAAATCAAAGGGAACAAAAAAATGCTGAGTCCAAAAATCACGACTCAGCATTTTTTTGATGAGCTAGAGCAGCAAATTCGGGAGTAGGCAGTTTATGCTCATTATCGTTGAACCACTTTACAAATTTATTCATATCACTTTCTATCCTTGCGGCAGACGACACTGCATATCTACTGCCACTAATAAACACTGGCACTGTGCGATAATGTCCTGCCTTTTCCACATCAATCTTCTCATAAAACAAGCGATGTAATTCTTGTATATCTTTTTCCTCCAAAGGTTTTGATGTAGCAAGAGCTTTGCATACACAAAATCTAAAACCAAGCAAACAAAATGGTAAACCTGTAAGTTATAAATAGCTCCTATATCATCTCAATTATGATAACAAAAAACTAACGGCTACCCAATTTCATTTGGGTAGCCGTTAATCATTTTATTCGATAATTATCAAATAACTACAGAAAGAAGAAGCATGAATACAATCAATGTCATGTACATCGGAAGGGCAAGTTTATTTTCAATATTTACTTGGAAAAGTTTCATAATAGTGAACATTACTAATGCTGCTACAAACCACATCAAATAGTTCCAAAGCGGAATTTCCCACATCCAATACCAAAAATCAAGTTTATGTGCCACTAATTCAACTACTATATCGAAAAATACTACTAATCCAGAAGCAGCTAATACTTTCATTACTGCACCCGTTTTCAGACGTTCGGCTATAGCTGCACAAATGTATATAAGTGCAACCCAACACAATCCGATTAATAACGGAATATTGAGCAGTACTGGTCCAAAACTATCTCCAAAAACAAAGACATCTTCGAGGAAAAAGACGTGGACTTTAAGAAGTTCAACTACATAGCTCAAAACGAACACTATGCCCATGGCGGTGAAAAATCGCCAATCAAGAGGTCGCTGATGACCCATGATTAACATACCCAATGCCACTACAATAGCCAATGGCGTGAGTAATACAAAAAATGGGAATGTATAAGGTATTGCCAATCCAACAAAACCTAATGCGAAAAATCCCATCATAATCCATTGTAAAGTTTTTGCTTTCATAATAAAAAGAGTTTTTATGGTTTATAATAAATTAGCCGACAAACTGAAACTTCTATTGTCTGTTGACACAACTAAAATTTCAAATTCTGTGCCAAAATCAAACTCTCTACTATCTTAGACCAACTTACTTGGCATCTAGATTTAATATTTTTTGTTCCTTTATGAAATATTATGTATCTTTGCAGAAACAAATCTAAACTATGAAAAAATATTCTTTTGGCACTTTAATTATTGTAATATTGTTGCTTATTATAACAACAATACTCGAAAAAATATATGGTACGCCATGGGTTGCTACCTACATCTATGGCTCTACTTGGTTTCTACTTCTGTGGGTAATCCTCACTATTTCAGCCACTATACACATCTTTCAGCGTAAACTATATAAACACTTTGCTACATTGATGCTTCACCTCTCGTTTGTCGTAATTCTCTTAGGTGCAACTATTACACATTATTTTGGAATACAAGGACAAATACATCTTCGTATTAGCGAAGAGCCTAAAAATATTTTCACGGATATCTATTGTCAAGAAAAACAACTACCTTTCGCAATACAACTCACCAATTTCGAACTAATATACTATCCTGGCACAACCAATCCAATGGACTATGTTTCAAGGGTTCATATTACAGATAATGAAGTACAAATTGCAGATGAAATATCAATGAATAATATTCTAAAATATCAAGGTTATCGTTTCTATCAATCATCATACGATGCCGACTTAAAAGGCTCTATTTTGTCAGTATATTACGACCCTTATGGAATTACAGTGACATACATCGGATATTTTTTGCTATTCGCTTCAATGGCATTATTTTTAATAAAAAAGTATAGAGTTTAGTGTATAGAGTTTAGAGTTTATAATATGAAAAAAATATTTCTACTTACCATAATTTTGAGTTGTGCATCATGTATTATGCATTGTCAAACTACTCTGCCACGCAATGTGGCTGACGAGTTTGGCAAATTGCTTGTGTATCACAACAATCGCATTTGTCCATTACAAACCATTGCGCGCGACTATACTATCAAACTAACAGGTAAAACCTCATATAAAGAGTTCACTGCTGAACAAGTTCTATTAGGTTGGTTTTTCTATTACGACGAATGGCGCAATGTGCCTATGATAAAAATCAAAGGTAAAGAGGTGAAAGATAGACTCAATATAGATGGTAAATATGCCTCGTTCAATGATTTTGTATCACCACAAGGCTACAAACTCATAGGCACTCAGGGCAAAAACTACTCCGCAGCCGACGAGAAATACAACCTCATAATGATGCACCTCACCGGCTCGTTGATGCGCATCTACCCATATAAAAGTCAACAGTCAACAGTCGACAGTCAACAGACAGATAATTCCTCACTCCTCATTCCTCATTCCTCATTAATTTGGTTTGCCCTCAACGACCAATTGCCTAACAAAATGTCTGAGGCAGAGCAACTATTCATCCACAAATCAATGAATCTCATTGCCGAATACATCGCTCATCAACAATACGACCAAGCCATCGACCTCCTACACAAAATACGCCTTTACCAAGAGCATCAACTCAGCTCACTAGCCCCATCCAACACCAAACTCACAGCCGAGAGAATCTACAACCACCTCAACTACAACCGCCTATTAGCCATAATACTGATGACATTAGGCATAATATCATACATCCTAACCATCGCAAAACCAAACTTATACAAATCACTCCTCATTCCTCACTCCTCATTCCTCATTCTAATTGCTTTATACCTCACTCTATCAATCGCTTTGCGAGGCTATATAGCAGGGCATTTCCCTCTATCCAACGGATTCGAGACAATGCAATTTCTTGCCCTAATCGCCTCATTGATACCCCTATTTTGTAAGAGTACAGATAAATCTTCGCACACAACATCCAATTCCTCATTCCTCATTCCTCATTAATTTGCGGTGTCGCATTAATAGTGGCAACAATGAGCGAACTAAACCCACGTATTACGCTGTTAATGCCTGTGCTACAATCGCCATTACTTTCAATACACGTAATGGTAATAATGATTTCTTATGCCCTATTCGCACTCTTAGCTCTTAACTCAATAATATATTTAATCAAAAATAAATCACATAGTACAACATATCACTCCTCACTCCTAACTCCTCATTCCTCACTATTGTATTGGGCTTTATTTTTGTTGACAGCAGGCATATTTATCGGCGCAATATGGGCAAATATGTCGTGGGGACGCTATTGGGGCTGGGACCCCAAAGAGGTATGGGCACTGATAACAATGCTAATCTACTCACTACCACTGCACCGAGCCTCACTACCAATATTCCGTAACGAACGCTTCCTTAATTGGTATTTCGTTCTCGCATTTTTATCAGTGATAATCACCTATTTTGGTGTTAATTTCGTTCTCGGAGGATTGCATTCATACGCATAATATAATTATAATTTATACAAAAAGCGGTAAATACACGTAGTATTTACCGCTTTTTGTATAAATAAAAGACTTACACCCTATAAAATCATTCACCTATAAGTTTCTTAATCTTATTAGCTAATGAAGTAGGAGAAGTAACCATTATTTGTTTATGATTTTTGGCTAAATATGTTTCAAATTCCTCAGTAATAGGTATATTAAGCAAAAGATTTACACTACCATCAATCTCTTCTTGTTCAAGACGTTGTGATTGGTGCAATGGGTTATTCAAAATTCCTTCAGCACGTTCGTAATCGACCCACAAACGTACTATGGTAGGCTCGATATTCTTACCACCAAATAGTTCAGGACGCTCCATGCCTGCGCACTCGGCTATTTGACAATGGAAATCGAACAAACGACCGCTGATTTTCTCCATACGCACAAAAGCACAATAGTCCTTAATCGTAGCCAAAGCCAATTCGAGATTCTTCTTGTCTAACTCGCTCAATGCCTGATTGACAAGCGAATAATTTTCATCTTTATAGATATAATACTTTTTGTCGACCACCACGATTGGTGCACTATAGCCACGTTCGGAGCTACGCATGAGTTCGAGGTCGGCTTGCACCGAACGACGAGAGTTTTTTTCGGTTGACGAACAAGCCTCAATCAAATCGTCAAGACTCCATTGGCGACTACGGTCACGCAAACAACGGTCAATAATCAATAATCGTTTGATATTCATAATATAAAGGTCTATAGTCAACAGTCTACGGTCTACAGTCGCCTTCCGGATTTGACTGTTGTCTGTTGTCTGTTGTCTGTTGACATATTTTCTGCAAATTTAGACATAAAAAACGACATACGCAAAAGTTTTGCGGATTATTTTCAATATTTGTGCGTAATTTTATAGCGCACAACTAAACTACCATAATTTGCAAGAACAAAAAACATTTACTATCTTTGCACAAATATAAACCATAATTAAATATGAAAAGATTAAAATCTATAGTTATTGCAGCACTTTTTATTGTGCAAATAGCTTGTATTAAAGCTCAAAACCTACAAGTTATGTACGACTTCGAGCGTGGTTGCGTGACTTCGACGGTCGAAATGTTTCGCCCCGACGCTGGTGGTAGTACCTATTTTTTCGTCGATATGGATTGTGCGCCAAAGATGGTGGGTGCCTATTGGGAAATTGCTCGCGAACTATGTTTTTGGCAAGATAGCAAACTATCGTGGCTATCGGCTCACGTGGAATACAACGGCGGTTTAAACTCTGCTATGTCGTTCAACAACAGTTGGTTGGTAGGTGCAACCTACTCTGGTCACTCGAAGGATTTCAGCAAGACTTGGTCGCTGTCGGCACTCTACAAAATCAACCCTGGCATAATTGGTTTTTCGGGCAAACCCGACATACACAGCTTTCAGATCACTGGCGTTTGGGGCATCGATTTTGCTAAAGGTTGGTGCTCGTTCTATGGCTACTTCGACTTTTGTCGCGAACCTCGCCCATGGCAAGGCACTGAGTATATATTTATGACCGAACCACAATTTTGGGTGAACCTCAACAGGATAAAGGGTTGCGACAACTTCAATCTCAGCCTCGGTGGCGAAATAGAAATATCAACCAACTTCATCGACAAAGGCTTCTATGCCCTCCCCGCCGTCGGCGCAAAATGGACGTTCTAAATATCAGTTTTTTCGGTATAAATTTTGCACTATAAAAAAAATATATTATCTTTGCAACACCGAAAATATCAAATATGAAACTTATTGAATTAAATATAAATCGTATTTTTGAATTGTGCAAAATGTACAATGTCAAAACATTATCAGTCTTTGGGTCTATTCTAACAAACAGATTCAACGACTCGAGCGACGTTGATATGATTGTAGAATTCAATAACGAAAATATTGATGACTATGTTTCTAACTACTTCAACTTAAAAGATGCTCTAACTACTCTATTTAAGCGCGAAGTGGACTTGCTCGAAGCCAAAGGAATTAAAAATAGATTTTTACTTCAAAACATAAATCGCACAAAACAAGTTATTTATGGATGAATACATTTTGACATATTTGCAAGACATACTTGATGCAATAAATGAATTGGAAAGTTATTTTGTTGACTACCCTATGCAATTCGAGAACTTCGAAAAAGATTTTCTTAGACGAAGCGCTACGGAACGAAAAGTAGAAATCATGGGTGAGGCAATGAATAGAATACTTAAAATCGATTCTAATTTTGAATTACCTAATGCAAAAGAGATAATCAATACCAGAAATCGTGTAATCCATGGGTATGATAGTGTAACTCCTGAATTCCTTTGGGGATTAATAATAAAACATATACCAATTCTAAAACAAGATATCGAACAAATTTTATCAAAATATTAACTATAAAAAAGCTGTTTCGCATTCACACGAAACAGCTTTTTTAATGCCAATAACTCTTCCCTTCCAAAAATCCATAACCCACCATAAAATATACCTTAACC
>JBGVPL010000021.1:0-9622 GCA_045126975.1 Candidatus Aphodosoma sp. | reverse complement strand
AAGCGCATCATTATTTGCTACAAAACGCAAACCTTCGGTAATCACACGTTGAAACTCTTTCTCATTAGTAATCAAATGATCAGATGGCAATACCACAATATTAGCTTTCGGATTTTGCTTCTGAATACGATATACAGCATACGCAATACAAGGAGCAGTGTTGCGACGCATAGGCTCAAGCAACACCTGATTTTCCTCTAACTCAGGCAATTGCGCCAATATTGTCTCTTTATAAATTTTATTAGTTACAATAAAAACATTAGACGCTGGCACTATACCATCCAAACGCTCATACGTCATACGCAAAAGCGAACGCCCAGTGCCAAAAAAATCAAGAAATTGTTTTGGTTTTTCATTAGTGCTGACAGGCCAAAAGCGACTACCTACTCCACCTGCCATAATAATACAATAATTGTTTTTCATATTTCTTAGATATTAGAGATTAGATATTAGAAAAAATACTATCTTGATTTATTGATTTACAAAGATACAAAATAATTATGAATTATTGCAATAAACAACAATAAAAAAGTAACTTTTTTACCGAAAGAAACAAAAATCTTAAACGAAGTAAAAAAACTTTCAACTCTCAACTCTCAACTCTCAACTTTTTTTACTATCTTTGCATCTACATGACAACTAAATTTGCCGACATAATTGTACCACTGCCATTAGCGCAAACTTATACCTATAGCATTCCCGAAGAGATGGAAAATCAAATCGCTGTAGGCATGAGGGTTATTGTACATTTTGGTGTGAGTAAATTTTACACAGGTATTGTAGCAAAAATACACTCCAACCACCCAACTTACGATAAAATTAAACCAATTTCAGCAGTAATTGATGACAAACCCATCCTACTACCATCACAACTCCAACTATGGAGTTTCGTCAGTCAATACTACCAATCGGCATTAGGCGATATATATAAAACAGCACTACCTTCAGGACTAAAAATTGAAAATGAATCAATTATCGAACTCGTCCCTGAAATGTTAGATACTAAACTATCGAAAAGCGAAGAAAAAATCATAGAGATACTCAACGACAACAAATCACATCCAATAACAGAATTCACTACCACACAACTAAAACACATCAAACACCTGATAGATATCGGAGTAATTGCAAAAACCGAAAAATCAACCGACAACTACAAACCAAAATTCACCGATTTCATCGCAATAAATCCACTTTACAAAGAGAATATTGAGAACACATTAAAGGTAATCGGTAAAGGAAAAAAACAGAGAGAATTACTTGAAAAATACATCGAACTATTAGGAGAATATAATACAATCTCGAAAAAAGAACTATTAGACAAAACAGGTATATCTACTACCATACTTAAACAACTTATCGACAAAGACATCCTACGCATCGAAAAACGTAGGTGCTATCGTATTGATACTACATCAACAATATCGGCAGAAACACACCTATTAACCATAGCACAACAAAATGCCTACGAAGCGATTAAATCGGGATTTTCTACACATCAAAGCATACTGCTACATGGCATCACATCAAGTGGCAAAACTGAAATATACATACAACTAATAAAAGACTGCATTGCGCAAGGCAAACAAGTGCTAATGCTCGTACCCGAAGCAGGATTGACTCAACAACTCGCCAATCGCATGAAGCAATTTTTTGGCGGTGAAATGGGCATTTTTCACTCTTTTTGCAGTAGTTATGAGCGAGTAGAAACATATCAGCACCAACTATCCGACAATCCCTACAAACTAATACTCGGAGTGCGCTCATCCGTATTCCTTCCATTTCGCAATTTAGGACTCATCATCATCGACGAAGAGCACGACATGGGTTATAAGCAAATAGAACCTGCACCACGCTATCACGCACGCGATGTAGCAACACTATTAGCACGAATACATGGCGCAAAAACACTACTCGGTACCGCCACACCATCAATCGAAACATACGCCAACTGCTACAATGGAAAATACAAATTGGTTGAACTTACCGAACGATACGGAGGCGTTGCACTACCTCAAATCCAATTAATTGACATCAAAGAATGTTACCGTAAAAAACAGATGAAAGGACACTTCTCACTCGAAATGATTGAGGAGATAAAACATTGCATAGAAAGAGGAGAACAGGTAATTTTATTTCAGAATCGTCGTGGCTTCGCACCTTACATGAAATGCACACAATGTGGATATGTGCCAAAATGCCCAAACTGCGATGTCAGTCTCACCTACCACCGCCACAACAACACACTAACTTGCCACTATTGCGGACACACAATATCAATGCACAATTCACAACCAACTTTTAACTCGCAATTTTCTTGTCCGCAATGCAAAGGAGAAACATTATCTACACATGGATTTGGAACTGAGCAAGTGGAAGATGAAGTAAAATTATTATTCCCAAACTATAGCGTGGCTCGTTTAGATTTAGATACTTCGCGCTCAGCAAAGGCTTTTGATTCAATAATTGGTGATTTTCAAACAAAGAAAATCAACATTCTAATTGGCACTCAGATGGTTGCCAAAGGATTAGACTTTGAAAATGTAGGATTGGTGGGAATTTTGAATGCCGACAACTTATTATATCACCCTGATTTCAGAGCCTACGAACGAGCATATCAATTACTCGTACAAGTATCAGGACGCACAGGACGTCGTGCCGAACAAGGCAAGGTGCTCATTCAAACATATCAACCAGAAAATCCTATATTCAACCAAATAAAAATGAATGATTATCGTGCGTTTTTTAATCAAGATATGAGCGAACGCCACACATTCAACTACCCTCCATACGTACGATTAATACGCATAATCATAAAACACACAGACTTTAACACATGTAGTCATGCCGCTGATATATTAGCAAACAAACTAAAATTAAGACTAAAAAATCGCATACTTGGTCCTGATATACCTTCTGTTGGAAGAATACAAAACAAACACATTAAGCAGATATTAGCCAAGATAGAAATAACCGCACCTATACAGCAAGCAAAACAAATAATACATGACGAAATACAAGGCGTCATTTCGCAACGTCCCTATAATACAGTGCAAATTCAATTAGATGTGGATCCTGTATAACGTCTTATTCATCCCTCTATTCCCAAAAGTTCCACGACAATCCAAACTGAAACGTACCAGGATTAATTGGATAATTTGGCATTGAAAGATAATTAGTTCCACCAAATAAGCCTTTATTCAAATGATAATATTGAACAAAGAATCGTACTGTTTTCAAGTGGAAATTGGCATAAACATTCATCTCTGGGTAATTACCTATCAATAAATCTTTCTGCAAATAGAATTGTCCCAATGCAGGCATATAGGCATTACCATAATAGGCTGTATGATAACGCACCGAAGTACCTAACTGCACAGTCAACACCTTAAAAAACTTATCTTTATAATAGAAATTACCATATAACGCCACATCTGGTAAAGGCAAAACATCACGATTGCCTGTGAGTTGGTACACAGCCTGTACATCCAAATGAAATCTCCATGCTCTTAATTTTGCCAACACATCTACCGCCAATACTTGCACATTACCATTATGCTGCTCTGGCAAACATTTCTCATTCAAATAAACATAATTCGTAAGATTTTGGAACTGTACTCCAACCGAAATATCACGTTTAGGTAATCCAATACGCCCCTTAACATCCAATGCCAACGTATTCGAAAAATCTAAATCACTCCATTTAAAGTGATTACTCTCATAATAACGATACTGATGGTATTCCGAATAATTTCTAAATCCTGCTGTTGCCATAATAACCAACGGCTCTCGTCCAATATTAAAATCAAAATCAAAACGTCCATCAATGTCAAACTCACCAATACATGGCCCAACAAGATAAATCCGACCTTCGACATCATACTTCACCCACTTACCTTCTCGCTTAAACAAATTTGCACCAAATATCAAATTATGAGAATATGAATTATCAAATCGCAATGTATCCTCTCTATTCTTTATCCCCATACCATAATGACGAATATCATACTTCACATACGCTGAAAGTCCAAAACGCATCAAACGATTAAACTTCTCCTCCAACGTAACCGCAAACGTATTAGCTATTGACCAATATGCCGTCGAATCCTTAGTGTATGAATCAGAATAAAAATTATTATCATAAAATCCTGCAACACTTCCATCTTCTACATACTTGCGTACAACATCCTCAGCATGAAACGTATGCGTAAAAGTCATAATTGGTATAAATTCAAAATAAGTAGAATCTATTCCTAACGAATCAACCTTTATATGTCGCTCTACATCATGCCCCAACTTATATCGATGATTGAAAAAATAATTAAAATTACGATATGCCGACTGAGCATTTGACAAATTAACAGGAATATTTCTCGCTTGAATAGAATACTGAGGATCAAGAATATAAACATTATCAGATATACCTCCATTCTCCCTATTTTTAAAAGAATTGAACATCACCGATGATACAATCTCATATCGCTTGCCTGTATATGTAGTCCAAAAACCACCATTCAACATATTCGACGACTGATACTGGTACTGACCTCGTCCGTATATCAAATTACACAAACCTCCCACATTGACATATTTATTCGCATTCATCGTCAACATTATCTTAAAATAATCCTCCTCATTCTGTAATGGAAAAGCCGAACGATACACCATTTGCGAAAAAGGCTGCTTAGTATCATAATATCGCACATCAGAAGGCTTTATCAAATAAGGTGCATACGCACGCTCAAACATATCTTCTCGCGAACTAATCTTACGGTCAAAATAAACCTTCGACTCAAGAGGCGAACCCAAGTTACCATTCCACGAATTAGCAATACTATAATTATTCACAGGCTGATTATCCTGATAACTCGTAATCAACGAATCAATCACCACCGTATCTGCTACACCATATATATCATCCACTGTCCACACCCGAATATCACGCTTCACAGTATCTTTTTTCGCAGTAGGCATAGGTAAACCTCGAAATTGACCCAATGCCAATCCCGCAACCAAAAGAAACGAAAATATTAAAGATAGTTTACGAAACATCAACAAATATATTTTTTTACATATTAACATGCAAAATTACGAAAAATATTTAATCTATGCAATTAGTAATTTTTCTTAGATTTTTCGTAAAAATATATAATCATAAAACTATGTAAATATAAGAAACATAAAGGATTATCCTATGAGAGATATAAGTTAAATTAGGGTTATGATTGTTTTTGTAATGAAAAATCGAATCGGAGGCCGCCGTTGGGGCGGTTGGAGACGGAGATTGTGCCACCATGAAATTGGACGGCGTGTTTTACGATGGCAAGTCCGAGTCCGGTGCCGCCTAATTGGCGTGAACGCCCTTTGTCGACACGATAGAAGCGTTCGAAAAGTCGAGTTAATTGTTTCTCTTCTACCCCACATCCATCGTCTTCAAAACGGATTTTACATTCAGTTTCGGTGTTTTCAAGGAGCGTGATGTAGATATTCTTTCCCTTTGAATAGGCAATAGCGTTTTCGGTGAGATTTTGGAATATTGAGCCTATCAACGATATATTACCCTCAATAATTACTTGCTCGTTAAAATTGTTGTGTAACGTTAGTCGCTCATCTTCGGGCATTATTAGCATTTCACTCTCTAACTCCTCTATTATAGTATTTATCAACACCTTTTCCTTTCCTATTAGCGAACTGCCATCTTCCATACGAGTTATAAGAGATACGTCCGCTAATAGTTTGCGTAGGCGTTCGTTGTTGGTATAGCAACGCTCAATGAGCTCTTGTCGCTTTTCCTCACTTAGATTTATGCCAGACAACAGAGTTTCGAGGCAGACTTGGATAGAGGCAATAGGAGTTTTTAGTTCGTGGTTGATATTGTTAGTGAGTTGTCTTTTTAGTCGATTCTTTTCTTGTTCATCCTCATAGAATTTGATTCTCTCGATTGATTTACCTAAACGTTGTGTTATGAAATATGCTATCACGCTAACTATTAAACTAATAGTTAGCGTGATAGACAAGAAACTCCACTCTGCTCGCAATAATTCACGCAACGAAGAAGAATAAGGGATGGCTGTACGGACAATTACATCACGTCCTCGTGTAGCGGAATAGAAATATTTTTGACCATCACTAACAGATTGTCGACTAATATGATAGCCAGAACCATTTTTTAGTGCATTAGCAATTTCAGGACGCATAATGTGATTATCGAGAGAATCGAGAGATAACTTGTTGTCATAGACCACAATACCATCAGTAGATATTATTGACACACGCAAATTGTCGAAAGGCTCGACGGTGATGAAATTGCTGTCGCCAAAAGATAGGTTGTTCTCTATCATAGCCAATAACTGATTATTATATAGTTGCAATTGAGCATTCAAAGACTCAGATTTATATTGCTTTTCACGCAAATACTGAAAGCCTATGAAACAGAGAATAATAGTCCACAAAAATATAAGCAATATAAAAAATAATTGCTTGTGATATGATAATTTAGTCGCTGAAGCCATAACCAAAACCAGAACGAGTTACAATATATGAGCCATAAGAGCCTATTTTTTGACGAAGGCGAGTGATGTTGACATCAATAGTACGATCGAGAACAACAACCTCGTCGCTCCATACTCTACTAAGAAGTTGTTCGCGCGAACAGATTTTGCCTCTATGAGAAATTAGGTATGCCAACAATTCAAACTCTTTTTTAGTGAGTTTTACCTCTTTATCATCAACAGTACAACGCTTGAATTCCAAATCAAGAATCAATCCATCTACTCTGAGTTCATTATTTTTTTCCTTCTTTACCGCATTTAGTGTAGCCTTGTGATTAGACGTACGCCTTAGTACACTCTTAACTCGTGCTATAACGTTACGAATGGTGTAAGGCTTCATTATGTAATCATCGGCTCCAAGATTAAGCCCCATGACCATATCGTCTTCTGTGTCGCGAGCGGTACAGAATATTATAGGAATATTCTCAGTAGTAACATTAGCTTTTAGCATTTTAGCCATTTTGATACCACTGATTTCTCCCATCATAATATCGAGAACAATAAGCGAATACGATGTTAGATTATAAGTCAAAGCCTGTTCGGCACTAAAAGCTATATCAACATCATAACCTTCGTTTTCGAGATTGATTTTCAAGACCTCGCAGAGAGTCTCTTCGTCGTCAACTATCAATATACGTTCTGTTGCCATATTATACATATTTTGTAATGCAAAATTAGAAAAAAAACTTGAATGTTGGTTTATAAGAAAAAAGATTTAACAAAAATGTAACATTTTTAGAAAATACGTTTGGTAAACAGCTATTTTTTGTAATTATATTGTAATTTGTTTTTAATTGTTTCTTAATTTATTTGTTATTTTTATGTAACTACATGTTTGTAATTTTGCACCGAAATTAAAAGAGAAAAAATATGAAAAAAAGAGTTATTTTATTTTGTTTGATTTGTATGCTATCAGTTTGCAACCTTTGGGCATTCGTAGTTAAGGGGACTATTATTGATGCATCTACAAAAGAGCCATTAATTGGTGTGTCTATTTTTATAGAATCTTTAAACAAAGGAGCGATTACTGATTTCAATGGTAATTATGAATTATCGCTTCCAGAAGGAAAATATTCAATGCGTATTAGTTATGTAGGTTATCGTGAAATTTTAGAAGAAGATATTTTTCTAAATAAAGATTTAGCTATAAATTTTGAAATGTCGGTAAATGCGCAGGTGCTAAATGATGTAGTTGTTACAGCGCAAAAAAACATGGAAAATGAGAAAATATTGCAAATGGAGAGAAAAATATCTTCTTTAGCAATAGAAAATATTGGTGCAAAAGAGATGTCTATGAAAGGTATAGGTAATGTAGCTGAGGGAGTAAAAAAGCTAACAGGCATTTCTATTGCAAGTTCAGGTCAATTGGTGGTGAGAGGTTTAGGCGATAGATATAGTATGACAACATTAAATGGATTGCCTATTGCTTCTCCAAATCCAGACAATAAATTAATACCTTTAGATATTTTTCCTTTGAGCACAATTAAAAATATCATAGTTAAAAAGGTTTATAATCCGTCACAATATGCAGATTATAGTGGTGCACATATTGATATAACGACTAAAAACATTGTTAATGAGAATTATTTTAACATTGGAGTAAATGTAGGATTAAATACTTCTACTATTGGCACCTATAGATTAGGAATGGATAATCCAAGTTTATTTTGGAAGTCATCTGTAGATAAACAAGCTCTGAATTTACCGCTTAGTGATTATGATAATTATGTAAAAAATAATCCTATTTTTACAACCTCTTTTGGTGTTAAAAGTTATAACTGGATGCCCAATCTGGGACTAAATTTGGGATTAGGACATAAATTCAAATTGGGAGATCACATATTGAGTTTGGTATTATCAGGTACGATTAATAATGATTATCAAAACACTAAAGATGCTACTTACAAAACATTAGAGGCAACAGGAAATATCCAGAATGATTTTATAATTAACTCGTATGAGCATAATTTAAATATTGCAGCATTAGGATGTTTAGGGTTAACATTACGTGAAAGTGATCATATAGGTTATACGTTCTTTTATGCTCGTAATGCATCTAATGAATTTCAAGAGCGAAATGGAATTGATGCAGAATGTCATAACCTTGTAGGAATTAATGATATTACACATATTTATTCATTATTAGTCAACCAATTAGAGGGTGTTCATTATTTAGGAGATAGTAAATCATGGAAGTTAATATGGGCAGGTTCGTATTGTTTAACAACAAGTGAGGAACCAGATAGACGTCAGGTTATGTTTGAAAAAAATGAGAACGAGAAGCTGTCGTTATTTAAATTAAACAGACAAGAAACAATGCGCTATTTTGGTGATTTGAATGAAAATGAATGGAATGCTTCGATTAATGCATCATGGGAATGGGGAGAAAAGAATAAATTGATATTTGGGTTTAATATGAAAAACAAAGAACGTTTATATACTGCTACTCGTTTTTACTATAATTTAAATAAACTTAATCCTGAAATTGATGATATATATCATGCAGATAATTATTTAAATTTTGATAATATTAAAAATGGAAATATAGTAGTAGAACGTAAAATGCAACCTAAAGACACATATAAAGCAGGATTTAATATTTATGCATTGCATTTGCAACATGATTATTATATCTCTCCTTCATTCTTATTAAATGTTGGAATACGAGCAGAAATGAGTCAACAATCTGTTGATTATGCTACGGATGGAGGATATAAGTATGCGAAAAGACGTGAATTAAATAAATTTGATTTATTTCCTGTTTTGAATTTAAAATATGAATTAAAAAATAATCATGTATTTCGTTTTTCTACATCACGCACAATAACACGACCATCTTTTATAGAAATGGCACCATTTCTATATCAAGAGTCATATGGTGCTTCGCAAATACGAGGTAATGAAATTTTGAATAACGCATATAATTATAATTTTGATTTGCGATATGAATTTATTACTGATTATGGAGATATGATTTCTTTGACAGGTTATGCAAAATATTTAGAGAATCCAATAGAACGAATTCAAACATTGCAAGGTGGAGCTACTTTACATAGCTTTAGGAATGCAGA
>JBGVPL010000020.1:0-2478 GCA_045126975.1 Candidatus Aphodosoma sp. | reverse complement strand
CACGTTATCGCACATGAGCAGGCACATATCCGCCGTAAAGACCACTGGTGGAAGCCATTTGGATTTTTACTTCTTGCGCTCCATTGGTTCAATCCTTTAATGTGGCTTGGATATGTATTGCTTTGTCGTGATATTGAGCTTGCCTGTGATGAAAAGGTCATTAAGGAACTAAACACAGAGCAGAAAGCAGATTATTCCCAGGCACTTTTAACCTGTAGTGTCAATCGAAGGGTCATTGCCGCTTGCCCTCTTGCTTTTGGAGAGGTTGGTGTAAAGAAAAGAGTAAAATCGGTATTGAATTATAAGAAACCTGCGTTTTGGATTATTGCAATCGCTATTGTTGCAAGTATTGTTGTAGCTGTTTGTTTTCTAACTAATCCAAATGAAGATACAGAACTTGGAATTTTTTCACAAAAAAGCGGTTCAGATCTAAACGGTGTATCGCTTGAAATAGTGGATGCAGATTTATCTGCGCCTGATCCATACGTTGTAGTTGAGTGGAAAAACGATACCGATATTAAGCTCTCTTTCGGTGAACAATTTGTAGTTTATTATAACCAAGGAAACACGTGGGAGAACTGCGGCATCGAAAAAGATCCGGTTTGGAATTTGATTGCTTATATGTTTGATGCAAATTCCACAGTCAAACACACATATAAGTTAAATGGACAGATAATGACTCACCCCGGTGAATATAGGTTTGAAGCACCATTCACTATCGACGGAAAGAACGAAACAAAATATAATGCTTGGATTGAGTTTGAATTAAAAGAAGGCGTAGAAGGTATTACAGTGCATACTTTTAAGCCTATTGAACTTGTATATGATGATGGAATGTATTCATTTGTTCAAACCGTAGAGGGCGCACCAACATATATGATAGTAAATGGTATGCAGCTCATTGAAAAAACAAATGATACCGTATCTGAGCCGATTGGCAATTTTGAAGAAATAACTTTGAGTAAGGATAACTTTGATTCAAGGTTTAGAGGGCCAACAGATTATTCATGGTTAGCCAATGACACACTTAAAAGCCTAAAAGATAACAACAAGCGTATTTGGCAGCTGTATGGTGATCCGGTTGCAGAAACACCACGCCTATACATTCTGTTGGAACAAAAAGACGGAACGTTATATCTTGGTTTTGGCTACTACAACTGCAATAGCACCAATCCTACAAATCCTGATGACTCGCATATCAGGTGGCTTTATAAGCTTGAGGAAATTAGCGAGTCTAATGTTGGCGGTGCTGATGGGCCCCAAAATGTCATTGTCAGCACAACAATAGATGGGTTAAAAGCTAAATATCCGCAATTCTTTAATGTATCAACTGATGGTGGGTTAAAGGTTTATATTTGGCAAATGTCAAAAAGCAATTATCAATGCTATCTTGTTAATAGAGGTATTGATATGTTTGCGGATCAAAGTTTTGCATTTGAAGTTGGTGCAACCATAGCAGAAATGCGTGCAATTTTAACCACGTATGATATTGACCCAAAAGACATTACAATACACCCAGTAAGAAATCCTCTGTCGAGTTATTACTATGAGATAACCGATGCATATCGTTCAGAGGTCACAGAACTGTTCTGGCGCGAAAATATTGTGACGCAGGATGCCTTGATTGGAAAACCGCCGGCAATGACTGTGCGTTGCGGCAAATCAAGTGTTGATGCAGGGCTTGGAACCTATTCGTGGATGTATAAAAACTTTGATGATGGAACTGCTCAGTCAACAAATGCTGATTCAAGCCATCCTTTAACGCGAATTGATGAAATACCAACTCTGAACATATTGCCAACGACTATATCCTCAATAGATCCTCGCCTTGCAACCGTACAGTTTGCCGTTACCCCAGACAAAATTGAGGTAAAATGTTATAAAGTTGACGAGAAAAACACCAATAGCGGTAAAGCAATCCCTGTTGAAGACAATTCTTTCAAACTAAAAGATGGTAAATATCTGTATGAAGTTATTGTTGAGTGGACTAAATCAGAGCAATATAGCGGCAAGGCTTATTATGCCTTTCAAGCAACAGACGTTGATTTGGAAATCGTCGATATAAATAGTATAGATAGCAAGATTCATGCCTATACAACAGAGGACACAATGATGTACTCCGATAAAGAGCTTAAATACCAAGCTTTTTGCATCCCTACCGGTACAGAAGTGATTTTATTGCATAATGATTTGACAACAGGCTCTGCCCAAATCATTTGTAATGAATATAGTGGCTGGGTAGTTACGAAAAATCTAAAGCTCGATTAACAATAATTGTCTAAAACCCGAAAACAAAGGCGCCGCAGATTTTGCGACGCCCTTGTTATTATTTGTTATGATTTTTTCGTTTTAAACACTTAATATAGCAAACTGTATAAGTTTCAAGAAGTGCTATCAGGACATAACATATAAAATTTAGTAATAGTTCTATCGTCGTATTGTAATCAGTATAGGATGGCATAGGCATCGTGCAAATAT
>JBGVPL010000019.1:0-31258 GCA_045126975.1 Candidatus Aphodosoma sp. | reverse complement strand
ATGGTGCCAGTGGGCGAGAGAGATTGGGTGTTGACTACGACAGATGGCGTTGTGGCGAGAATTACTATAAAATAAGGAGCAGGGAATAGGTAATAAGGAACAAGGAATAAGTATATATATGAGAAATAAGATTAGTATATTGTTGTGTTTGGTGGTGTTGTTGACAGGGTGTAGCACTGCGGCGCGATTGAAGAAGGCTGACCGTAAGTATGAGAATGGGGAGTATTTTGCTGCGAGTGAGATATATCGTAAAAACAATAGCAAAATATCTACAAAGAAACAACGTAAGTTGAAAGCTGCAGTCAACTTTAAGATAGCAGAGTGTTATTATAATATGAATAATCACACTAAGGCTGTACGTTCTTATACATCGGCAATTCGTTATAAATATAATGATTCAATTGTGTATTTACATTTGGCTAAAAGTCAGTTGGCTACAGGTAAACTGAAAGATGCACGAAAAAATTTCGAGATATATCTTGAGTCATATCCAGATTCGTATGAGGCGCAACAAGGTGTGTTGTCGGTAGATAGTGCAAAGGCATTAGCGGCTAAGTTTACTCGTTATCAAGTGGTAGAGGCAAAGGAGTTTAATTCACGTAAAAATTCTGATTTTGCACCTGCATTTATGGGTTCAGATGCAGAGTCGATAGTATTTACGTCAAATCGTACAAAGTCGAAAAATAAGAAAATAAATAATCCAATTACAGGTGTTCCGAATAATGATATCTATACAGCTCGAAAGAATAATTTAGGCGAGTGGGAAGAGGTAGAGCAGATAGAAGGAGCGTTGAATACAGATGATGATGAGGGAGTAGTGTCGTTTTCTGCAGATGGTAAGACAATGTATTTCACACGTTGTTTACCAAATATGCCAGCAGGGCAGATTTATCAATCAAGTCGTTCGGGAGGCGAATGGACAGAGCCAACATTGATACAATTGTTTGCAGATTCGACTATTACAGTAGGTCATCCTGCTATTTCGCCAGATGGTAGTAAATTATATTTTGTGAGCGATGCACAGGGTGGACAAGGTGGTAAAGATATTTGGGTGGCTGTGAACGAAGGAGGTTCGTGGACTGTGTTGGAGAATCTTGGTGAGGTGATAAATACTTCTGGAAATGAAATGTTTCCGTATGTGCGCCAAGATGGTGCGTTGTTCTTTTCGTCAGATGGACATGAAGGATTTGGTGGATTAGATATTTATATGGCAGTGCAAGATTCGACAGGTGCATGGTCAGTAGAAAATATGTATTCGCCAATAAATTCAGCAGGCGATGATTTTGGTATTACGTTTAATGCCGATAATAGTATGGGGTATTTTTCGTCAAGTCGTGGACAACGTAAACCAATTGATAAAATATATAGATTTGAGTTGCCAGCTTTAGTGTATGCTATTGAGGGTACGGTATTTGACGATAAAGGTGATGCACTTGGGGAAACAATAATTCGTCTTGTAGGTGATAATGGTGATAATGTGAAAATGCGCACAAAGAAAGATGGTACGTATCGCATCAATTTGGCATTGAATACTAAATATGTGATGTTGGCTTCGCATCGAGGATATTTGAATGCATCGCATCAATTTGATACTAACGATTTGATAGATAGTAAATTGTTTGAGAATGATTTTACGCTTACATCGTTGTCGCGTCCAGTGAAAATGGATAATATTTTCTATGAATTTGGTAAATGGACATTGACTGCTGATTCAGAGGCTGGTTTGCAGGGATTGATTAAGATATTGACAGATAATCCTAATATTGCTATTGAACTCTCGGCGCATACGGATATGGTGGGTAATGATGCATCAAATCAAGAATTGTCGCAAAAACGTGCACAATCGGTTGTAGATTATTTGATTAAAGCCGGTATTGATAAGGGGCGTCTTACACCAGTTGGTTATGGAGAATCAAAACCAGTTGTGGTTAGTGAAGAATTGGCAGAGCAGTATAAACTATTTTTGCGTAAAGGCGATGTGCTTACACCAGAATTTATAGAGCAGTTGACTGCTGAGCAACAAGAGATTTGTAATCAAATCAATCGTCGTACAGAATTTAAAGTAACAAAAACAACATATAACTTGTATTAGTAACGAGTAATTTAGTAACGAGTAACGAGAAACCGAATTAGTCTCGCTACTCGTTACTGAAATACTAAATGTCTAACATATGAAACAATATTTAGAACTTTTACAACGAGTACAGGCTGAGGGCGTATTCAAAGGCGATCGTACAGGCACAGGTACTACAAGTATATTTGGTCATCAGATGCGTTTTGACTTATCTGAAGGTTTTCCTTTGTTGACAACTAAAAAGTTGCATATCAAGTCTATCGTACATGAATTGCTTTGGTTTCTTAAAGGAGATACTAATGTGAAATATCTTCAAGATAATGGTGTGCGTATTTGGAATGAGTGGGCTGATGAGAATGGCGATTTAGGTCATATTTATGGCTATCAATGGCGTTCATGGCCTGATTATAAAGGTGGAAGTATTGATCAGATAAGCGAAGTTATTGAGCAAATAAAAAACAATCCTAATTCGCGCCGTTTAATTGTTAGCGCATGGAATGTGGCAGATATTGATAATATGAATTTGCCTCCATGTCATGCTTTCTTTCAGTTCTATGTGGCAGATGGCAAATTGTCGTTGCAATTGTATCAACGCAGTGCTGATATATTTCTTGGTGTGCCATTTAATATAGCATCGTATGCGTTGTTGTTACACATGGTGGCACAAGTTACGGGATTAGAGCCAGGCACATTTGTACATACACTTGGAGATGCGCATATATATTCAAATCATAAAGAGCAAATAGAATTGCAACTCACTCGTGAGCCACGCAAATTGCCTCGTTTGAAAATCAATCCAGATGTAAAAGATATATTTGATTTCAAATTTGAAGATTTTGAAATAGTTGATTATGACCCACATCCACATATTGCGGGGATTGTGGCGGTGTAATTCTTGTGTATATTGAAAAAAAATAGTACCTTTGTAAGTTGAATAGTCAAAAGTCAATAGTTGATAGTCGATAGATTGTAATTGACTGTATTATTGTAGTTTTTTTTTGACATTTTAAACTATTTTGATTATGGAAAATAATTATCCGAAAGTGGCCATAATGGGAGGAGGTTCGTTTGCTACAGCAATAGCAAAGATAGTAATGGAGAATGTACCAAATATTATTTGGTATATGCGCCGTGACGATCAAATTGCTGAGTTTAAACGAGTAGGACATAACCCTTCTTATCTTTCGGCCGTTTCTTTTGATTTAGATAGAATTACGTTTACGAGTAAGATAAATGTTGCGGTGGCTGAGGCTGATATTTTGTTTTTTGCTACACCATCGCCTTTCTTGAAGTCGCATTTGAAAAAGTTGCGTCGCAGAATTGATAGTAAAATTATTGTTACTGCAATTAAGGGTATTGTGCCTGACGAAAATCTTGTGATTTCGGATTATTTTAATAAGTTTTACGGAGTGCCAGCAGAGCATGTGGTCGCGTTGAGTGGTCCTTGTCATGCTGAAGAGATTGCGTTGGAGCGCACTTCGTATTTGACCGTTGCTTGTCCTGATAGAGAGGTGGGTCGTTTGATTGCATCTATTGTGGAGAGTGATTATTTGCATACTTCGTTGAGCGAAGATATGTATGGAGTGGAGTATGGCGCTGTGCTTAAGAATGTTTATGCTATTGCGGCTGGTATTTGCCATGGTTTGAAATATGGTGATAACTTCCAAGCAGTATTGGTGTCGAATTCGATTCAAGAGATGAATCGTTTTTGTAATGCAGTGCATCCGTTCCACCGCAATGTTCAAGAGAGCGTTTATTTGGGCGACTTGTTGGTAACAGCATATTCGAAATTCTCGCGTAACCGTACGTTCGGTTCGATGATTGGTAAGGGATATTCTGTAAAGACAGCTCAAATGGAGATGGAGATGATTGCCGAAGGGTATTATGGCACAAAATGTATTCACGAAATTAATGAAAAATATCAAGTGAATATGCCAATTTTGGAGGCGGTTTATTCGATTTTGTATCAACGTCGTTCGCCTTCGATTGTGATGAAAGAATTGATTAAACAACTAATGTAAAGTTAAAAATAAAAAAGACAAAATAACATAAGAACAGAAAATAAACTCCCACAAATGAAACAAATATCATAAATAAAACGTTTGTTTCGATTTGAGAATATTTTTTGGTAAAAAATTTGTTATTATGTTCTTATGTCTTTTAAGAAAAAAATAACGAGCGAAAGCGAGTAAGTCTTATATCTCGCTACTCGCTACTAAATGTCTAAAATTATGATTAAATTTAATGCAAATAAAGCGTATGGCTTCATTAATGAAGAAGCAGTAAAAGGTTATAAACAAGCTGTGGCAGAGGCACAAGAGGCGTTGCACAATGGAACAGGAAAAGGTAATGATTTTCTTGGTTGGTTGACTTTGCCAACAGATTTGACAGATGAGTTGTTGACAGATATTGAGAACGTTGCAGCTACGTTGCGTCGTGAGTGTGAAGTGGTTGTAGTTGTGGGCATTGGTGGCTCATATCTCGGTGCAAAAGCAGTGATTGATGCTTTGAATAATAGTTTCGATTGGTTGCAACGCGACCGTAAAAATCCTGTAGTTGTCTATGCTGGTCAAAATATTGGCGAAGACTATCTCTATGAATTGCAAGAGGTGTTGAGAGGCAAACGCTTCGGTATCGTATCAATTTCTAAATCAGGTACTACAACAGAGCCAGCTATCGCGTTCCGTATGTTGAAAACACAATTGGAAGAGCAAGTAGGTAAAGAAGTAGCACGTGATTTGATTGTTTGTATTACAGACCGCAGTCGTGGTGCGTTGCGTACATTGGCAACACAAGAAGGTTATAAAACATTCGTAATTGAAGATAACGTAGGTGGTCGTTTCTCGGTATTGACACCAGTAGGTTTGTTGCCAATAGCAGTTGCAGGTTTCAGTATCAGAGAATTTGTGAATGGTGCTCGTCGTATGCAAGAAGCATGCGGATTGGGTGTTGAGTTTGAAAACAACTTGGCTGCGCAGTATGCTGCAGTGCGTAACGAATTGTATCGTTCAGGCAAAAAAGTTGAGATATTGGTTAATTTCCACCCTAAATTGCACTATGTATCAGAATGGTGGAAACAACTTTATGGCGAAAGCGAAGGTAAAGAGGGTAAAGGTATTTTCCCAGCATCAGTGGACTTCACAACAGACTTGCACTCAATGGGTCAATATATTCAAGATGGCGAACGTACATTGTTTGAAACAGTGATTTCGGTAGAAACAATGGAGCACGAAGTGCGTGTGCCTGCAAATGATGCAAACCTTGATGGTTTGAACTTCTTGGCAGGTCGTCGTGTGGATGAAGTAAACAAAATGGCAGAACTCGGCACTATGCTTGCGCACGTTGACGGCGGAGTGCCTAACTTGAAAATCACATTGCCACGTTTGAATGAATATTACCTCGGTGAGTTACTTTATTTCTTCGAAAAAGCGTGTGGTATAAGTGGTTATATACTTGGAGTTAACCCATTTGACCAACCAGGTGTTGAGGCATACAAAAAGAATATGTTTGCATTGCTCGACAAGTCAGGTTATGAAGAAGCATCAAAAGCCATAAAAGCAAGAATTTAAGATAAAAGACAGGAAGACAGGAAAACAACTTTTTATAAACGTAAATTATCATAAATTAAGCATAAATTATTTATAATTAGTGATAATTGATGGTAATTTACGTTGAAAAATAAATTCATGTTCTCAAGTCTTCATGTCTAAAATATGATATGAAAATAGTAATATTAGGTACCGCATATCCATATCGTGGAGGTTTGGCTACATTCAATGAACGTCTTGCACGTCAGTTTCAAGCTGAAGGGCATGATGTTGAGGTTGTGACATTTACGTTGCAATATCCATCGTTCCTTTTTCCTGGTAAGACACAATATTCTAATGAAGTAGCTCCTACAGATTTGAGGATTAAACGTTGGGTTAATTCGTGCAATCCGTTTAACTGGATTAGCGTAGGACGTAGAATTCGCAAGATGCAACCTGATATGCTGATTACTTGCTATTGGATGGCATTTTTTGCTCCTTGTTATGGCATTATAGAGCGCATAGTAAAGGGCAATGGCAAGACACGTTGCGTTGCATTGGTGCATAATATGATACCACATGAACCAAGTTTGTTGGATAAATTGTTTGCCCCTTTCTATGTGAAGAGTACAGATGGTTTTGTAGCTTTGTCAGATAGTGTTGTTCGTGATATTGATAAATTAGATAAACGTTCAAAACCAAAAACATTCTCACCTCATCCGATTTATGACCATTATGGTGAGCGTATGTCAAAAGTGGAGGCTTGTGAGGCGTTGAAATTGGATGCAGACAAAGAGTATATGTTGTTTTTCGGTTTGGTGCGTGCCTACAAAGGACTTGATTTGCTGTTGGATGCGATGGGTAAGATACATGAGCGGTTGCCAAATTTACGTTTGCTCATTGCAGGCGAATTTTATGAGCAAGAAGAGATGTATCGCAAGCAGATAGAAGCAAACGGATTGGCAGATAAGGTGATAATTCGCAATGAATTCATCCCCGATGCCGATTTACGATTGTATTTTGGTGCAGCGAATCTTATAGTGCAACCATATAAGACAGCAACGCAAAGTGGTGTTACTCAGGTGGCATTTCATTTTGAGAAACCTATGTTGGTTACAAATGTAGGCGGTTTGGGTGAAATTGTGCATGACCATAAAATGGGGTATGCTACAGAGCCTAATGCAGATGCAATAGCCGAAGCCATTGTGGATTACTACGAAAACGACAGACAAGAAGATTATACTCAATATCTTATCCTCGAAAAAGAGAAATATTCTTGGAGTATATTGACAAAAGCATTTGTTAAGATTAAGGATTTAATTGCTAACCTTTAATCCTTAACCTCTAATCTCTAATCTCTAAACTATGAATATAGCTGTTGTATTAGCTGGAGGAATCGGTGCGCGAGTGGGTGGCAATATGCCGAAACAGTTGTTGCCCCTTGCCGATGGAAAGACTATATTAGAGCATTCGGTCGATGCATTTGAGCAGGCTGAGTGTATTGATGAGGTTTGCATCGTTATGCATCCCGACTATATTGCTGAGGCTGAGAAGATGTTGCAAGCGAATGGTTGGACTAAAATGCGTCATATTATTCCTGGAGGCAAAGAGCGTTGGGAGTCGAGCGTTAATGCTATACGATTATATCAAGATAAACTTGAGTCTGCGCAATTTGCCACTGCCAATATTTTGTTGCACGATGCTGCACGACCATTTGTTAGTCAGCGTATTATCAGTGATGTATGCGAAGCCCTCAAGGAGAATGAAGCAGTAGTTGTTGCAATACCTTCTACTGATACAGTTTATGAAATGCAAGGTAGTTGCGTGGCTCGTATTCCTAATAGGTCAACTATTATGCGAGCGCAAACACCTCAGGCATTTCGTTTGCCACTTATAGCTAAGGCATATCATATTGCACTGAATAGTGAAAATATGCAAGTAACAGACGATTGTGGTGTTGTTCATAAAAATTTGCCTAATACGCCGATACACATTGTTTTAGGTGAAGAAAAAAATAAGAAAATAACGTTTAAGGAAGATATATAATTTTTATGCATAGATTATTTAAAGTGATATTAAAGATTCCTCGCTATTTATCAGATTCTTTGATGATTCTTTTTTGGCGATTTAGGAGTCTTTTTTTTTATGAAAAAGAGAAGTTTATAGGAGCATGGCTTATATGTGAGCGTGGAATAGAGGCAAGAGATAATGGTTTTGCTTTGTTTAAGTATATTAGAGAGAATTATCCTAATAAGAAAGTTTATTATTTAATAGATTCAACACAAGAAATTGATTATAAATTTGTTGAAAATTTAGGGAATATAATAAATTATAATAGTAAAGAGCATTGGATGTCTTTATTTTTTGTTGATTGTTTATTATCTACTCATGTTGGATTTATTACTCCATGGAGTTATGTGTGTCATAAAACTTTTTTTTCATGGTTAAATTGTCCTAAGTTTGTTTTGCTCAATCATGGTATAACAAAGGAGGATATGTCTGATAAATTAAATAAATTCGTAACGGGTGTAGATTTATTTATTGCTGCTAATAATCAAGATTATGTTACGTTAGTGCAAGATAAGAGATATGGATATACTTCAAAAGATGTTGCTTTAACAGGGTATGCAAGATATGATAGATGGGTGAATTATGAAGGTAAAAATCAGATATTATTAATGCCTACATGGCGAGCTTATTTGGTTGATAAGAGTATAGCTAATAGAAATGAGCCAAAAGTTATAGATAATTTTATACAGTCTGATTATTATAAGGTTTTTCAAAATTTATTGAATAATGAGTTATTAGATCAATTGTTAGAGAAAAATAATATGCAGTTGATATTTTATCCTCATTATGAGATGCAGTCTGCATTGCATTTATGGACAACAAAGAGTAAAAATATTATTTTTGCTAATAAACAAAATTATGATATTCCTACTTTGATGCGTGAGAGTAAGGTGTTGATTACAGATTATTCAGGTGTAGGTTTTGATTTTGCTTATATGTATAAGCCTGTGTTATATTATCAATTCGATAAAGAAGAGTATTATAAGGGGCATTACTTGCATAGTGAAGTTTTCTCTATGGAAAAAGATGGTTTAGGTAGTGTCGTTTGTTCAGAGCAACAACTTATAGAAGAACTTCAATTACTTTTGGAAGATAAATTTGTAATGCCTCTTAAATATAGGAAAAGGGTTGATAATTTTTTTACGTATCATGATAATAAGAATTGTGAACGTATATATAAAGCTGTAATATCTATGTTAGAATAAAGAAAAAGCATTCAAGTACGTGAGTATTTGAATGCTTTTTTATGATGAGGAAATTTATTATGGGTTACTTTATTAAATTGAGTAGCCCAGCAGTAACATTTTTGCGGAATAGGACGAGTTTCCAACCTTTTAGTGGATTACCTTGTAGGGTGTAGATACAAAGTAGAACGAGAGTTCCACACCATTTAATTACTTCGGACATTAGGCGTTCGAAGTATTTTTTTTGTGATATTGCTTTTGTTCTTGCTCGTTCGCTAATACCTATTTGGCGAGTAAGGCGTTCGAAGTATGGTTGTTCTAATTTTGCTTGTGGAATGATGTGATGTAATACTGGTGTTGGTAGGTAGAGAACGGTCATTCCTAATGAGTGCATTTTATCGAAGATGTCTTTTTCTTCTGAAGCTAATAGGGCAGTGCCTTTTCGACCGAGTTCGGTGTTGAATAAGCCTACTTTATCAAAAACTATTTTGCGATATGCTGCATTGCCACCTCCTGGATAACGTCCTTTAGGGTATTCGCACTCTTTAGTTCCATAATTCATCCATGCAGTGAGTAGGGCTTTGGTGTATGGCGACATCCATTTAGGCTCTTCGGTTTCGTATAATGGTTCGATTGGACCGCCTGCTGCCATTGTGTTTGGATTGTTTGCAAAGTGGTCAGCATAAGAACTTATATAATTCGAATCAACTAATGCGTCGTCGTCGACATAAATAATAATGTCGCCTTTGGCTTCTTTAATTCCTTTGTTGCGTGCAGCAGAGAGTCCTTGTTCGGGTTCAACTACATAACGGAAATTCACATCTTTGTGCGTTTCGGCAAATGACTGACACACGGCACGAGTGTTGTCGGTACAATTATTATCTACAAGCAAAATTTCATAATCACCCTTAGGATAATCGTTTTTTGCTATGCTTTCTAATAATGGACCAATATATTTTTCTCTGTTGTATGTACAGATGATGATAGAAATCATATTTTAAAATTCTTTTTTTATAAATTTTTTCCACAATGGATAGGTCAAACCAACTGCACTTAATATGAGTGCTAAGATTAAAATGCACATGCACCATTTGTCAGTTTGCATTGCATGTGGTTTGAATTCCATACGGAGTTTATGTTCTCCAGCAGGAATTACAGCAGCGCGTAGAGTGTAGTTGACACGAGCAATAGGGATTTCGATAGTGTTATTGCCTTGTTCGTCAACTATGTATAGATGCCAATCTTGTGGGTAGTAGATTTCTGAGAATACAGCCACTTTATCACATTCGGTTGTGGCGGTATATTCCAAGCAATTAGGCGCATAAGAAGTTAAGAGAATTTCACCTTCTCGTGTCTCGAGGCTCGCTTTTTGTATCTTTAATGATTTGGCAAATTTTTTGTCGGCTACTGCTTGTGTATGTAGGTCAATTTGATTTAATAAAGCACATTCTTCGTCAGGAGTGTCAACGAGTCTTACTTCATCGACAAACCAACAATTGCCCATTGCGTATGGATTTTCGACAGGTACGGCACCTGAACCTTGTGTTGGTACGACTGCATATTTCATATTGAGCATATTGAGCACAGGGAAGTTTTTGCCTTCGTTGAGGTCGGGAGTCATAAATCCTTGTGTTTGCATGATAGTTTGCATGAGTGGATTCATCTCTTTAGATATATGCTCGTCTATAAGGTCTTGATAACGACGTAATTTTGCCGCAGAGTAACCTCCAATAGATTTTAGTCGGTAACTTGTACGAGCATCGTTGAATGTATTAGTTGCGAGATTGAGGACACGGAAATTTGGGTCGTTATCTTTGAGAATTTGTTCTTCGTATGGTTGTATAGCGAAATATGCTTCTGCGTTTTTAGCACGTACGAAGTGGTCGTTACCAAAGAAGCGTTTGTTGACAGGAATCATATCTGCCAATACGAGCACGAATAAAGCTCCATAAAGGATGTAGTTTTGTTTTGGTTGTTCGGCTTTTTGTGTTTGCCAAGCATACCAGTATGTAACAGCAAAACCGAGAGCGATGAAAATAAATGAACGCCAAGCGTCAGATTTAATCATAGCGGTGCGTTGTTCGAAAATAGCATCACGGAGCCATGCAGGCACTTGCGATGTCCATTGTGAGTCGTAACTACTTGTGATATCAACAATTCCACCAAATAGGGCGAAGAAGAGAGATAGCCCAGCTGTGATTCCTCCAGCGATAAACATGCTTGTGCGTAGTTTTTTCCATTCAACTTTGCGGTCAACTATTTGTTGTAGAGCCAATATTGCCAATAGAGGCATCGTGATTTCGGCTACGACTAAGATACTTTCTACAGCGCGGAATTTGCTGTACATAGGGAAGTAGTTGAAGAACAATTCGGTGAACCACATCCAGTTACGTCCCCATGCCAATGCGATAGAGAATAGGGTAGCGACGAGTAGGGCCCATTTGTATGGACCTTGCACGATGAGAAGAGCTAATACAAACAAGAAGCCGATGATAGCACCGATATATACAGGACCACTTGTGAATGCTTTTTCGCCGTGATAAGTAGGCACTTGTTCGCAGAATTGTTCAGCCGAGCGTTTAGGCACTCCCTGTTTTTTCATTGCTTCGCAAAGAGCTGATTCAGAGCCTACATTGTAGCCACTTGCGCCACCCTCCCAGTTAGGAATAAGCAGAGTCATAGTTTCGCCAACGCCATAGCTCCATGCCGTAGCGTAGTCGATATCCAACCCCGCTGGTTTACTTTTGTCATCGTTTTCGCGAGTCAATTCGCTATGACCACCACGCATAGTCTCTTTGAGGTATGATTGGTTCATTTCGAGCCAACTAATTTTTGTGCCAACAACTAATAGAAGGCTGACAACCAATATGCCTAATGATATTCCCAAATCTTTCCAGCGTTTTTCGCTGATATGAATATATAGTTCAGCAAAAGCCATTACCCCGATGAGCATAAAAACATAGTATGTCATTTGAGGGTGTAGGTTTAGACTTAAAATTCCATAGAGAGTAATTAAAGGAGCACCTAACCAATATTGTTTTCGGAATATTGCATAAAAACCACCAATCACAGGTGCAAGAAAACCAATTCCAACAGCTTTAGTGACGTGACCAGCCGGGATTATAAGCATAAAATAAGTAGAAAAACCAATCGCCAATCCTCCAATGATGCTTAACCAAGGATTGACTTTGAAGCATCGTAACATAAGGAAGAATCCAAAGAAGTAGGCAAAGATGATACCTATTATTTGTAAATCACCTTGAAAGCCGAAGTGAGAGATATTTTCTATTGTTGCACGAAGTTCGCTTGTTGGCAATTGCCCTGTAATTTGGTAAGTAGGCATACCGCTGAACATAGAGTTTGTCCACCAAGGGCTATATCCATGTTCGTCGTAGAATGCGCGTGCCTCTTGAGCTGCACCTTTCCAATTGTTTACGTCGCCTTGAATGAGTACTTTACCTTCTAATGCAGGAGCACAATAAAACATAGCAATACCTACGAATGCGATGATTGCAACTGCATAAGGTAATAGTTTTTTCCAGTTAAATTTCTCTTTCATAATATGTTTGTTGTTTAATTTAATTCGTTGAAAATATTGTACGCATCATCTACAGAATTTATATTGCTTACTTGGACGATACGTTTATTATCTTTTTCTGACAAGGCGCATCGCTTGTAGTTTGTCATGCAGAATTGGATGAGAGTTTCGAATTCTTCTGACTCGTAGAATGCTGATTTTTGGTTAGATACGAGATAGGCATGCATTTTGCCTCGTTTGAGTATAAGACGTTCAACACCATAGCGTTGAGCGAGCCAACGTAGGCGCACCATAGTCATAAGGTCGCCAGCTTCGTCAGGAATACGGCCAAAGCGGTCGGTGAGGCGTTTGCGATATTCTTCGAGGGCATGTTCGTTTTGTATGTTGTCGAGTTCGCGATAGAGAGCCATACGCTCGGTTTGCGATTCGACATACCAATTAGGCAACATGAGTTCCATGTCGGACTCGATGAAACAGTCGTGGACGTAGTTATTGTTGGCGTCTTTACGGTCGGCAAATAGCTGACTGAATTCTTGGTCGCGGAGTTCGCTGAGGGCTTCGTTGAGAATTTTTTGGTAAGTTTCGTAGCCAAGGTCGGTGATAAATCCGCTCTGTTCGGCTCCAAGAATATTGCCTGCACCACGAATGTCGAGGTCTTGCATAGCAATGTTGAAACCAGAGCCCAATTCGGCAAAAGTTTCGATAGCTTGTAGGCGACGACGAGCATCGGATGTGAGCATATTCATAGGTGGGGCTATGAGGTAGCAGTATGCTTTGCGATTGCTACGACCGACACGACCACGAAGTTGGTGTAAGTCGCTGAGTCCGAACATGTGGGCATTATGCACGATGATAGTGTTCACATTAGGAATATCGACGCCAGATTCGATTACCGAAGTGGCAATTAGTACGTCATACTCGTAGTCGATAAAGTCGATAATGGTCTCTTCAAGTTGTTCGGTAGGCATCTGTCCGTGAGCCACAGCCACACGAGCATCAGGCACGAGAGCACGCACTTTTTGTTCGATGAGATAGATGTTTTGTACACGATTGTTGATGAGGAATACTTGTCCGTTGCGATTCATTTCTGTTACAATAGCATCGCGAATAATCTCATCGTCGTAGGTACATACCTCAGTCGCAACAGGATAGCGGTTAGATGGAGGAGTAGTGAGAATACTCAAATCGCGCGCACCCATGAGTGAGAATTGCAATGTACGAGGTATCGGAGTAGCTGTGAGAGTGAGGGTATCGACATTCACTTTCATAGCTTTTAGTTTTTCTTTTACCGATACACCAAATTTTTGTTCTTCATCGATAATAAGTAGTCCTAAATCTTTGAAAACAATATCTTTACCAACTATTTTGTGAGTGCCAATGAGTATGTCGATTTTGCCATCGGCAAGTTGTTGTTTTATCTGTTTTACTTCGGCAGGCTTCTTGGCACGACTAAGGTATTCTACTTTACAAGGGAAGTCTTTTAGGCGTTCGCTGAAAGTTTTGTAGTGTTGGAGGGCTAATACCGTAGTAGGTACAAGTACAGCGACTTGTTTGCCATCGGTAGCGGCTTTGAAGGCAGCACGTATAGCCAACTCTGTTTTACCAAAACCAACATCGCCACACACAAGGCGGTCCATTGGTAGAGCCGATTCCATATCGTGTTTGATATCGGCTGTAGATTTAGCTTGATCGGGAGTATCTTCGTAGATAAATGAAGCCTCAAGTTCGTGTTGGAGGTAACTATCTGGAGTGAATTGGAACCCCTTTTCGGCTTTGCGAGCAGCATATAGTTGAATAAGGTCACGAGCAATGTCTTTGACTTTTGCCTTAGTGCGCTCTTTGAGGCGTTCCCATGCGCCAGTGCCAAGTTTGTTGATACGAGGTGGTTCGCCGTCTTTACCTTTATATTTCGATATACGATGCAATCCGTGGATAGAGACAAATATTACATCGTCGTTTTGATAGAGTAGTTTGATGACTTCTTGGCGTTTACCATTGTTTTCAGCCACCATAAGACCCGCAAATTTGCCTATACCATGGTCGATGTGTACCACATAATCGCCTATTTGTAACTGATTTATCTCTTTCAATGTCATTGATACCTTGCCTGCTTTGGCAATGTCGGATTTGAGTGAGAATTTGTGGTAACGGTCGAATATTTGGTGGTCGGTGAAGAAGCAAACCGATAGGTCGTGGTCGATAAAACCCTCATGGATAGTGCCTTCTATGGCAGTAAAGTGTATATTGTCGCCTCGTTCTTCGAATATCGAAGCAATGCGGTCGGTCTGTTTTTTCGAATCGGAGCAGATGTGGATGGCATATCCATCATTGATAAATGAGCGTAGTGAGTCGGCTACGATATCAAAATTTTTGTGATATGGAGGTTGGGCGGACTGATTGAAGTTGAAAGTTGTCAGATTAGTCGGACTTGTCGGACTAGTCAGATGGGTCGGACGATCGGACTTGTCGGACGAGTTTTTATTCTCGTGTCTCTTTAAATATATATGTCGGAAATTAGCAATTTGTTCTTTGGCTATATTGCCGTTAATAAGTAGATTAAGAACATCTGCTACGTTTTTTTCTGAGTGTTGTTTGATGAGAGTGTCGTCGTATATATCGTTGATTCGTTCAATGGCGAATGTCATATTTGACCAACAGATAATAGTATCAGAGGGTAGGAAATTGAATATCGAAACAGTCTCTTTATCGCCTTTGGCTGTTACGTTTGGTAGTATGCTTATTTCTTCTACCTCGTTGATAGATAGTTGTTTTTCGATATCGAATACACGTATCGATTCTATTTCGTTGTCCCAAAAGTCGATGCGATAAGGGCGTTCGTTAGAGAATGAGAAGATGTCGAGAATACTACCGCGTTGGGCATATTGTCCTGGTTCGTACACAAATTCTACCAATTCAAAACCCCATTCGGCAAGTGAACGAATTACCTTTTCTGAGTCTATCTCTTCTCCTTTGCGTATACTTAACCTTTGGGTTTCAAATGTTTGTTGAGGCGTTACGCGTTCGATTAGTCCTTCGGGTGAGGTAACTATTAACCAACCGTTTGAGTGAGGAGTTAGGAGTGAGGAGTTAGAAGTTGTTTTATGAATTATGTTTAGTGCGTCGGTGCGCATAATCTCTGAAGCTAAGTCCAAACCACCATGTTTAGGTGATTTTTTATATGAAGAGGGAAGTAGTCCGCATCTTCCTGTAGGCATTGCACGATTGATGTCGTTGTAGAGATATGCCGCAGTTTCGGCATCTTCCATTACGACAAGCATTTTTGCTTCAGATGTTTGTTGTATAGCACTAAGCATCATACCCTTACCTGAGGCTTGCAATCCGTTGAGTTGCAACCCTTTTGAGCCAGAATTTATCCATTTAGTTATATCTTTCACTAATGGATGTCCTGCAAGTATTTGTATGATATCTTTGTAATTCATTTTTTAGATTTTTAGTAGCGATTAGCGAGATTATGCTCTAATATATACCGAATGGTTCTCACTACTCGTTACTAAATTACTCGTTACTATTTAGGTGCTTTAAAATATAATCCAATACCAATAAAAAGAAATATTATGTTTGGTAGCCAAACTGCAGCCAATACAGGCATATTACCTTTAACGGCAAACATACTTGATACAGTAGTGAATAATATATATAATGCGCTGAGGGCTATACCTATACCGATTTGTAGTCCCATACCACCACGTATTTTTTTCGATGATAGTGATACGCCTATTAACATAAGGATAAGTGCGGCAAAAGGGTTGGCATAGCGTTTATAATATTCATCTTTAAACATTTGAGTATTACCCATACCGCGAGCCTCTTGACGCTTGATATGCTCGTGTAGTTCGGTATTAGTCATTTGAGGTGCGAGGGCTCCTGTAATGAAAAACTCTGATGGATGAATATTTAGTGCTGTATCTATCTGGTCGCCTTTTTCGATAGTTTCATATATACCGTCAAAATCGCGTTTGAGGTATTTCTTTATGTGCCAAATAGTATCAGCTTCATTCCATTCTATAGAATTGCCCGTAGTGCGACTGATGAGCGTTTTACCATCAAATCGTTCGAGCGACACTTTGTTGCCACGGTTACGATTTTCTTCGTAACGTTCTATGTACAATATAACTCCTGGCTCAATCTCCATCTGTATGTGGCGTGCCACTTCCGACTTGTTGGCTTTGATGTATTTGTCCTCAAAAGCTAAGCGCACCTCATTGGCTGGTGGAATAATATATCCGCTCAGTACGAATGACATAGCCCCAATAATCACAGCCGAAATAACATACGGACGCAACATACGGTTGAAGCTCACACCCCCTGCCAATATTGCCGTAATTTCGGTGTTATATGCCATTTTCGAGGTGAAGAATATCACCGAAATAAATGAGAATAGCGGTGTGAACAGATTGGCAAAATAGGGTATGAAATTCAAATAATAGTCGAATACAATCTCATTGAGTGGTGCTTTATTATCCATAAATTCATCTAATTTTTCGGATATATCGACCACTACCGATATTGTGATAATGAGCAATATCGACAAAAAGAAAGTACCCAAATATTTCTTGATTATATATATGTCAATTCGTTTCATTTTGTTTTAGAAGACAGAATAACATAAGAAACATAATTTTTGTTATTCTGTTATTTTGTCTTTTATAAACGTCGTGTGACGCGTTCGAGCATCATAGGTTTCCAAGTGTGGAAATCGCCTGCAATAATATGTTTACGAGCCTCTTTTACGAGCCATAGATAGAATGCAAGATTATGAATAGAAGCAATTTGCATAGCCAATAGTTCTTGACTTACAAATAAGTGGCGTAAGTATGCTTTCGAATATTGAAGGTCGACAAAACAATCACTTTCAGGGTCGATAGGCGAGAAGTCGTCAGCCCATTTTTTGTTCTTCATATTCATAATGCCGTTGCGTGTGAATAACATACCGTTACGACCATTGCGTGTAGGCATTACGCAGTCAAACATATCCACGCCACGCTCAATGCCTTCGAGCAAATTGGCTGGTGTACCAACTCCCATCAAATATCTCGGACGGTCTTTTGGTAATATATCATTCACCACCTCAATCATTTCGTACATCTTTTCGGTTGGTTCGCCTACTGCCAATCCACCAATAGCATTACCTTCGCGACCTTGGTCGGCAATGAATTTGGCTGATTCGCGACGGAGTTCAGGATAAACACAACCTTGCACAATAGGGAAGAACGTCTGCTTGTAGCCATATTTATCAGGCGTAGAGTCAAATTGTTCCAATCCACGTTTCAACCAACGATGAGTGCGCTCCATCGAGTTTTTAGCATATTTATAGTCGGCTGTACCTGGCGTACATTCATCGAAAGCCATCATAATATCAGCACCAATAGTACGCTGAATATCAACCACATTCTCAGGTGTGAAGAAGTGTTTTGAGCCATCAATATGCGAGCGGAATATAGCACCTTCTTCTGTCAATTTACGATTGTCGGCGAGTGAAAACACTTGAAAACCACCACTATCAGTAAGAATAGGACGGTCCCAACCATTGAATTTGTGTAATCCGCCTGCTTTCTCTAAAATATCAAGTCCCGGACGTAGATATAGGTGATATGTATTGCCGAGGATAATTTGTGCCTGTACATCTTCTTTTACCTCACGAATATGCACACCTTTCACTGATGCTACAGTACCCACAGGCATAAATATCGGTGTTTCAATCTCTCCGTGGTCGGTTGTGATTACCCCTGCACGAGCAGAAGAATAAGGGTCGGTATGTAATAATTTGAAATCCATATAATATATTGCTTGCTATAGTTGCACGAGTCGATTTTTAATTGTAAGTCTTTCGATTTCTTTGGTCTCCAACTATTTGTAGTAATTTATGATTTCTTATTTTTTGATAAATTGTTATAGATTTTTTATGTAAGCGCGACGGCGTTTGTGTTGTTTGGTTTCGAAGTAGGCGAAGTTGGCTTGGTTTTTTGAGTTTTCTTCGAGGATGGCTGTTGTCTCGGTGTATTTGATGCCATATTTTTGGAAATATGGGATTTGGTCGTAGAAGAATAGGGCATTGACACCTTTGTTTTGATAGTCGGGACGCACAGCGATAAGCAAGAGGTTGAATGTGTCCATTTGTTTGGCTTTGAGAGCTTTGAGGAGTTTTATCCAACCGAATGGGAATAGTTTGCCGCGTGTCTCTTGTAGGGCTTTTGATATGTCGGGCATACCGATGCCTACGCCTACTATTTCGTTATATTCGTTGATTGCGATTGTGATGAAATCGAAGTTGATTAGTGGAAAATACATCTCGGCATAATACTCTTTTTGACGTTGTGTGAGCGGTTGGAAGTTGTAGAGTGGTTGATATGCTGCGTCAATTACATCGAAATACGAGTAACCATACTTTTCTTTCAACTCTTTGATACTGCGTACTTTGTCGATGCGTATTTTGTATTTTTCCATTACTATTTTGGCTACGCGTTCCATTTTTTCTGGTATTTGGTGTGGCGTAGTTACAAGGAATTCAATCCAATCGGCTTCTTTCACTAAACCGTAGCGGTCGAAGTGGTTGATGTAGTAAGGGTAGTTGTAGAGGCTTGCCATAGGCGATACGTAGTCGTAGCCTTCGAGCAAGAGCCCTTGATGGTCGAAGTCGGTGAAACCTACAGGTCCATTCATGGCGGTCATTCCATTTTGGCGACCCCAATTGGCAGCCGCATCAAGTAGTGCTTTTGATACTTCGTAGTCATCAATGAAGTCAAACCAGCCAAAACGCACCTTTTTACAATTCCAGTGTTCGTTAGCCAAGTCGTTGATAATAGCTGAAATACGACCTACTATTTTTCCGTTTTTGTATGCCAAGAAATTGGTAAATTTGCAATGGTCGAGAGCAGGATTCTTCTTTGTGTTGAAGGTATTCATCTCATCGAATTCAAGGCATGGAGTGTAGTAAGGGCTATCTTTGTATAGTTCGTTGGCAAAACGAATGAATTGGCGCAGTTCTTTGCGAGTTTTTACTTCTTTTATTGTAATCATAATGTATCAAGTCAATAGTCAATGGTCTATAGTCCACAGTTAATTACGGTCAGTTGACCGTTGTCGGTTATCAGTTGATGTTTATATTTTATTTTTTGAGGTCGGCGATAGTTTGTATCATATCGTCGGCTGAAAATACTGCATTGCCAGCTACGAGGCAGTCGGCACCGGCTTCGTAGAGAGCTGCGGCATTTTTGAGGTTTACGCCACCATCTACTTGTATAAGGGTATTACAACCTTTGCGATCAATCATAGCACGGAGGCGACGGATTTTGTCGTAGGTATTTTCGATGAATTTTTGTCCGCCAAAGCCAGGGTTTACGCTCATAAGGAGTACCATATCTACGTCGGCAACGATGTCTTCGAGGAGTTCGACTGGGGTGTGAGGATTGAGAGTAACACCAGCTTTCATACCAGCATCGTGAATGCGTTGGATAGTGCGGTGGAGGTGAGTGCATGCTTCGTAGTGCACGTTCATCATTATTGCACCAGTTTCTTTCACTTCGTTGATAAATTTGTCAGGCTCAACAATCATCAAATGCACGTCTAAAGGTTTAGTGCAGAGTTGTTTTACGTATTTCAATACAGGGAAACCGAATGAAATATTAGGTACGAATACACCGTCCATAATGTCGATATGCAACCAATCTGCGTTGCTGCGATTGATGAGTTCAATGTCGCGTTCGAGATTGCTAAAATTGGCAGAAAGAAGAGAAGGTGATAAAAGTTTCATATTTTTTTAAATTAAAAATTAACAATTAAGAATGAACAATTGATTATTCATTGAATAAACTGCAAAGTTACAAAAAATATTTAATATAGGAAGTTACATTTTGAGATAAAAGTCGCGGGTTAGGGCGATGTATTCAGGGGTGTATTGGTGGCGCGTGATTTCGATAGTTAATGAGGAATGAGAAATGAGGAGTGAGGAATGGTTGAGTTGAGAGTTTTGCTTTACGAATTGCAACAGTAATCGTTTTGGGGGAGCTGTTGGAGTGGGGTGAACTTCTGTGAGATGAGTGAGGGTGAATCCATATTTTGGGGCTAATTCGATTAGTTGGTTGCCTTCGGTGATGGGTAGGATTACAGATATAGAGCCTCCGTCGTTAAGTAGGCGTGCTGAGTGGAATAGTAGGTCCTCGAATGATAGTGAGTCGGTGTGGCGAGCTTGTGTGCGCCCTGCGTCAGGGCATTTGAGTGATGCCACGAAATAGGGTGGATTGCAGACTATTGCATCGTATTTTTCTTGTGGATTATGGTCTTGTAGTGATGTGTGGTAGGTGGTGATGTGTTGAGCGAACGGACTATTTTTTATATTTTCAGTGGCTTGTTCGATTGAGGATTGGTCAATATCAATAGCGTCTATATTGAGTTTAGAGTTTAGAGTATTAATAACCCCCTCCGCCCGTTGGGCTCGTCCCCCTAAGACAGGGGGACAATATTTAGGGTCTTGTGATTGTTTAGAGAAGCGTTGGGCAAGCATGAGGGCTATGAGACCTGTGCCTGTGCCGATGTCGAGTAGGCGTTGGGCATTAGATGAAATGGGAGCCCATGCGCCGAGAAGTACACCATCGGTGCCTACTTTCATTGCTGTGCGGTCTTGATGTATGGTGAATTGTTTGAATTTGAACATGATATTTTTTTAAACATAATGACAGAAGAACAAAAATTATAATTTAATTATTTTTTTGAACGTAAATTTACGTTAATTAGTCGTAAATTAATAATTTATGATTAATTTATGATAATTTACGTTTATAAAAATTATGTTTTTATGTTATTTTGTCTTTTTATTATTTTCGGCGAGCGGCGAAGAAGGATTGCATTAGTTCGAGAGATTCGGTGGCGAGGATGCCTGATACGACTTCTGTTTTGGGATGTAGGGCATTAGGTGAGAAGGTGGAGTAGCCTCGTTTTGGGTCGGATGCTCCATAGACTACACGTGATATTTGGCTCCAACCAAGTGCTCCAGCGCACATAATGCAAGGCTCGAGTGTGACGTAGAGGGTGCAATCTTTGAGGTATTTGCCACCCATGATGTTGGCTGCTGCGGTTATGGCTTGCATTTCGGCATGGGCTGTTACGTCGTGGAGGGTTTCGGTGAGATTATGGGCGCGTGCGATGATACGTCCGTTCCATACAACTACAGCTCCTACTGGTATTTCGCCTTTGCGGTAGGCTTCTTGCGCTTCGATAAGCGCCATTTTCATATAGTTTTCGTCAGTCATAATTGATTCCGAATGGGTTGATTATGCATTGTGCATTATGAATTGTGAATTGAATTAAAGTTGTTTTTTGAAGCGGTCGAGGGTGTTGAGGGAACCATATATGACGATTTGGTCGTTGGCGGCGAAACGATAGTCGGGTTCATCGGTAGTATTTACGACTTCGTATTCTAATTCACGCGAACCGAGGAAGTTGAATTTTGTGCGACGGCGTTTTACGGCAATGAGTTTAACATCGAAAGTCTCTTCTATATTGGCTTCGGTGAGGCTTTGACCTTTAAGAATTTCGGGTATTTGACATTCGAGAATTTGGTGTTCGTGGTCGATTATGTATATACCTTTAATTTTTTCGGCTTCAGCAGAGTAGGACCAAATGTCGGCAGTAGTTTTTTCTGGTTCGATGACTTCGTCTACACCGATTGTTTCTAATATAGTACGGTGCATAGGATTTACGGCACGCGCTACGATGTGTTTTACGCCTACTTGTTTGAGGAGTGATACGATGACAATTGATTCGCCTATATGGTTGCCGAGCGACACGATGACTACGTCGGTATCATCAAGTGGTAGTGATTTAATTGCTACTTGGTCGATGATATTGACGCACATAGTTGTGGTAATCTGTGATTTATATTCTTCTACAACACGCATGTCGGCATCAACGCCAGTAACGTCGTGCCCCATTTGAGTAAGGCGTGTAGCGAGAGCTACGCCAAAATTGCCTAAACCTATTATTAGATAATTCATATTGATTTGATTTTTTCTTTTATACATAATGAAAAAAGAACATATTTTCTTTTTACATATGCTTTGCTACACCTGCGGTGTATCTCAGCAAAAGAATGACAGACCTGTCGGTGTTAGTTTTTGTATTGTGTATTAACTGATAGGTATGTGTTCAGTAGGATATTGATAGAATTGGGTACCTTTGTTGGAGATGAAGCAAGAGAGGATGGTGATAGTTCCAAGACGGCCGATGAACATTACGATGAGTATTGTGATTTTGCTAATGAATGTCAAGTCGGGTGTGAGGTTGAGAGAGAGACCTACGGTAGAGAATGCTGAAACTACTTCGAATATAGCGTATTGAGTTGGTAGATTAGGTTCGAAAATAGAGAGTATTACGACACCGAATGCAACTACTACGAGAGATGAGAATATAATGATAAATGCTCGGTTGATAGATTGTTTGGCAATGGTGCGTCGGCGGATTTCGATATGGTCGCGACCACGTAATGTATTGATTACGTTGAGTAAAGCAATGGCAAATGTAGTAGTTTTGATACCACCGGCAGTGGACATTGGCGAACCACCAATCCACATATATAGAATCATTATTACGACCGAGATATTGGTGAGTGAACCCATGCTGAATGAAGAAAAACCTGCGGTACGAGGTACGGTGGCAAGGAAGAATGATGTAGATAGTTTGCCGAAGAACGATGTATCGTCGTTGAGTACGCTATTATATTCGGTTATGAAAAATATTATAGTTCCGCCAACGACCAATACGATAGTCATTATTAGAGCGATGACGGTATTAGAGTTGAGAGTTGAGAGTTGAGAGTTGAGAGTTGAAAATTGAGAGCGTTTTTGTAGTTTGTAGATTATAGTTTGTAATTTGGTTTTTATCCATTGCCAAAGGTTGAAAAGGATAGGGAAACCGATACCGCCAAGAATAATTAGCCATGATAGAGAGTTGAGTAGCAGGTAATTGTTGCGGAAGTCAGGGTGGAATAGTCCTGTTTCGAGAGTAGAGAAGCCAGCATTGCAAAATGCAGAAACAGAGTGGAATATAGCTTCGAATGCACCATATAGGGTGTAGTTGCCCATTGCCTCGTAGATGAATAGTGCGCCTAAGAGTTCGATTGCTATAGTGATGAAAATAATATTGCGGAGGGTGGTGAATATCTGCGATACGCTATTGTCGGGGTCAATTAAGTCCTTAATTAGCATTTTGTTTTGCGATGGATGACGACCAGCAAACATCAGTCCGAAGAATGAGGTGAAGGTCATAATGCCGATACCACCTAATTGTATAAGAAATAGAATGATAATGTCTCCTGCGGTTGTAAACGTAGTGGCTACGTCGATTGTTGTAAGCCCCGTTACGCATACGGCACTTGTGGCAGTGAATAGGGCATCGAAAAACGATATGCCATTGACTGTAGCACGAGGTAGTAGTAGAAGACCTGTGCCAGCAAAAATCATAGTCAAGAAACTGCCTACCATAATCCAACTTGGTGAGATTTTGGTCGATAGCGAGTGGGTTATTACGGCTGATATTTTCAGTAGAGCTTCAATGGCTACGATGCTAATCATTAAGTAGTTGTGGCGCAATATTGTGAATGTTGACCAATAGCGTTCGAGCCATTCAGTTGGTAATAGCCATATTACTGATAAAGATATGATTACTCCATATAAAAAAACGAATATAGGGTTGATTCGTTTTTTTGTTTTATATCGTGTTGAAGAGGATTTAGTGTGCGATTTTATATGTTTAATGAAATTAAATGTATATTCGCAGAAGAAAAAATAGAAAGAAAAAAGAAATAGAGGTAGCGGAATGGCTTTATCGAAAGCAATAGGAAAGCCGAGAGCGTAGATAAGAATTGCGATAACGACTATAGATGTTAGCGCATTGATTAATGATACTGCATTGAAAAGCCACGAAATTACAGGCGATAGCATTAGTTGCAATCGCATGATGATTGATTTGTATAGGCCTATAATTCGTTCTTTCATGGTATTTTATTGTCAATAGTCAATGGTTAATAGTCAACAGTTGGCGTTTGGATTTGGACTATATTGACTTTGCTTTGCAAAGATAGGAAAATAATTTTAGAAATCCTATTTTTGTTGTGAAAAGTACTTACAAAACTTATTTATACCACATTCAGAGCATTTAGGTGAGCGGGCAGTGCATACGTAGCGGCCATGGAGTATGAGCCAATGGTGAGCGCGTGGCACGAGGTCTTGGGGAATATGACGGATGAGAGTTTTTTCGGTTTCGAGAGGAGTTTTGCTATTGTTTGTAAGACCGATGCGGTTGGCTACGCGGAACACGTGGGTGTCGACAGCCATAGTAGGTTGATTGAAACAGACGGCAGTGATGACGTTAGCAGTCTTTCGACCTACGCCTGGTAGGGTTGTGAGTTCTTCGGTGGTTGAAGGTACTATGCCGTTGAAATGTTCGATAATCGCTTGTGCCATACCTTGCAAATGGCGTGCCTTTGCGTTGGGGTACGATACCGACTTGATATAATGGAGAATATCTTCGACAGAAGCCTTAGCCATAGCCTCAGCCGTAGGGTAGGCATCTATGAGGGCTGGAGTAACCATATTCACTCGCTTGTCGGTGCATTGTGCGCTGAGAATGACAGCAACGAGGAGCGAAAATTCGTCGCGATATATTAGTTCGGGTTTGTCGTTAGCGTTGGTGTCAATAAAGTATTGTAGTACGCCGTTGTATCGTTCTTTTTGGGTCATAATTTATCAATTAAGAGTTAAGTACAAAATTATGAAAAAATATTGATATAGTCTGTATATTTGAAAAATAATTTACTTTCTTTATTTTGACACATATTATTTTTGTTGAGTCTGATTGGCAAGATTTTTGGATTGAAATTATTAATTATTGATATTCTTTTATTTTTAATAATTATTACTATGAAAAAACTAATGTTTTTATTATTATTTGTTGGTGTTGTCGGAATAACAAGTGCAACGCATGTGCGCAATGTTGTATATGCAACACGATATGATACGCTTGATTTGTATATGACTATTTATGAACCTATTAGTCCTAAATCAGATTACGTAATTTTGTATATGCATGGAGGTGCTTTTATATCGGGGAGTCGTAATGATAGCGTTGTGGTAGCTTATTGTAAAGCTATGAGTGAGCGAGGATTTAAAGTTGCTACGATTGATTATCGACTTGGGATGGAGAGTTTTGCATTAAAAGGGATGAAATTTGTAAGAGCTATACAAAATGCTATCTATCAAGCTGTGGAAGATTGTTCGGCAGCGGTAGTTTATTTGATAGAAAATGAGGGTGTAGGTGGAGATAAAGTTATATTAGCAGGGTCGAGTGCAGGAGCAATCATGGCATTACAAACAGATTATATGCATAGTAATGGAAGTTGGTACACAGCTTTATTGCCTGATACATTGCGATTTGCTGGAGTAATAGCATATTCGGGTGCAGTGTTAACAACAGAGGGTTCAGTTGATTATGCGCGTCGCCCTGCTCCTACGATGTTGTTTCATGGCATGGAAGATAATATAGTAACATACAATAAGATAAAAATGTTTAAATATGGATTTTTTGGCCCAAATTCGTTAGTTAAAAGATTAGAAAAATATGATTGTCCATATTATATTCGTCGTTATGAGGGATTGAGTCATGAGGTTTGTCATTATGGTTCAAAAACAGTTCTTGAAACTGAATATTTTATACAAAAATATATTGTTGAAAAAAGGCATTTAATGATTGATGAAATATATAAAAATACTGATATAGAGCCTAAAATAGAATATTATGAGCAATTACGATATGAATTTACGCATAATAGATAAAAATAATTATGTTTAACTCTGTTTTACTTACATGACGGTTTTCTTGCTTGCAGTTTGCTTAAAGGTAGCTTGCTTATGGGAAAGAAAAAATATACACACTGAATCAGTGTGTATATTTATGTGCTATTTTTTTGAAAACAAAATTATGAAAATTATTGATATTGTAGTTGTATATTTGAAAAATAATTTCTACCTTTGCATCATGTTACACTGAGTAGCGTTCTCAGGTGGTTTTGTTAAAGCATTTTTGCTTTATTCTTTCTCTTGTTAAAATTTGGCGATTTTAGGATATGAAAGAATAAGTTAAGAAATGCCTATCGTTGTATATGACAGCGTGGGCTTAACTTATTCGTATATCCGAGGTCACGCCAAATACCTAACAAGAGCGAGAAAGTTAAGTTCTCGCTTTTTTTATATTATTTTGTAATCTATAAAAAGTTGCGCCCGACACGAATTTAGGGATTTGTTATGAAAAATTTATTTACAATTATTGCTTTAGTAGCAATGAGTTTGTTTGTTTTTACTGCTTGTGAAGAACGAGAGGAAAATAAAGACAACAAAATTTCTGGTACTAATAATGGTTATGAGTATGTTGATCTTGGTTTATCTGTAAAATGGGCGACATGCAATATCGGTGCAAATTCTCCAGAAGAAGATGGTGATTATTTTGCATGGGGAGAAATTGTTACCAAAGAACCTGGTAAATATTGGGAAAGTTATAAATATTGCGCTGGAGACTATGATAAATTAACTAAATATTGTAGTGATAGTGAATATGGTAATAATGGCTATGCAGATGATAAAATTATTTTAGATTTAGAAGATGATGCTGCTCATGTAAATTGGGGTAGTACTTGGCGTATGCCAACCAAAGAAGAACAAGATGAATTACGACTTTGTGATTGGAAGTGGACAAAACAAAATGATGTTTATGGTTATAAAATAATAGGAGATAATGGAAATTCTATTTTTATGCCTGCTATATATTATCAATCAACAGATAGTGGTCGCGTTTGGTCTAAATCTAATAATCTTGGTCTTTATTGGTCTAGTTCTCTTTGTGTGGGAGAACCAGATATGGCTACATATTTATATTTTGAGATGGATAGCAAAGGTACAGATTTCAATAGTCGTTGGAAAATATATCTTATTCGTCCAGTTTGTCCTTAATGTAAGAAGAGTAGTGTATAACCCGTTGGCGGAATTAATTTGAAGCATAATGAAAATATAGAAAATAATATAAATGTTTAATGGTTAATACTTTACTGTTTAAGCATATATTTGTTTGCCCCCTTTGGGGACATATTATACAGATATTCCCTTTCCGCAGGTTCCCTCCCTGTGGTCGGTCACACAGCGGTTATGCATAATTTGCCCTCTTCGAGGACTTTTTAGTAAACTAATAATAATTTTAATTCCGCCAATGGGTTAATGTATATTGTGAATCGGTGAGGCTTTTGTTGCTTTACCGATTTTTTTTCAGTTTTATGACTGATAGGATACAGCGTGCTGTGTTCCTACTTTGTGAATAAGTTGTGTAAATTGAAAGTGAATTATTTTATGGAGATATGGAAATAAATTTGTAACTTTGCACATTAATATAATGAGGAATTAGGAATAAGGAGTGAGGAATTGTGAATAAGTAAGCGAATAATACGCCCTTGAAGGGCAAAAGAATATAAAATTACTAAAATAATATGGCTAAGAAAGAGAGTAAGGTTAAGAAAGTGAAACAACCGAGTAAGATTTTGATGTTTTTACGAGATGAGCGTTTTCGTTTTGCATTTGGTATTGTGTTGTTTTTCTGCTCGTTATATTTGTTGTTGGCATTAGTGTCGTTTTTCTTTACGGGCGGTGCTGACCAAAGTATAGTGTTGGCAGATGATGTGTCGCGTGCTGATATGAAGCGTCAGGTGCTAAATTGGACAGGCGTGAATGGTGCGTTGATGGCTAATTATTTGATTAATGAGTGTTTTGGTGTGTCAGTATTTGCGTTTTTATTGATGTCATTTGCGGTGTCGATTCGCTTAATGGGTGTTGAAGTTAATTCGTTGTGGAAGTGGATTTTGTTTCCATTGTTGTTTGTTGTATGGGCTCCGTTGATGTTGGATTTCTTCTTTGGAGGCTTGTTGGCTACATCGTTTGTGAATATCGGCGGTGCTTATGGTGCTTATTTGTCGGACTATTTGATTTCTAACATAGGTAAACCGGGTACATTCTTTGTAATACTTGGTTCATTTATTGTGTTTGCAGGATTTGCATTTTCGGCAACTATTCCTATGATTCAGAATTTGTTTATTCCTATAAAGACACGAGATAAAAGACACGAGACACAAGATTTGTCTGAACAATCTGAACTGTCTGATTTGTCAGACTCGTCAGATTCATTAGATGAAGTTGTTGATATTGAAGAAGAGTTAGAGGGTATTGAGATTGAACAGGTGGAAATTGAAGAAGAGGAGGTGATTGAGGAGATTACAGATGACAAAGAACAGATAACAGATGAAGAAGCAAGTGTAACAGAGGAAGTGGAAATTTTGGATAATTCACAATTCACAATGCACAATGCACAATTAAATGAAGAAAATGTAGAAGTTGTAGAGGTTGAAGTGGATAAAGTAGAAGAGAAATCTGCTATGTCTGCCGATGATTCTTCTAAATTGAGCGAGCATTCTACTGGTATTGAAATAGAGACTGTAGAGGTAAAAGAGGAGGAGAGGGTAGAGGAGAATCTTGAGCCATACGACCCTACGTTGGATTTGTCGTATTACAAATATCCTACACTTGATTTGTTGAAAGAGTATCCTAATCAGGCTGTTACACTTTCGAAAGAGGAACAACAAGCCAATCAGGTGAAGATTATCACTACGTTGAAGAACTTTGGTATCGGTGTTAAGAAGATATTTGAAACAATTGGTCCTACTATCACATTGTACGAAATTGTGCCTGAGGATGGTATTAGAATTTCGAAGATTAAGAATCTTGAGTCGGACATTATGTTGTCGCTTGCGGCTACTGGTATTCGTATTATTGCACCAATGCCGGGTAAGGGTACTATCGGTATTGAGGTACCAAATTCGAACCCTAAAATTGTGTCGATGCACGCAACTATAGCATCTAAAAAATTCCAAGAGTCGAAGATGGAATTACCTGTGGCATTGGGTCGTACGATTACGAATGAGGTATTTATGTTCGACTTGGCAAAAGCTCCACACTTACTCGTAGCTGGTGCTACAGGTCAAGGTAAATCGGTAGGTTTGAATGCTATTATCACCTCTTTGCTTTATAAAAAACACCCTTCGCAATTGAAATTTGTGTTGGTTGACCCTAAGATGGTAGAGTTTAGCATGTATCGTAATATCGATAAACACTTCTTGGCACAAATTCCAGATGCAGAAACACCTGTTATTACCGATACATCGTTGGTGCTTTCGACACTCAATTCGCTTGTACAAGAGATGGAAGACCGTTATAAATTGTTGATGGATGCCAATGTGCGTAACATCAAAGAGTATAACGAAAAATTCATCAATCGTCGCTTGAATCCATATAAAGGACATAAGTATTTGCCTTATATCGTGATTATTATCGACGAGTTTGGAGACTTCATTATGACTGCGGGTAAAGAGGTGGAAACTCCGATTGCACGTATAGCACAAAAGGCACGTGCGGTAGGTATGCACTTGATTTTGGCAACTCAACGTCCTTCTGTGAATATCATCACAGGTGTGATTAAAGCCAACTTCCCAGCGCGTATGGCATTTAAGGTGTCGAGTGGTATCGATTCTAAGACTATTCTTGACCAGTCAGGAGCGCAACAATTGGTGGGTAAAGGTGACTTGCTTTATTTACAAGGCGATTCGCCTGTACGTGTGCAATGTGCGTTTGTTGATACTCCGGAGGTGGAAAGAGTGGTTGAATATATTAGTGAGCAACAAGGCTATCCTGCACCATTCGAATTGCCAGAACCACCAATACCAGAAGGCGAGAATAAAGATTTGTCGGGAGTAGATTTGAGCAAAAAAGACCCTTATTTCGAAGAGGTTGCACGCTTTGTTGTAAGTAATCAAATGGGTTCGACAAGCTATATTCAACGTAAATATAATATAGGTTTCAACCGTGCAGGTCGTATTATGGACCAATTGGAAGTGGCTGGTATTGTAGGTCCAGCTCGTGGAAGTAAACCTCGTGAAGTGCTTGTTTCTACTGAAATGGAGTTGGAGAATATTTTGGCATCAATGTGATGTAAATAGGGAATAGGGATTTAACCCCCTCCCCACTACGTGGGACTCCCCCTAAGACAGGGGGAGAATATAATAGGGAATAGGGAATAAGGATTAAAACCCCTCTCCACTACGTGGGACTTCCCTTAAGAATGGGGAGAATATAACAAGGAATAGGGAGGTAAGGAGAATAAACTTTTTGGGAGAAATAGAGTCTTATAGGTATGAAGAAGATAATATTTATATTGTTTGCAGTGTTGCCTTTTGTGTTGTTTGCTCAAAATGATAGAGAGGCGGAACGTAGAGTGAAGGCGGTTGTTTCGGAATTGAAACAATCGGCATACGATGGGAGATTTACGCTTTTATATTATAATGCGCAAAGTGAAACTACAGATAAACAGTCGGGTGATTTGACTATTAAGGGCAATAAATTCCGAATGACACTTGGTGCAAATGAGACTAAATTTGATGGTCGTACGCAATGGATATTTGTATCGGAATATAATGAAGTTTCGATTACAGAACCTACAAAAGAGGAGTTGCGTGAGATTAATCCTTTGGCAATGATAGAGTATTATGTGTCAAAAGACAAAATATCGCAAGGCGAAGATGGTGCAATCAACTTTTATCCTACCGACCCAAAAGAAAGTGAGTATTTTCGTATAGAATTGCGATTGAATAAAGCAAATTTACCTACACGATTGGTTATATATCAAAAGAATGGAGATAAAATTACACTTGTGTGGGATAGTTTGAATAAAACAAAAGTGAATGATGATTATTTCGTTCTTGATGTAG
>JBGVPL010000018.1:0-9111 GCA_045126975.1 Candidatus Aphodosoma sp. | reverse complement strand
TAGTTGGTACTATGCGTTGTGGGTTGACGAGTTCAGCAAGTTTATTTAGGCGTTCGTCAGGTACGGTGATAACACCTACGTTAGGTTCGATTGTACAGAAAGGGAAGTTAGCCGATTGGGCTTTTGCGTTAGAAAGACAGTTGAAAAGGGTTGATTTACCGATGTTTGGCAACCCTACGATACCACATTGTAATGCCATTTTTTTGATTGTTAGTAGTGAGTAGCGAGTAGCAAGATTTTTTCGCTTCGCGAGTTTTATTTGTTTTATTTTTAAAATGCAAAGTTACGAAAAAATTTCAATTTACAAAAATTGTGAATTGTGCATTGTGAATTGTGCATTTTTTAGTAACTTTGCAGATTAAATAATCTAAACGCTGAATAGCAGTCTTGTTACTAGCTACTCGCTACTAAATATCTAATGTTATGGAAAAAGAACAATTGATTGCGGAAATTAACCGTTTACGTAAAGAGAAAAATGCTGTGATTCTTGCGCATTATTACCAAGTTGGTGAAATACAAGATGTTGCTGATGTCGTGGGAGATAGTCTTGCTTTAGCTCAATGGGCAGAGAAGTCGGATGCTGATATTTTGGTTGTGTGTGGTGTACACTTTATGGGTGAAACTGCTAAGATTCTTTCGCCTCAGAAAAAGGTTTTAGTGCCTGATTTGGCAGCAGGTTGTTCGTTGGCTGATAGTTGTAATGCTGATGAGTTTGGTAAATTTGTAGCAGAACATCCTGATTATACGGTGATTTCGTACGTGAACACTACGGCTGCGGTGAAGGCTCATACTGATGTGGTGGTTACTTCGACTAATGCACGTAAGATTGTTGACCAATTCCCTAAAGATGCGAAATTGATTTTTGGGCCAGATAGAAATTTAGGTGGTTATATTAATGCTGTTACGGGTAGAAATATGTTGTTGTGGAATGGTGCGTGCCATGTGCATGAACAGTTCTCGCTTGAAAAATTGATTGAACTTAAAGCTCAATATCCAGAAGCAAAAGTTTTGGTTCACCCAGAATGTAAAAAAGAGATTGCTGATTTGGCAGACGTGGTGGGTTCGACTCAGGCATTGTTGAATTATGCGGTGGATGGCGAATATACACAGTTCCTCGTGTGCACAGAGTCGGGTATTTTGCATGAAATGCAAAAACGTTGCCCACAGAAAGAGTTTATCCCTGTACCTCCTGCAGGTCGTGCTTGTTCGAAAAATGAGTGTGACTATATGCGCATGAATACACTTGAAAAATTGTATCTCTGCTTACGCGATGAGCAACCAGCGATTGAGGTGGATGAGGTGATTCGTGAACGTGCTGTGCGTCCAATACATAAGATGTTGGAGATGAGTAAATAACAGTCAACAGTCGACGGTCAACAGTCAACAGATAGTAATATGAGGAATTTTGTTGTAACGGATGATGTGGTGGGGCAATTGGTGGCCGTAGTGAAATCTTTGGCTGTCGATAGGGTTTTTGTGTTGGTTGATGAGAATACGGCAGAATGTTGTTTGCCAATCTTAAGACATGAGACACGAGATACGAGACACGAGACAGGAGATGTGGATGTATTTGATAAAGTTAAGGTGATAAAAATAAAGGCGGGAGATGAGATTAAGACGATAGAAACGGCTGTTGAGGTTTGGAATGAATTGGTTGATAATGGAGCTACTCGGTCGTCGTTATTGGTGAATGTGGGTGGGGGTGTTGTAACTGATTTAGGTGGATTTGTGGCAGCAACATTTAAGCGTGGAATGCGATTTGTGAATGTACCTACAACGCTGCTTGGTGTTGTTGATGCTGCGACTGGGGGTAAGACTGGAGTGAATTTCAGAGGATTGAAAAATGAGATAGGTGCATTTGCTTCGCCAGAAAAAGTGTTGATAAAACCACAGTTTTTTGAAACTCTTGATTTTAAAAATAAGTTGTCGGGATATGCCGAGATGGTAAAACATGCGTTGATTGCGGATTCGATATTGTTGGAGCAGACGTTGGCGTATGATTTAGACGAGTTTGATGGCAGTCGATTGTCTTTGTTGTTGAAACAAAATTTAGATATTAAAGAGACGATTGTAGAATTTGACCCACAAGAGAAAGGGCAACGTAAGGCATTGAATTTTGGACATACAGTGGGGCATGCGTTCGAGTCGTTGTCGTATGAGTTAGGCAAGCCTATGTTGCATGGTTTTGCAGTGATGTGGGGTATGGTGGCGGAGTTGTATTTGTCGTTTATTAAATTGCGTTTTGATAAAGATGTATTGATGAGGATAGTAGCCTTTGCAAAAGAGTATTATGGGGCGTTTCCATATTCATGTAAAGAGTATGAACAGTTATATGATTTAATGAAACATGATAAAAAGAATAGTGGCGATGAGATAAATTTCACTTTGCTTGCAGGTGTAGGTGATGTGCGTATCAATCAGATAGTTACAAAAGAAGAGGTGTTTGAAGCATTGGATTTTATACGTGAAAATTGAGTTTTTAAGACAAAAGGACATAATATGAAGATAGCATTAATAGGATATGGAAAAATGGGGCATATCATTGAACGTATTGCCCTTGAACGAGGACATGAGATTGTGTCGAAGGTTGATGTTGACAATCAGGATGAGTTTGAGTCGGCGGCATTTGCGTCGGCAGATGTGGCGATAGAGTTTACTATTCCAGCAAAAGCTGTAGAGAATTATCGTAGGGCATGGGCTGCAGGAGTGCCTGTGGTGTCGGGAACTACGGGATGGAACGCAGTGTTGCCAGAGTTAAAAAAGGAGATTGCTGAAAAGGGCTATACTTTGTTTTGGGCATCGAATTTCTCGTTAGGAGTTAATTTGTTTTTTGAATTGAATAAACGTTTGGCTGCAATGATGAATCGTTATGTCAATTATGATGTGGCGATGACAGAGATACATCATACAGAGAAAAAAGATGCTCCAAGCGGAACAGCTATTACGTTGGCAGAAGGTATTTTGGAAAATCTTAATAGAAAGACGGAGTGGGTTTTGAATGAGGTACGGGAAGGGGAAAATTTTCAACTCTCAACTCTCAACTACCAACTTCCAATAGAGGCTGTGCGTGAAGGTAAAGTGCCTGGTACTCATATTGTAAAATATGACTCGGCGGTGGATACTATAACTATCATGCATGAGGCAAAATCGCGTGAAGGATTTGCTTTAGGAGCAGTGGTGGCAGCCGAATTTTTGGTGGGTAAACCTGCTGGATTTTATTCGATGTCGGATTTAATGAAGGAATAAAAATAAAACGAGCGAAGCGAGAAAGTCTTGTTACTCGCTACTCGTTACTTAATATCTAAAATATGAATAATTCTCGTTTAAAAAGACCGATTTCATCGTGGATTAAGTTGGCTGTTTGGTCGCTTATCTATGTGTTGTTTATTGTGTGGGTTGGCAACTATTGGTGGCTGTTGTTGTATCCATTTATTTTTGATATATTTATCACTAAATTTATTCCTTGGACTTGGTGGAAAAAGTATGAACCAGTGTCGGATGAAGATAGAAAAAAAGGTAAGACCAATCCGCATGAAAATAGTGTGATTTATACTATTTGTTCATGGATTGATGCGATAGTTTTTGCGTTGGTAGCAGTTTATTTTATCAATCTTTATTTGTTTCAAAACTATCAAATTCCATCTTCTTCGTTGGAACAGACTTTGAAAGTGGGGGATTTTCTTGCAGTGAGCAAATGCAGTTATGGTCCTCGTATTCCTAATACTCCATTGTCGTTTCCACTTGTGCAACACACATTTCCTAAGTGGTTGGGCGGAGGTAAATCTTATATCGAAAAACCACAATGGGAGTATCGCCGATTGAAAGGTTGGGATAAAGTGGAATTGGGTGATATTGTGGTATTTAACTTCCCTGCTGGTGATACAGTACCACAATTGTGTGCAAATCCAGATTATTATTCATTGTGTTTTCAAGCAGCACAAAGCACTATTGCTTTTCGTACGTTTAAGCATGATAGTGTGATTCCATACGACAATTTCATGGAGCGTATGGCTACTGGAGCTAAAAAAATACGTCAACAAGAGGCTCAATTAGGCGAATTAGTGGTGCGTCCTGTTGACCGTCGTGAGAATTACGTTAAACGCTGTGTAGGCTTGCCGGGTCAGACTATTGAGTTGCGCGACAATGTGTTATATGTTGATGGAGAAGTGTTTGAAAACCCTAAAGGAGTGCAACATAACTATTTTGTTCAAACAAATGGCGCGACATTTACTGCCGATGCATTACATAAATTGGGAGTTAGTGTTACCGAAACATCTACGCTTAATGGTAACGATTATGCTCCATATTTGACACGCATAGGCATGGAGCCTAAAAACAATGGCTCTTGGGGTCCAATTTATGTAATGGCAATGACCGAAGAGGTGTTGAATAAAGTGAAAGCAATGCCTATGGTTACGCAAGTGGCTGTGGAAAAGATATTGCCTGAAATGCATACAGCAATTTATCCTTTGCCATATACATATAAATGGAATAGAGACAATTATGGTCCACTTTGGATTCCTGCAAAAGGTGATACAATCCAACTTACCGAAGATAATATTTTGCGTTACCGTCCATGTATCGTGAATTATGAACGTAACACTCTTGACTATCGCAATGGGGTGGCATATCTCAATGGTGAACCAGCAACAGAGTATGTCTTCAAAATGGATTATTATTGGATGATGGGTGATAATCGACATAATTCAGCCGATTCACGTATGTGGGGATTTGTGCCAGAAGACCATATCGTAGGACGTCCAGTGTTTGTGTGGTTGTCGTTAGATAGAGATGTGAAATGGTTCGATGGTAAAATTCGTTGGAGTCGTTTTGGACTTGATGCTTCAAAATAATTTTATAGACACGAGATGTGAGACATAAGATATAAGGCACGAGATATGAGATGGTTAGTTTTGTATCTCGTGTTTAATATTTAATATTTTATTTATATGCAAGAAGAAATATTTCCAATAGTAAATTCTCAAGGCGACGTTATTGGTTCGGCAACTCGTACAGAATGCCATGCGGGAACGTTTATTTTACATCCTGTAGTGCATTTACATATCTTTAATTCTCAAGGTGATTTGTATTTGCAGAAGCGCGTGATGACTAAGAAGATACAACCTGGCAAATGGGATACTGCAGTGGGTGGACATATTGATTATGGTGAGGTTGTCGAAGATGCTTTATTGCGAGAAACGAGGGAAGAGTTGGGGGTAAGGGATTTTGTACCTCAGTTTTTGATGCGTTATGAATTTTGTTCGGTAGTAGAAGCTGAGTTGGTATATGTTTATAAATGTGTTTATGATGGGAAATTCAATCCAGATCCAACAGAGGTATCAGAAGGACGATTTTGGTCGTGGAATGAAATTAAAGAAAATATAGGTAAAGGCATTTTTACACCAAATTTTGAATCAGAAATAACTAAATTGGGGTGGATATAAAAAAAAAGATATGGATTTTTGGTCAGCGCTTCACAGCGACTTGCAAAAATCCATAACTACAAACAAAATCTATTATCTAAAATCAATCTCTTATTATGAAAACTCAAAAACTATTGTTTAATAAAAGTGTTTTTTATTTCCGAAGCAAAGGTAAATAAAATAATTTATAAACCAAATAAAAATGCGAAAAAATCACGTATAAATAGATAAAATCATCGGATTATACATTGTGAATAAGCGTAATATCAATTGTGGATGTGTATATAAATATCGAAAGTCGCAATTTTATCACTAAAATTGCGACTTTTTTATTTGTGTGCTATTGAAAAATGTAATTTTTTGTTTTGATATTTCTATAATTTAACAAAAAAGTATTATTTAAATTATGAATTAATTAAACATATTCTATATCATCTACCATGTATCCACCAGCATTATCGTCATCATCATTCCAATCTTCATCCCACTCAATATCCTCATCATCAAAGTTTTCCAATTCTTCATCCCAATCACTTTCTTCGTCATCGATAGTTGGGCGTTGAATGTCGAGATTGCGGTGAGTGAATGTATTAACGCGGTTTTCTTCTTTATTGATTTCCGTCCAAAGTAAGTCTTTCAACTCTGTAATATTGTAGCCTGACACAGCAGAAATGAAAATGTGAGGTATATCTTGTGGTAATTCAGCTTTTAAAGCTTGCATCAATTCTTCGTCAAGCATATCACTTTTAGTGATAGCAAGAATACGTTGTTTATCAATAAGTTCAGGGTTGTATTCCTTCAATTCATTGAGTAAAATATTGTATTCTTTATTGATGTCGTCGCTATCGGCAGGAATCATGAAAAGCAAAATAGCATTGCGTTCGATATGGCGAAGGAAACGTAATCCAAGGCCTTTTCCTTGACTTGCTCCTTCGATAATACCTGGGATATCTGCCATACAGAATGACTTACCTCCGCGGTATGATACGATACCAAGGTTAGGTACAAGGGTTGTAAACGGATAGTTTGCAATTTCTGGTTTAGCTGCTGATACGACACTCAATAGGGTTGATTTACCTGCATTAGGGAAACCAACAAGACCAACATCACCCAACACCTTAAGTTCGAGAATCACACTACGTTCCACTCTTGGTTCACCTGGTTGTGCATATCGAGGCGTTTGGTTTGTAGCTGTGCGAAAATGCCAATTGCCAAGACCGCCACGACCACCTTTTAAGAGAATGACTTCTTGTTTGTCTTCAGTGATATCGCATAGATATTCACCAGTATCAGCATCATAAGCCACTGTACCACAAGGTACATCAATATATTTATCTTCGCCGTCGGCTCCAAAACTGCGACTACCACTACCATGTCCGCCATCGCCTGCAAAAATATGGCGTGCGAATTTCAGGTGGAGCAAAGTCCAATAGTCTTTGTTTCCGCGAAGAATGATATGGCCACCACGACCGCCATCACCCCCATCAGGACCGCCTTTGGGGATATACTTCTCGCGGTGGAAGTGGGTCGAACCGCCTCCACCTTTGCCCGAACGGCAGAAGATTTTTACGTAGTCAACAAAATTGGAATTTGACATTTGATAGATTTTTAGTAGCGAGTAGTGAGTAGCGAGATTTTGGTACTCATTACTTGCTTCGTAAGTATTTATATTTTTATTAGTGAGTAGCGAACTTTGTTTTTGTGAGTTTGTTTGATGCTCAAAAGGCTCTTGTTACTCTCGACTCGTTACTCATTACTGTGTTATAGATTATCAATGATTTCTTTCACTTGTGCAAAGCAAGCTTCAACGGAAGAGTTGTTGCAAGCAGCTTTGTAGCGACCTGAATTTTTATAGTGTTCAATCACAGGCAAAGTTTGAGAATTGTACACATCAAGACGTTTTTGAATAGTTTCAAGGTTATCATCTGCACGACCTGAAGTTTTACCACGATTGAGCAAACGTTCGATAAGCAAATCGTGTTCCACTTGCATGTGGAGCATGCAACTCACTTCTGTTTTAAGTTCGTGAAGCATTTTGTCAAGTGCAACAGCTTGGGCAGCAGTACGAGGGAATCCATCGAATATAAAGCCTTTATTATCACCATCTTTAAGGTGTTTTTGCACTTGGTCATGAAGCATAGCAATAATCATTTCATCTGGTACAAGTTTACCATCATTGATAAGGACTTCTGCCTTTTTACCATTTTCAGTACCAGCCTTAATTTCTTCACGCAACATATCTCCTGTTGAGATATGTGTGAGCCCATAATTTTCAACTATAATAGCACTTTGAGTGCCCTTACCCGAACCAGGAGCACCTGATATTACAATATTAAGCATTTTTATTTAGTGTTTAATTATTATTTCATTAATTCCTCATTTCTCATTAATTCCTCACTCCTCATTAATTAAGGTATAAATATCCCTTAAGTTTCTTCCATACCCGTCATAATCAAGTCCATATCCTACAATGAAGTCGTTAGGGATATTCATTGCAACATAATCAATCGTGAGGTCATATTTCAATGCCTCAGGCTTAAAAAATAATGTTGCGATACGCAAATCTTCAGCCCCTAATGTTTTTAATTTTTCAACCATTCCATACATTGTGCGGCCAGAGTCAACTATATCTTCAATTATTACAACTGTTCGACCCTTAACATCTTCATTCAGACCAATTAATTCAGTAACATTTCCTGTGCTACAAGTTCCGCAATATGATGCCACTTTCACAAACGACAATTGAGCAGGAATTTCTACGCGTTTCAACAAATCCGAAGCAAACATAAAAGCACCATTAAGTACAATTAAGAACAACGGATTCTTTCCTTCTAAGTCAGTATTCATTTTTTCTGCTATTCGGTCAATAGCTTCAAATAATTTAGCTTCAGGTATCGAAATTCCAAAAGTTTTATCTTTTAATGTTACTGTTTTCATATTATTTCCGAATAAACAATATTTCATGCAAAGATACTACTTTTTTTTGAGATGTAAGGTATCTTTTTGGTAAATCTTTCGAAAACCATTGTTTATACTTGAAAAAAAGCCTATTTATTAAAAAAATAAAATAATTTATTGAAAATTTTGTCAGTATGCAATACTTTTTGTTACTTTGCAAAAATTTTTGAATCCTATATTATATAATGTGAAATTTGAATTTTGAGTTCTCTGACTTAATGCGTAAAGGCTATTCTATAATCACTTATTTATCTGTAAAACAGTGATTTTTAGTTTTCAACTTTCAACTTTCAACTTTCAATTTTCAGTTTACATATTTTTATGCAAAAGAATTTGGTAATTGTTGAGTCTCCTGCAAAAGCAAAGACTATTGAGAAATTTTTAGGAAAAGACTATCGTGTTATGTCTAGTTTCGGACATATTCGCGATTTGAAGGAGAAAGATTTCGGTATTGATGTAACAAAAAACTACAAACCAGATTACGTAATTCCATCTGATAAGAAAAAACTCGTTGCCGACCTACGCAAATCGGCGGAAGAATCTGATGTCGTATGGTTAGCATCCGATGAAGACCGCGAGGGAGAAGCTATCGCATGGCACTTATACGAAGTATTAGGTTTGAAAGATAAAGAGACTCATCGTATTGTTTTTCACGAAATTACCAAAACTGCAATTCTTAATGCAATCGAAAATCCGCGCGATATCAATCTTGATGTCGTAGATGCCCAAC
>JBGVPL010000017.1:0-7530 GCA_045126975.1 Candidatus Aphodosoma sp. | reverse complement strand
TTTGCCGACGGAGTTGTTGCAGTGGTATATGCAAGAGGCTAAGCAGATTGTGTGTCGTTCGGGGTATTCGTCGATTATGGATTTGCATACGATTGGACGTAAGGCGCATTTGATTCCTACGCCAGGGCAGACGGAACAAATTTATCTTGCGGAGATATATGAGTAGATATAGTTTTTATTGCACACGGAATGCACGAATGCTATTCTGGATTGAGTGAGGAAAGTAAACTTTCTAAACAGATTGTAAAAAACACTTAAAATTTTTGAAATTCAAAAAATATATTTATCTTAGTACGTTTAAAATAATTACTAACAACTAAAATCTATTTTATCATGAAGAAATCACTTTTTTTTATTGTTGTAGTAATAATATTTGGGATTATATTGAATTCATGTAATCCCGACTCTTACAGAAATTCCATAGGTCTAAAAAATGCCCATATTTATATTTTAGGTATAGAAGATTTTGCTTTGCCTAATATACATTCATTTTCGTTTAGATTATCAACAGATAGTGTAAATTTCGACACTATTACGAAAACCCTTACGGGTTCAGGTTATGGTTTAGAAATCAATTTATTATCATATACTAACGAATATATTTTTCCTGTAACCACACAAAGCAAATCGACTACTTCATTTAGTGACCGCTTTTTTATTGACCCTACAATGCTTGAACCTGGTAAATGCGCAGTAAACATTCATAGGATAGTAGATGGAAAATTAGTTGAAACTATCGAGCCAGATAAATTTGATGTTGTATTCGATAAAAACTCAAATTGGGAAGCGGCTGAATTTCGTATTAAAACCACTATCGATGATCAGCCTACTACATTTGTTTTTGAAGGGAAACCAACTATAACTGATACATCTTACTATGATTTGCAATGCGACAATATAGAACCTGAAGTACTAAATAAAGAAATAACTTTTACAGAAAACGATATTTTATATGACGTTCAAACATTTTGGTTTGGGAATAGTATGAACACAATATGCGTATCACTTTATTCGGAAGAATATGCTGCAGTTTTTATGTGTTATAGCAAACCAGAAAATCGACAAGATATCTATGGTACCTATTTAGTATCACAAGAACACACTATCGGCACAGCTGCACAAAGTCCAGGGGCTGATACTTATGGCGACGAAGATTTAAGTGCATTCCCTTCGTTTGTAGCTAGATGGAACGAAGAAACAGAAAAAGAAGAATATTTTTTAGTAAAAGAAGGAAGTATAACAATTAAAGAAAATGAAGTTCAATTTGGAGTAAAAACTCAAAATGGTTCAAAAATTAAAGGTAAATATAATGGTGAGTTATATATTGAGCGTGACATGGTTTACGATGTTTCTCAATTTAGTATTCAAAAGCTTCAAAAAGATAAAATAAAAAATAGATTAGAAAATAATATTGTAAATTTGCAAAAACGATAATTATTTTGTAACTTTGTGGGTTGATTGGAATAATAATAATAAAATATATCAAAATATGAAATTGAACGTTTATAATACTTTGTCGCGTAAGAAAGAGGTTTTTGAGCCTCTACATGCGCCTAATGTTGGTCTTTATGTTTGTGGACCAACTGTTTACGGCGACGGCCACTTGGGTCACGCTCGCCCTGCGATAACATTCGATATTTTGTTTCGTTATTTGACTCACCTTGGTTATAAGGTGCGTTATGTGCGTAATATTACTGACGTAGGTCACCTTGAGCATGACGCTGATGATGGCGAAGATAAGATTGCTAAAAAGGCTCGTCTTGACCAATTGGAGCCTATGGAGGTGGTACAACACTATTTGTTGCGTTACCATAAAGCAATGGAGAAACTCAATGTGTTGCCACCATCAATTGAGCCACACGCATCGGGACATATTATCGAACAAATCGAGTTTGTGAAAAAGATTCTCGAAGCAGGTTATGCATACGAATCAGAAGGTTCGGTGTATTTCGATGTAGAAAAATATAATAAAGATTATAATTACGGAAAACTTTCAGGCCGTAATATTGATGAGTTGCTCGAAACTACTCGTGAATTGGACGGACAAAGCGAGAAACGTCGTTCGGCAGACTTTGCATTGTGGAAAAAAGCAGCTCCAGAGCATATCATGCACTGGCCATCGCCATGGAGTGAAGGTTTCCCAGGATGGCATTTGGAGTGCTCGGCTATGGGTACAAAATATCTTGGCGATACATTCGATATCCACGGTGGCGGTATGGACTTGATGTTCCCTCACCACGAGGCAGAGATTGCACAATCGTGCGCAGCACTTGGACATGAGTCGGTGAAATATTGGATGCACAACAATATGATTACTATCAACGGACAAAAGATGGGTAAATCGTTGGGTAACTTTATTACTCTTGACCAATTCTTTGAAGGTAATCACCCATTGCTTACTCAGCCATTTGCGCCGATGACTATTCGTTTCTTTATCCTTCAAGCACACTATCGTTCGACTGTCGATTTCTCGTCAGAGGCATTGGTGGCATCGGAAAAAGGTTTGGCTCGCTTGATGGAGGCATACGAACGTTTGCAAAAACTACAAGCAGGCAAAGAGACTACAGTTGAAGTGGCAGGCTTGCGTGAACGTTGTGAGGAGGCTATGTGCGACGACTTGAATACTCCGATAGTTATCTCACACTTGTTTGAAGCAGCAAAAGCAATCAACACAGTATCAGATGGTAAAGGTACTATCAGCGAAGCAGATTTGGCTGAATTGAAAGATGTGTTCAAACTCTTTATCGAAGATATACTTGGACTTCAAACAGAATCGGGCTCAGGTAGTAACGAGGCATACAAAAAGGCAATTGATTTATTGCTCGAAATGCGTCTTGAGGCTAAACGCAATAAAGATTGGGCTACAAGTGACAAGATTCGTAACGAATTGACAGCTCTTGGTTTTGCTATCAAAGATACAAAAGACGGCTTTGAGTGGAGCCTTTGATTAATTCATAATTCATAATTCATAATTCATAATGCATAATTATTTGCCGAAAAGTTTGTTTTTCGGTTTGCGATGCACAATAATAGTTTTACTGCTTTCTCTTTTTCTCTGTTCGTGTGAAAAGGAGAGGGTAGTTGTGCAAGGTGGTAGCTTTAGTTGGGGAGAGTCGAAATACTCAATAAAGAAGGTGAAAGTGGAGCATGTGGGGTATGACGATGATGGTTATTTATTGCGATTTTTGGCTTATCCTGCGACTTATACTGTGAGTGAGACAACGACTTCGGGATATGGTGTGGTATTGGATGCGAGGTTTTTGTCGGCGACTAAGGATTTTGAAGTAGGTGGAGAATATCAGTTGGTGTCGGATTCATCGCAATTGATAGTTTATCCTGAAGTGCCGAAAGATACTGCTATTAGAGTAGATACACTTTATTATCAGTTGGTTGATGGAGAATTGAGGGTTGATACGGTAGATGGTTATCGTAAGTTTGGTTTTTCGTTGATTACTGCAGATGGCGATTCGGTTGTGGGTTCGTATCTTGGTGATTATACCTATAACTATACACTTGACCAAAAGGGGTATGGCGAGTTGGCTTTCGATACTATCTCGTGTCAGTTGGCTATGCCAGTGATGACAAATTGGGGATATTTGTTTACGGAAAATAGTAATTATTTTGAGTTTACATTCTATTCTACTACGGCACGATTTGCTGATGTAGGTAAGATAAAATCGGGTGTGCAATTCGTTGTTGGAGTGCATGATACGCAAGAGGAATACCCTACTGCAGGAGATTATTTGGTGTCGATGAAGGCAGATGATGTTATGTCGGTGCTTTATGGGCATAAACTTAAAAATACGGCATGGGGCACGTATTGGCAGATGTTTTATAACGGGTCATCGGTGGGTAAGGCAAATATAGTGGCAGGTAGTGCTCAGATTATCAGTATTGATGAAGAGTCGTTGAATATGACTTTTACATTTGAAGATCAACTCGGCAATGAGGTGGTTGGTTCATACAAAGGACCATACATCAAGTAGGGACGTAGCGTGCTACGTCCAAACGAGCGAAGCGAGTAATTCTCGTATCTCGTGTCTTATATCTAAAAATCTAAAAAATGAAATCAGATAGAAAAAAACAGTTGGAGGCGTTTGAGCGTGTGCTTGATGTGATGGAGACTTTGCGTGAGAAGTGTCCGTGGGACAGAAAGCAGACGTTCGATTCGTTGCGTTGTAATACGATTGAAGAGACATACGAACTTGTGGATGCTATTCAGCAACTTGATATGCCAAATATTAAAAAAGAGTTGGGCGATGTGTTGTTGCATATAGTTTTTTATGCTCTTATGGCGCAAGAAAAAGATGAGTTTGATATTGCTGATGTATGTAATGCGTTGTGTGATAAATTGATATTCCGTCATCCTCATGTGTATGGCGAAGTGAATGCCGATACGCCTGATGCAGTGATACAGAATTGGGAACAGATAAAATTGAAGGAGAAAGAGGGTAATAAATCGGTGTTGAGCGGTGTGCCTTCGGCGTTGCCTGCATTGATTAAGGCGCATAGAATACAAGATAAGGCTCGTAATGTGGGTTTTGATTGGGAAGAGCGTGAGCAGGTGTGGGATAAGGTGCAAGAGGAGATAGGCGAATTTAAGGAAGAAGTTAGGAATTGTGATGCCGACAAGATGGAGGCAGAGTTTGGTGACCTTATGTTCTCGATTATAAATGCGGCTCGATTGTATAAAATCAATCCAGAAAATGCGCTTGAGCGCACAAATAAGAAATTTATTCGTCGTTTCAATTATCTTGAAGAGAAGACTATTAAGCAGGGTCGTAATCTCAAAGATATGACACTTGCAGAGATGGATGAGATTTGGAATGAAGCGAAAGCTATGGAACAAGGAGCAAGTAGGGACGCAGCGTACTACGTCCAAGGAATAAGGAATAGGTAATAAGGAATAGATAATAGTTTTAATATAAATTGGTGAAGTGAGTAAGTCTCGTTACTCGCTACTCGTTACTAAAATACTAAATATCTAATATATGGCAAATTATAAATGGACATACGCCTCGATAGGGGGTGCTACTCGAGTGAAAATTCAGTCGGGTGAAGATATTCGTCATTTGGGCGAATTGGATGAAAAGTTGTGGACCGTTTTGTCGTGTCCTACTGTAGGTTTGGAGATTGATGAAGCAAGTCTTAAACTTATGGATACTGATGGAGATGGCAAACTCCATGTTAAAGAGGTTGTGAAAACAGCTGATTGGTTGTGTGCTACATTGACAAATCCGGATGTGCTTCTTGCAGGCGAAGCTCAACTTAAAGTTAGTGAAATTGCAGACGAATCAATTCGTTCAGTAGCAGAGAAAATTGCTACAGATGGTGTGATTACTCTTGATGCAGTGCGTGCTACAATTGGAGCTGTGACTGTTGAAACGCAAGCAGTGCCAGATGCACCATATTCTGGTGAGGTTACAGCTGCATATAAAGTATGTAAAGATGCATATAGTCAATATTTTGCTACTGCACGTATGCAAGCTTTGGGTTTGGCGGCATTGCCAGCTGATGCTGCTGTGCCAGGTATGACAGAAGAGGCTTTCAACGAAATGGGTAAAGCTATTGCCGATTATGAGGCTTCTAAAGCAGCTATTGAAGGTGCTAATGCAAAACTTCTTGCCGATGCACAAGCGCAATATCGTCCGCTCGAAAAATTGCTTTTGCTCACTCGCGATTTCTATACTTTGTTGCGTAACTTTGTGTCGTTCCAAGATTTTTATGCAAAACGCAGTAAAGCACTTCTTGGTCGTGCAGCAAAAGGCGAAACTCCATGGGCTATTTTCCAAGCTGGTACATTGGTTATTGACCAACGTGCATGTAACCTCTGTTTGCGTGTGAATGATGCTGCAAAACATAATGCACAGGCACCTGCCAGCGGTATGTTCCTCGTATATTGCAATTGTACATATAAGCCAACAGGACAAACAATGCAAATTGTAGCGGCTGTAACAGTTGGTGATATTAAAAATCTTAAAGTCGGTAAAAATGCGTTGTTCTATGACCGTGAAGGTCGTGATTGGGATGCAGAGGTGACAAAGATTATTGATAATCCTATCTCTATAGGACAAGCATTCTGGAGCCCTTATCGCAAATTAGGTGAGTGGGTTACAAATCTTATTAATAAATCGGCTGCTGAGAAAGAGACAAAATCATTTGAGAATATGACATCCAATATTCAAAAAGACCTTAATAAACCAGCAGAAGAAAAGACACCAGAGAAGGTACAAGCATTTGATATTGCTAAATTTGCCGGTATCTTTGCTGCTATTGGTATGGCAGTTGGCTATATTGGTAGTTTCTTCACAAGTCTTGCAACAGGTATTAAAGGTCTTGGTTGGTGGCAAAGTATTTTGGCTTTGGTAGCATTGTTATTGGTAGTATCAGGCCCATCAATGGTATTGGCATGGCTCAAATTGCGTAAACGCAATCTTGCTCCGTTATTGAATGCTAATGGTTGGGCTATAAATGCTGACTCAATTGTTAATGCAATGTTTGGTGCATCGCTTACAGAGCAAGCACAATTCCCAATGATGAAACTCGTTGACCCATACGCGCCAGTTAAGAAAATCTCAAAAGGAGGCAAATGGGCAATTGCGATTTCGGTTATTGTTGCTGTTATTGCTATTGCGGTGTTAGTGCTTTGGTTGCTTGATGTTAAGATTATCGCAACACTTTTTTAATATCATATGTATGATAAAAAAGCGGACATCCATGGTTGGGGGTCCGCTTTTTTGTTGATGTTACCATTTGATAAGATTACCGTTTGTCGTGGTTATATTATGTTCGCCTGTGTATATAACATTACATTGTTCGGCAGGAGTATTTGATAGTTTTGCCCATTTAGTGAGCCCTTTGAAATAGTCGTTTGAATAGGTAGCACCTGATTTTATCTCGTATGCATATACTTTGCTATCAGCATAGCGCAACAGATCAATTTCATTGCCAATATTGTCGCGCCAAAAAGTTAGATTTGGTTGTATTCCAGAATTGTAATCGTTTTTTATAAATTCATTTATTACAAGATTTTCAAACAATCCACCTCTTAAGAAGTGTGTAGATACTTGATTTGTAGATGTAATATCTAGTAGCGAGCAAGCCAATCCTGTATCATAGAAATATAATTTTGGTGTTTTGACCAATCTTTTCGCAAAATTGTTATAATCAGGTTTTAATAAGTAACATATATAACTAGCTTCTAGGACAGATAGCCATGATGATAGTGTAACTGTTGTAACTCCACATTCATTGGCAAGCGATGATATGTTGAGTAGTTGTCCTATGCGCCCTGCACACAATTTGATGAATCGTATAAATTTACTTAAATCTCCAATATTTTGGATTAATCGAACATCTCTTTCTACGTATGTTTGGATATAGTAGGGGTAAAAGTCATTGGGTTCGATTGATTTATCATATAAGCGAGGGTATGCCCCATAGAAAATTTCTTCATTAACTGTTTTAGGTAGAATATTCCCATTTTGCATTTCGTTGTGTGAGAATGGCAATAATTTCAATACGGCAGTA
>JBGVPL010000016.1:0-27046 GCA_045126975.1 Candidatus Aphodosoma sp. | reverse complement strand
TAAGACAGACGCCCCCAGCATGGAATCGGCAACGGCAAATGTAATATTTATTCTTAATAAAACAAAATTTCTGCTAATTATTTTTTTATGTTTTTAAGCATAAAAAATCCGCTTCTACATATTGTAAAAGCGGATTTTTATTTCAATTATAACTATTTTAGTAAAACGACAACTAAAATAGAAAAACGTCTATATTTTTAGGAAATACAACTACAAGCAAACCACCAAAAACGCCCCATCGGCGTGATTTTCGGAATACAATTCTTAAAAATGGCGTAAAATTTGGAATACAAATCCAAATATTGGCGTGATTTTTGGAATTAAATATATAATCTGAGCTTTTTAATTCTATATAAATATATACTTAAGAACAAACAACGCTGCCAATATAATCATTGTAGGAGTAAGTTTTTTGAAGTTGCCACAGAGGAAATTAAATACTGTGTAACAAATCATTCCAATCAAAATACCGTCAGAGATTGAGTATGCCAATGGCATCATAATTATACAAACGAAAGCAGGTATTCCTTCCGAAAAGTCGTTAAATTCGATATTTTTTACAGGTTCGAGCATCATCAAACCTACAATTATGAGCACTGGCGCAGTAGCTGCGGCAGGAATTGACAAGAATAATGGAGAGAAAAATAATGCTACTGCAAAACAGCAAGCAACGACAAATGCTGTAAGTCCAGAACGACCTCCTTGCGCTACGCCAGATGCACTCTCGACGTATGTAGTTGTGGTAGAAGTACCTAAGCATGCCCCCACGGTAGTAGCAATGGCATCTGCCATAAATGCTTCATTCAAACGGTCGATATTGCCTTTTTCATCCACCAAATTGGCTTTCGTACAAACTCCAATCAAAGTGCCTACCGTGTCGAACATATCAATAAACAAGAAAGTAAACACTACTACAGCCATATCAAGTGTGAAAATATTCTCCCACTCAAATTGGCAAAAAATAGGTGCTATAGACTGAGGATGAGATAAGACGCCTTTAAAATCGGTGATACCCATTGGGATACCTATCACGGTGGTAATAAGAATACCCAACAACAACGCTCCTTTTACATTCTTCAAATACAAAACGCCTGTGATAATCAATCCCATCATAGCCAAAAGGGCTGAGCCAGAAGTGATATCGCCAAGAACAACAAGTGTAGCATCGCTATTGACAATGACACCTGCATTTTGTAAACCAATGAAGGCAATAAAAAGTCCGATTCCTGCCCCAACGGCATAGCGAAGGTTGATAGGAATAGCTTTCACTATCGCCTCACGCACATTGGTGATTGTCAACAAGATAAATATCAAACCCTCAATAAATACAGCGGTGAGCGCAAATTGCCAATTATAGCCCATACCAATACAAACGGTATAGACAAAAAAGGCATTTAAGCCCATACCCGGAGCAAGACCAAAAGGCAATTTACCCCAAAAAGCCATAGCCAAACAGCCTACAATGGCAGCTAAAGCTGTCGAGGTAAAAACAGAGCCAATAGGCATACCTTCAAGAAGGCCAAACATGGCTGGATTGACAGCCAATATATATGACATCGTAAGAAAAATGGTGATACCTGCCAAAATTTCAGTACGAATAGTTGTTTTTGTAGAATCAAATCCAAATAATTTTTTAAGCATAGTATATATTTATATTTTATTGTCCTTTACCATGAAGAATTACGCCGATACTATAGAATAGTATTTTTATATCAGTCTGGATAGTCATATTGTCCATATAGATAATGTCGTAACGAAGGCGTTCGACCATTTTTTCAACTGTGTCGCTATAGCCAATCTTAATTGGTCCCCAAGAGAGAAGACCTGGTTTGACCTTATAGACAAGGCAATAATATGGGGCTATGCGTTCAATCTGCTCAATATAATAACGACGTTCAGGACGAGGGCCTACGATTGACATATCGCCTTTGATGATGTTCCAAAATTGAGGCAATTCGTCAAGACGATATTTGCGCATTACATGACCAAATGGGGTAATACGAGGGTCATTCACTTGACTAAGCTGAGGACCTTGACTCTCGGCATCGGTGTACATAGTGCGGAATTTGTAAATCATGAAAGGTCGCCCTTCATAACCTATTCGCTCTTGTTTATAGAATATCGGACCTTTACTACCCAATTTCACTTTTATCGCAACATACAGATAGACTGGCGACAACAACAACATCGCAATAGCACTTGAACTGATATCAAAGACACGTTTAACTGATTGTTGCCACGCAGGCATACGCGATGAGGTAATATCAACCAAAGGCTCGGCTGTAACATTGGTGAAAGAGACATGCCCTGTTACCACCTCAAATAGACGAGGGGCAAATTTGACCTCTACACCACACACTATCAAGCGATTGGCTATACTGAAAATCATATCATTGTCCATATTATCAACAGCAATTATAACTTCGTTGACAACATGACTTTTCACGACTTGCTCTAAGTCATTTAATCTTCCCAACAATAGTTTTTCATCTACTACAACTCGATCACGCACAGCAATATAGCCTATAACCTTTTGCCCATTACGGAAAGAATCTTTGTTGATAATTTCGGTAACTTTGTGTGCTGTATCACCTGTCCCCACAATTAATACATTATTGGGTATAAGTCCCTTACGCAACTGAGATAAAACAATCAAAGTTTGCGTTATACGGAACAAATAAGTCACAGAGAAAAACAATGCCCACAGAATGAGGAACGAGCGGTAATAGAAAGTATAGCTCACCACAATGTCATCGACCAACATTCCGAAATAGATAATCGTAGAGATAAAAAAAGTGCCTACGAATGTAGAGAACAGTTCTACAAGGCGCGAATGTCGAACTTTTGTATTGTAAAATCCTGTAAGATAGTGAATAAAGAGTGCTACAACAGGGAATGAAATAATAGATGGCAATAAGGAATAATTGGGTACAAAATAATACTCCATACTACCACCCAATATGACCATATCGTTAGTTATTCGGCGATACAAATAGAATAGCAACCACACCAAAAGTGCAGCCACTATATCAAACAGAATATAAAATATTGCGCGTTTACGATTCATCGTATAACTTTTACTTGACCCTTAGAGCCTAATTTAATGATACTTGATGGTTGAGGCAACACCTCTTCTTCACGACGATAATCGACAACAAAATCTACGGCATTAAGGATTTCGTCGGATATTTCGAAGAAATTACGCGGAGTAGGTTCACCGCTTACATTGGCTGAGGTAGAAACCACAGGCACACGCATCATGCGACAGAGCTGTTGCGAGAATTGCTCTTTTGTGATACGAATGGCGATAGAGCCATCTTCGGCAACAAGATTATCAGGAAGATTGCGAGCATTATCATAGATGATAGTCAGAGGTTTATCCGCCACTTCGATTAAATCCCAAGCAATATCGGGCACATCACGGACGTAGCCTTCAACCTTTGCTTCGCTATCTACAAGCACAATCATAGACTTAGATTCTACTCGACGCTTGATTTCATATATTCGAGCAATGGCTTCAGCATTAGTTGCATCACACCCTATACCCCACACAGTATCAGTAGGATAAAGTATCACACCGCCTTTGCGCATTACTTCTACAGCTTTTTTTAATTCGTTTTGCATAACTTTGCAAAGTTACTAATTTTTTTTCAATTCTCAATTGCAAAATTACAGAATAACACAATAACATAAAATATTATCAAAAAAATTATGTTATTTGAAATAATTATATTACTTTTGTATGTTAGACTTTGTATGTGCGGTTGAATGGGCTGATATTTTAGAATAAAGGTGATTCATAGAGGATTAGAAGCCTACTTTGCTCTTGCAAAAAATAATAAAAAAATATATACGATGCTAAATCAATGGATTTTTCAAACTTTAACACCGGAAGAAGAATGTAATCAGAAGAAATTAGCAGAAGAATTAGGACTATCGCCTGCATTGGCGAAACTATTGGTTAAGAGAGGGATAAATACGTTTGAAGAAGCGAAAGCTTTCTTTCGTCCTGCTCTATCAGAATTACACGACCCATTCTTAATAAAAGATATGGATTTGGCAGTAAAACGTCTTAACCGTGCTTTACAAAAGAAAGAGAACATTCTCATTTATGGTGATTATGATGTAGATGGCACAACTGCTGTTGCGCTGGTTTACAAGTTCTTACAACCTTACACCCAATCAACTCAATTGGACTACTACATTCCCGACCGTTACAAAGAGGGATATGGTATTTCGAAGACGGGCATTGACTACGCCAAAGAGAATGATGTGAAACTCATCATTTCATTAGACTGCGGTATCAAAGCTATCGAACAAGTGGATTATGCCTCTTCATTGGGTATCGACTTTATTATCTGCGACCACCACACGACCGACGAAACATTACCTCGTGCTGTTGCGGTGCTTGACTCAAAACGCGCAGATGACACCTATCCTTACGAGCACTTGTCGGGTTGCGGTGTAGGCTTCAAATTTATGCAAGCCTTTGCTATCGACAATGGCATAGATTTTTCGAGATTGGAAGCTCTACTCGACTTCGTTGCAGTGAGTATTGCATCTGATATTGTACCTATTACGGGCGAAAATCGTATTCTTGCACATTTCGGCATTAAACGTCTCAACGAACATCCTTCACGAGGATTGAAGGCTATTATTGAAACTTGCGGATTCAAAAATACGAGAGGCAACAAAAATGGTCACGATACGGAAATAAGTATCAATGACATAGTCTTCAAAATTGGACCACGCATCAATGCTTCGGGTCGTATGAAATCGGGGCGTGAGGTAGTGGAACTATTGATTTCGAACGACTTAAATCACGCACGCCAACTTAGTGCCAACATCAACAGTTACAACGAAGAACGCAAAGACGTAGATAAAGCAACTACAACTGAAGCGGAACAATCGGTAACTGATGATATACAGAAAGATAAACGCTCGATTGTGGTTTATAACCCTAATTGGCACAAGGGAATTGTGGGAATTGTGGCTTCACGATTGACCGAAAAATACTACAAACCTACGATTGTACTTACTAAGGCTAATGGCATTGTGAGTGGTTCGGCTCGTTCGGTACAAGGATTCGACTTGTATAGCGCGATTGACTCGTGTCGCGACTTATTAGAGAATTTTGGTGGACATACATACGCAGCTGGTCTTTCGATGAAAGAAGAAAACCTTGAAGAATTCATCAGACGCTTCGAGACATACGTAGCAGAAAATATTCAAGAACACCAACTTACGCCTCAAATCGAGATTGACGCTAAATTGCAATTCTCAGATATTACGCCTAAATTCATTCGCATTTTGCGTCAATTTGAGCCATTCGGTCCTGGCAATCCAAAGCCAATTTTCTATACACACCGAGTGTTTGACTACAATGGTGCAAGTAAGATTGTCGGTCGCGACAATGAACACTTGAAGCTTGAATTGACCGATGAATCATCGGAAAATGTAATGAATGGTATTGCTTTCCGCATGGCTGAATATAGTCAAGATTTGAAGGCATTCAATCCGTTAGACATAGTTTATACGCTCGAAGATAACACATTTAACAATACAACAACGACACAGTTGATGATTAAAGACATAAAAAAAGTTAGCAATTAATTGCTAACTTTTTTTATATCATTAAATCGTGAAACTAAATAATCATTCCAAAATACCCACATAAGAAATATTAAACCATAAAAACCATATTTCGTTACTCCCCCATGCCAAAAATCAAAAGTATCTGGATAGTCACGTATAATATAACTCAAAAACAATAATCGTGATACGTTTATCAAATAAACACATACCAATCCAAGAGGAATAAACCACAACTTATGTTTCATTGGTCCACGAGCAAAAAGCATAATCATTGCAAAAATAAACGACTGCTTAATACCATTGCACCCCCACACAATACGCACCCCTTCCCCATTTGGGTGATATATCGTAGTTTCATACAAATAATTGGTTATTCCTAACCAATTAAATATAGCGTGAACTACCTCAGCTAAATGCCTACACAAACCAGCGAATAGAGTAGATAAATCAAAACATAGAAAACTTGCCTCCAATCCATTTTCATCACCATGCACAGTGAGTTTCCAAAAAAAATTGGATGCAAACATTACAACCAAGAAAAGCACTATTCCTTGATATACCCCCAACTTATTCCAATACTCTTTGAATTTGAAATTTACCATATATTCCTTGTTCCCTATTCCTTATTACTTAAATAGTAACTCGTGCGTACGGGGCTAAATCTACAGCACAAAAATCATTATCTAAATATTTATAATAACCAGTAATTGCAACCATAGCTGCATTATCAGTCGTAAATGAGAATTTTGGGATATACACCTCTACTCGGTGACGACGACCATAATCAATAAATGCCTCACGCAAACCTGAATTGGCTGACACGCCACCAGCTACGGCAAGATGCTTAACACCAGTCTCTTTCATCGCTTTATGTACTTTATCCATAAGAATATCGATAACAGTTTTTTGCAACGAAGCACATAGGTCATAAAGATGATTTTGAACAAAATTAGGGTCTTCTTTTTGCGCATCACGCAAAGTGTAGAGGAACGATGTTTTTAGGCCACTGAAACTATAATCAAAACCTTTGATGTGTGGTTTTGAAAATGTAAATGCTTTGGCATCACCAAGTTTAGCATATTTATCAACATACGGACCACCTGGATAAGGTAATCCCATTACTTTTGCACATTTGTCAAACGCTTCACCTGCTGCATCATCAATTGTTTGGCCTAAAACTTGCATCTCTTTATAGGATTTTACAAGTATTATTTGCGAATTACCACCTGAAACCAAAAGACATAAAAATGGAAATTCAGGCAAATGTGGTTCCACATCTGGCTCTTGCACGAAATGAGCTAAAACGTGAGCTTGCAAGTGATTGACATCTATCATAGGTATATTTAGTCCTAAAGCAAAACCTTTGGCAAACGAAGTTCCCACAAGCAACGAGCCCATAAGTCCTGGTCCACGCGTAAATGCCACTGCACTAATATCTTCACGAGCAACACCTGCTTTTTTCAATGCAGCATCTACGACAGGAATGATGTTTTGCTGATGAGCACGTGAAGCCAATTCAGGCACTACTCCACCATACATTTCATGCACAGCTTGCCCTGCTGTAACGTTCGACAATAACACACCATCACGCAAAACAGCTGCTGATGTATCATCACACGATGACTCTATACCTAAAATAATTACACTCATAATTAAACCGAAATTTATAATTCACACAAAATTTTTGTTTTTTTGCAAAAATTATGAACTATGAATTATGAATTATGAATTAAATTGATTATATTTGCAAATTAAAGTACAAAGTTATAAAAAAATCTACAAAAATAGCGCTAATCGTAATCATAACTTTAGCAAGTTTATTGATTACCTCTTTTATTTTGTTGAATAACAACAAAATACAGAATTTCATTGCTCACCAAATAACCGAATACTTCGAAGAAACTACAGGAGCCGAATTTGAAATAGGACACGTGTCGCTAAAGTTTTTCAACAAACTTAGCCTCCAATCGGTAAATATTAACGATTTATCAAACGAAAAAATACTCACAATTGATAATCTCGATGCAAAAATCGACCTTTTATCGCTCGTAAAAGGGGATATTCACATAGAAACAATTACCGCAAACAACCTCTCGGCTAACTTATACACTGACTCAACAGGAACTCTAAACATTCAATTTCTCATTGATGCTTTTTCTCCAAAAAAGAAAGTCGAAACCCCAAATTTAGTCTTCCCGCTTATCACACTCAATAATGCATCATTTGCATACGTCAATCAATCAGCACCAGATAAGCAACTGAAAAGTTGGCAATTCGATACCGACGATATTTATGTTGATAGTCTATATACCCAAATACAATTTTCATTACTCGAACAAACTAATCTTGATGCCCATATCAAATATTTGAGATTGAAAGAAAAATCAGGATTTAAACTATCTAATCTCAGTACGTATGTCGAAATTACTGATTCATCATTTGTTATTCCATACACTACCCTTGATTTGCCAAATACTAATTTGGCAACTGACTCAACTATAATCAAAATTACACGTAACAGCGAAGAAAAAATAGATTGGGCAAAAACCCATTTCAAATTTAATATTTCAAAAGCAAATATCAATCTTTCGGATTTAAAACATTTTGTTCCTGAATTAGAAAAACTTAAACGTTCGGCTTCTATTTCTGCAAAAATAGATGGCACACTCGACAATATCAAAGCTACTAATCTACGAGCTACATACGGCAACACGTTGTCTATCAGTGCCGATATTGACGCAATGGGGTTGCCCGACATAAAAAACACCTACTTCAAAGGCTCTATTAACCACATTCGCTTCGACAAAGCTTCTGTCCAAGATGTTATTGCTAATGTATCAAAACATCCTTTTATTTTACCTAAAGAGATAAGTAACCTTGGTACATGCCAATACTCTGGTGATATATCTGGCTACACATCAAATCTCGTCCTTTACGGAAGTTTAAATACTGCCATTGGTAATATAAAAACCAATGTTAACTTAAAAATTAGGAATAACTTCAATCTATTCTTAATTAATGGTCGTATTGGTTCGAAACAATTAAAACTCGGTAAATTGTTACCAAACTCAGGACTAAATAACATCTCTTTTGACTCCAACTCTGATATATCAATCGGAACAAATCAACCTTTAAGAGCTAATACTAATATCAATATTCATAACTTTGGATTTCGAAATTATAACTACAAAGATATTGATATAAATGGTTATTTCGATCCAACAATCTTTTCGGGCAAATTCTTCATCGATGACCCTAACTGTCATTTCGAATTTGATGGAAAAATATCAAATATCAATAATTTCAAACACTTCGATTTTTCTGCCAATCTTCAAAATCTAAATCTCAACAAACTCAATATAATCGAAACTCATCCCGACCTTACAATATCCGTATCAACCGAATCTGATTTCTCTGGCGACCGCTGGGCAACAATGGCTGGCTATGTCAATATCGACTCTCTATCTCTTATCAATGGAGACAAAGAGTTTTTCCTTAATCGATTGGCTTTAACTGCAGAAAATGATTCTATTACATCTGCCTCTATCGAATCTGATATTATCAATGGTGGTATTACAGGCAATTACAACATCGCTGCTTTAGCAAATCATGCTATTACCATCGCATCTAAATCTATGCCTATTCTATCGCAATTTGTTAAACCTACGAAAAAAACAAATGATATAACTTGTATTCTTGCGATAGAAAGTCTTAAACCTTTGATGAAAACCATCGAATTTCCTTGGTACACAACTAAACAATCATCTATTTACGCCCATCTCAACACTACATTTAACCAACTCGATGCCGAGATATACATACCTAACCTCTCAAACGGCAAACTCAATATAGATAGTATTGATTTCAAAATCAACAATAGTACTGATAGTATTATCAATATTATTTTTTCGGCTGCTACCGATTTAAAAAAGAGTCACCTCAATGCAAATCTCTCTCTTGAGGCAATAAACGACGAAATCACAACCATCTTGAGTTGGGACAACAATAATCCTAACAAATTATTCGCTGGCGAATTTGCCGCAAAAACGACTCTATCAACAAACAACAATTCACAACTCTCAATTCTCACGAACATCCTTCCAACCGAACTACGACTACAAAATAAATCGTGGGTTATCAACCAAAGCACTATTTGGTCAGACCTTCAAAAAATAACTATTGATGAATTCAAATTACATAGCAATGACGAACAGCTTATTGCTATCGATGGCATTGCTTCAAAAAACGAAAATGAATTCATTAATATTCAACTAAAAGACATATCACTTGATTATATTGATGAATTATTACCCGAAGAAACTGAAATATCTTTCGGTGGTATCGTTAATGGTACTGCATCTATAGCCAATACTCTCGTACTACCTGAAATCAACGCCGATGTGATATCACAAAACTTCCACTTCGACGAGTCATATTTCGGCACAGCAATAGCTACTTGCAATTTTGACCACGAAACTACAAGTCTTCGTTTCGATGGCACTGTTATCAGCGACAACAACGATACAACTGCTATTCTTGGTGGCAACTATTTCATACCAAACGACTCACTTGATATAATCGGTACGGCACATGGTATTGACGTAGCTTTTATAGACTATTATCTTGCTGAAATTTTTGGTCGTGTCAAAGGTAATGCGTGGGGTGATGTACATATTCACGGCTATACAAAGAAAAAAGAAGTAGCCGTTGATGTAGCTGCATACGCTGAAAATGCTTCTGTATATGTCGATTTTCTAAAAACAGCTTTCTATTTTTCTGATTCTATTTTTGTTGATAAAAATACTATTCAATTCGGTCATATTGACCTATATGATGCAGAAGGTCATTCTGGATATATCGAAGGTCAAATCAATCACAAATATTTCAAAAACACAGAACTCGACCTCAATATAAATGTTGATAACATTTTAGTAATGAACACACAACGCGATGATAGCGAAAGTTTCTTTGGCAAAGTATATGGTACAGGTACTGCACGAATATATGGCAATGAAGAGACAATCTACATCACTTGCATGGCCCGTAGCAATAAAGGTACTAACGTTGTAATTCCTATCGACAACTACTACGCCAGCGAAAATTCATTCATAATATTCCAAAATATCAACAATATTGCAAATAGCGAAAACAAAGAACAAGACGAAGAAAAAGGAGAAACTAATGTCGTCCTCGACCTCATGCTCGAAATTACCCCAGAAGCTCACCTCGATATGATTATAGACTCAAAATCAGGTGATATGATCACAGGTAGTGGTTCTGGCAATTTGCGTGTTACCTACGACATCAATGCCGACGATATGAATATCTATGGCAATGTACAAATCGAAGAAGGTAAATATTTGTTTACTTTCCAAAATGTTCTACGCAAAGAATTTTATGTCAAAGAAGGCAGTTCGCTCTCTTGGACTGGCGACCCTCTTGGTGCTACGCTCAATCTCGACGCCTATTACCAACTCACTGCCGACCTTGCCGAAGTACTCGACGAAGCGGTACTCTCTAATACTTCTCGCACCAGTGTACCTGTACAATGTTTACTAAACCTCACTGGTGTCCTCACTCAACCTAATATTAAATTCGACCTTAATCTACCTAATTCTGAAGAAGAACTCAATCGTGCACTAAAAAATACTGTCAACACTGACGAACTCATGAATCGCCAAATCATCGCACTACTCATTCTTGGCAAATTCATTCCACCTGAAAATCTACAAAATAGCAACGTATTCACTCAAAACGAATTATATTCAGTCGTATCATCAACTCTATCAGCCCAACTCAACAACTGGGCATCTCAGATGTTCGACAATTGGGGCTTCGGTGTCAACTTCCGTACAACAGGCGAAGGCGACTCTCGCACCAACGAATATGAATTCAACTTCATCTATACTCCAACAAGTCGCATAAGTATCAATGGTAATGTAGGTTATCGCGATGATGCTCTATCAGCAACACCATTCATTGGTGATTTCGACTTTGAATACAAACTCAACCAATCTGGTAAACTCCGAGCTAAAGCATATACTCATACCAACGACTACCGCGAATTCAAAAAAGGACTTACAACACAAGGTATAGGTCTTATTTACTCCGAAAACTTCAATAATCTTAAAGAACTTTGGAAAAGTTGGCAAGACAATATTAAAGAAAATAAAGAAGAACGTAAATTGCGTAAAGAAGAACGCAAGCAACGTCGCGAGGAACGCAAACAACAAAAAGCAGAACGAAAAACTCAAGAAAGCAAAAAATAAGATGGCATATTTCAAAAAGGTTCAATCGATAGGCGATTTACTCTCAGGTGATTTACGTAAAATCGTAGGTCCCGAATCAAGCAAAGCTCTCGATGCTGTACATGTTGTCAATACATGGCGTGAGATGTTAGGTCCTACAATGATACGTTATAGCGAAGGAGAAACATTCCAAGAAGGAGCATTAAAAGTACGCATCAAATCCGCAGTTCTCCGCAACGACCTATTCATGCAACGCACCGAACTAATACAAAAACTAAACACACAACTCGGCCGCCAAATAGTTTTTGCTATAACATTCTACTAAAAATTCATTTTATATCTTGTGTCTAATATCTAAAAAAACTAATAAGGCGAAACCGAGTACAAAAAGTCTCGCTACTCGCTACTAAAAATCTAATAATCTAAAATATGAAACAATTCGCAAAAGGTAGCATCGAATTCCTTACCGTAGCCGTAGAATTCTGCAAATTCATCGAACATATCTCTGCCGACAAAACAGATTTTCTAAACAAACTCTCAAAACTATTACCTCTTATATACCTCAAAGCCGCAATGGTTGAGCCCAAATCGGCTATCTACGACGAGGCACCTGAAAAGTTTGTTGACGAAAACGACTACGAAGCTGTACGTGGCGATGTACAAAATCTACTTGGCGACAAAGACCAATATCTTACAGCCATACACCCCGACATCGCTCTAAGCGACAGTGTGATAGCTGCATCTATCTCGGAAGACATAGCCGATGTATATCAATCGCTCAAAGATTTCACCGAAGTGGCAAAAACAGGTAACGAAGACCTTATGAACGATGCCCTCATAATCTGTATCGAGGACTTCCGTGCTTTTTGGGGCACTCGCCTTCTCAGTGCCGAACTCGCTATACATCAAGTATTAGTAAACGGTTTCGATGAGGAAGAAGAACCCGAAATCAACACCAACCCACTCTTGCTATAAAATATCAAATCCACATATCCTATCTGTCATTAATGTCGAGATTTTGCGAAGCAAAAGCAAGACCTTTATGTCAAAGAAATAATATGTTCTTCTGTCTTTCTGTCTAAAAACAAAATGCTATACCAAAGTAAAATAGAAAAATCACTAATATCTACTCTTCCCCCATGCGACATCACGGGCGAAATCATCGTCATCGACCGCCCCGAAGATGTAGCCGCAGCTATCGACGACTTAAAGCAATGCAAACTAATTGGTTTTGACACCGAAACTCGTCCATCTTTCCGACGTGGCGAGTCCAACACCATATCCCTCCTCCAACTCGCTACCGATAAACGCGCCTACCTATTCCGCCTAAAAAAAATAGGTCAAAACACTCTACTCCGCGACCTCCTCGAAAGCGAAGAACACATGAAAGTAGGGCTCTCTGTGCACGACGACTTCCACTCTCTCAACCGCTGGATGCCTTGCCGCCCCAAAAACTTCATCGAACTACAACGCTATGTCAAAGCCTTCGGCATCGAAGAAATGAGCCTACAAAAAATCTACGCCATCGTCTTCAACAAAAAAATCAGCAAACGCCAACAACTCTCCAACTGGGAAGCCGAAGAACTCACACCTGCACAACAACAATATGCCGCAATCGACGCATGGGCTTGTCGCGACATCTATTACGAACTCCAATGCAAAATATAATCTCTGATCTCTATACTCTAAACACTTATCTCTATACACTAAACTTTACATATGATTACAATCCAACTCAAACCAAAACGCGAAGAAAACGTACTCCGATTTCACCCATGGATTTTCTCTGGTGCAATCGCCAAAATAACAGGTAAACCCGAAGAAGGCGACCTTGTGCGCGTAGTCAGTGCCAGTCAAGAATTTCTTGCCATAGGCCACTACCAAATCGGTAGTATCATGGTGCGCATACTCTCGTTCGACGACCGCGACATCGACCGCTCTTTCTGGCACGAACGCCTCAAAGCAGCCTACGACATGCGTGTAGCACTCGGTCTTGCTGAATCTACCAACACTAATGCTTACCGTCTTGTGCATGGCGAAGGTGACAACCTTCCTGGTCTTGTTATTGACGTTTATGGCGACACTGCTGTCGTTCAAGCTCACTCCGTGGGTATGCACTATGCCAAAGACGTCATCGCCGAACTCCTTGTCGAAATCATCCCTGCCGTCAATAATGTATATTACAAATCCGAAGGCACTATGCCATTCAAAGCTCCCATAAAACCTATTGACGGCTACCTCATTGGCAACAAAACCGAGACTATCGCACTCGAAAACGGACTCAAATTCCACGCCAACTGGCTCGATGGTCAAAAAACCGGCTTCTTTGTTGACCAACGCGACAACCGCTCGCTTCTTGAGCATTATGCCAAAGGACGTAATGTACTCAATATGTTCTGCTACACAGGTGGCTTCTCTTTCTATGCCATGCGTGGTGGTGCCAATCTCGTCCACTCTGTCGACAGTTCTGCCAAGGCTATCGAATTAACTAATAAAAACATCGAACTCAACTTCCCAGGCGACCCACGCCACGAAGCCTACGCAGTCGATGCCTTCAAATTTCTCGACGATATCAAGGACAAATACGACCTTATCATCCTCGACCCACCAGCATTTGCTAAGCATCGCGATGCCCTCCGTAACGCACTTCGTGGTTACACTCGTCTCAATGCACTCGCCTTCGAGCAAATCCGTCCAGGTGGCATACTCTTCACCTTCTCATGCTCGCAAGCCGTCAGCAAAGAGCAATTCCGCCTTGCAGTCTTCACCGCCGCCGCCCAAAGTGGTCGCTCAGTACGCATCCTTCATCAACTCACACAACCAATCGACCACCCAGTCAACATCTACCACCCCGAAGGCGAATACCTCAAAGGCATAGTCCTCTATGTCGAATGAGGAATGAGGAGTGAGGAATGAATAATTTTTACGACAAGTGAGAGCAACGAAATCTACTTCAGTTGCCGAGCAAAGCAAAAATCATAAGCGAAGCAAATAATTCTTGCGATAAGCGAGAGCAATAGAGTTCACTCTAATTGCCGAGCATGAGCAATTTCAAGTGCCTTACCTTAAAAACGCGAAAAAAAGGATAGTAATAAATCCGTTAAGCTGCACTTTTTGACGAGGTTACACAAACCAAGAACGAAGCACAAAAAAACATGTTCTCCTGTCTTCATGTCAAAAAAACTAAAATCGATAGGTCTGTCATTATTCTGCCGAGATACACCGCAGGTGTAGCAAGGCGTATGTAAAAAATTTATGTTTTTATGTCATTCTGTCTAAACTAAAAAATAAAACTTATGCGTAAAATCTTTATCCTCGCAATGTTATTCATTGCCACAATGGCAAACTGCCAAGTCGAAAAAATCATCGGTCGTTGGACCACCATCGACGACAAAGAAAACATCCCAGTATCAATAGTAAACATATATAAAGGTACCGACGGAAAATACTACGGACAAATCGAAAAAATCTTAGTTAAAGGCGAAGAAAACAAAATTTGCACCGAATGCGAAGGTGCACTTCACAACAAACCAGTCGTAGGCCTGGTCATCGTAAACAATATGGAATGGCGCGATGGCAAACTCCAAGGCGGCACTATCCTCGACCCCGACAATGGCAAAACCTACTATGCAAAAATGTGGGTTGATGCCGAAACTGGCAAACTCATCCTTCGTGGATCACTCGACAAACGAGGCATCCTCGGCCGCAACCAAGAATGGATCCGTAAATAAAATAACACTTCAAAAAACAAACAAAAGACTACTCTGCAAAGTAGTCTTTTTATTTTGTCCTCGTGAAACAACAACTTCAAAATTAAGCCTATTAAACAAGCAAAGCGAGTCCATAATCTGTAAGATAAAAAACATCCGTAAGAAAAATAACAAGCGCAACGAGTAAAAACCTGTCTTTAGTGTCGAGCTTTTGCGAAGCAAAAGCAAGACCTTTATGCTAAAGAAAAAAATTATGTTCTTATGTCATTCTGTCTAAAAAACACTCCACAAAAAGACATCAAACTGCAACAAAACATTGGCACAATCTTTGCACTACTAATAGTAAAGAATCACACCTTCAGCCTGAGGTTAGAAAATTCAACAGTTACTTTTAACATCACAGAGGCTAACTTCCTTTATCAATGGCGGGCTGCGCTTCTCTCACAAAAGAGTTGTAACCTATAAGGTCGGCAGATTACAAAGAACTGGAACACCTCAAAATCTTGCATAATAGGAATTTATTCTCAACAAAACGGCAGTGCGATTTTTATATAAAATCCGCTTCTACTCAACCAGTAGGAGCGGATTCTTTTTTTATGAGGATTGTTTTTGGATTATAAATCCTTATACTCGATACATTCGGATTGCAAATTTGGATGGACAAAAATAATAATGTTATTATTACATTCGTTTATTTGTCTTTTTGCCAAAATTTACCTGGATTTTTAGTATTAAAAGCTGAACTATATAGCTCTCGCCATTTTATAATATAGTTTTGGTAACTACTAACTATATGAGACTCTCTATAACCACCACAACAGATTATATTCATAGAATAGCCACTATTGACAAATTGAGTGAATATATAACAATATTCTTCTCTTTCTTTATGTGCTTTCATAGCTAAAGGAGTTATGAAAACATTTTTAAATATCTTATTGTTTAAATAGACATCTGCTATAGCCCATTCCCCGTATTTTTTACTATTACCTTTATGAGAAATGTAAATGTCATTTAGATTTTGAACAAGATATATATATTTTATTTTATTAATTTGAATAAAACGATCATCTACACAACAACGATTTAAACTAATATCTTCTCCGTTATTATCTTGTCCATAGTTAAAAAAATAAAATTCAAATCCTAAATCAAAATTTGTATTTCTGTTTAGTGGTAATTCAATTTCAACTTTAATGTCTTGGCTTAATTCTTCTTTATCGTAAATTACTTGTCGCTTGGTATCATATTCAGGCGTTGATTTTTCTATAATTGAACTAAGTTCATTTTGTGAACACGATGTTGTTATAAAAAATAAAAATAAAGAAATTAGCAATAAAAATAAATTTTTCTTTTTCATGATAAAAACCCTAATCCGTATCGGGCACAACCTTTATAAAAAATATAAAAAATACAAAAAAAGCGAGAACTCAACTTTCTCGCTAACATTAGGTATTTGGCGTGACCTCGAGTATACGAATAAGTGAAGTTCACGCTATGATACATGAACATTTTCAACTTATTCCTTCATACTCTAAAATCGCCAAATTTTATCTATAGAAGAAATGAGCAAAAATGCTATAATAAAAATACACCAAGAATGACCCACTTGTGTGTATTATATGTCACCGCAAAGGTACGAAAATAAAATCAATCAAACAACAATCACAATAAAAAAAATATGATATCTTTCTTTCACCACCAAAAATCAGCTATCCTATCAACAAATTTTTCAAAAGTTTTTTCGTTTTCTATTTCATCTATAGCTTCTTGGATATATTTATTCCAACCCTCTTCACCTAAATCAAAAGGATATGCTAGCGAAATTTCTTTAAATCGTTTTAATCGAGGCAAAATAAATTCACAAAATTGATATCTAAATTTAGTTCGAATTTCATAAAAAATATCTTCAATTATATTCCGATATATCGTATCATACAATTTCATATACTCTTCAGAACCACGCTCATATTCCAATAAACCCGTTTCAAAAAAATCTTGAATCCAATCAGTTATTTTATTCTGCAAAGTTACAACCCCATTTTGACAACTTTTGACAAAAATAAAAATATTTACAAAAAACTCATCTATCTAGAACAGCGAAACGGTCTAAAACAACTAGAACGTCTAAAAAACACTCCCCAAAAAAACATCAAACTTCAACAAAACATTGGCACAATATTTGCAATTCTAATAGTACAAAATCACACCTTCAGCCTGAGGTTAGAAAATTCAACAGTTACTTTTTAACATCACCGAGGCTAACTTCCTTTATCAATGGCGGGCTGCGCTTCTCTATCAAGAGTTGTAACCTATAAGGTCGGCAGATTACAAAGAACTGGAATACCTCAAATCATACAACAGAGGAATTATTCTCAACAAATGGCAATGCGATTTTCAAAATAAATCCGCTCACTACAAATGTGTAGTGAGCGGATTATTTTTATATTACTGTCCGGTAAAATTAGCCTTGAAAAGGCAACATAACCCAGACGGGGGTGTCAACCCCCAGTAGGATATTCCATTATATAATAAACCCTGAAAGGGTGACAGAATATATGACTATATATTAGCAATTTAATGTTAGTTTATCTATCGCACCTACGGAGCTATCTTACAAATACAATCTCTTATCAGGGGTTTACACCCCTGCCTGTAATATACCACTCCTACGGAGTTTATTTTTAGCAGACAGTAATAATTTCTTTTATTCGCAAACAGCTCTAACAGAAAATCCATAATAAATACCACAACCAAACCAAATTATCTCCTTTTGAGTAAAACTAACATAATAAGCTAAACAATCTCTAGACAAAGAAGACCAATAATTACCTCTAACTCCAACTCCTATAAGAGATTCTCCTTCCATGCAACCACTAACAGGTAAAAAAATTGAATTAGCATTTGGTCCAATTACTTTATAACCACTAATTCCATTTAATTTTATAAATGACCATACACATTTTGTTTTAAGTTCGTCCAATTCTTCATATGTAGGCACACGCCAACCCTCTCCCCAATTAACAGTTGCTGCATCATCTACAAATTCAAGTATTACGTCATCCTCGCCTTGATATTTGCTCAACGTAAGAGGATACCTTTCAACTAAAAATTTATATGTATACCAATTATAAACTTCTTTAGATCTCACTTCTCCCCATGCAAAATAATCACCATATTCTTCTGGTTTTGTTGCTCCAACATTATAAGCCGCCCATTTTACTGATAAACCAAGATCAACATAATCATAACCATTATAAATACCAGAACTTTTAAAATTATAAGTTTCTTCTTTATTATGAGTTTCTTCTTTTTTCTCACAAGCACTAAATATCAACAAAAAAACACCTAAAAACAATAATATTTTTCTCATAACATTATCCCTAATCCGTGTCGGGCGCAACTATTTATATTGTAAAATTAGACACAAAAAAAAGCGAGAACTTAACTTTCTCGCTAATTACAGGTATTTTGGCGTGACCCAGACTATACGAATAAGTAAAGTTCACGCTATTATATACGTGAACATTTTCTACTTATCCCTTCATAGTCTTAAAATTCGCCAAAATTTCGTAATTAGAAAGAACAAAGCAAAAATGCTTTAACAAAACAACCTGAGAACGCTACTCAGTGTATTCATACCGCAAAGGTAGAAATTATTTTTCAAACTCACAAGTGTTTCAATTAAAAAATCTCATTTTACAAAAAAGCAGTTTACTTACATTTTCTCCTCTTACCCTCAAATAAATCTCAAGCACACTGCAAGCAAGAAAACCGCCATTCCACAAGACAACTTTACAACCACATAACACCTACAAAAACACCCATTCGTCCGAAAAAAATGTAAAATATTTGGTTAATCCATTTAATATTCAGCTATATTTTCTATAAAAAACACAATCAACAAGCATTTTTTCGCCAAATAACACCCAATCACCCCCACAAAACACTCTTTTTTAGCCCTAAAAACACTTATTTCATCAACATTTCCCCACTAAAAACATGTTATATAACATATTTTATAAAACATCTCTAAAATAACCATAACACCAACAAAACCAATAACTTAGCAAACAAAACACCACAATAAACACACATCTCAAATGTTAAATAAAATTAAATATTTCAACTTTTTCTCGAAAATGCTTGCTAATTCAAAAAAAAGTTGTAACTTTGCAACGTGTTTTTCATGGTATTAGATTTAAGGTTAAGAAAAGATTGTGGTAGCCGCGAAGGCTGCCCTTTCTTGTTTTTAGACCAACCCTTTTTTTAATTTTTGCGATAAGCAAGAGCAACGAAGTTTACTTCAGTTGCCGAGCGAAGCAAAAATCATGAGCGAAGCTAATAATGCACAATGCACAATGCACAATGCATAATTCATAATGCATAATTATTACTCCCGCTGGTCGTGACCTTCGGTGACTAATTAAAACTAAAAACTATGGATTAGAGTTCATTCCTAATTCCTAATTCCTAATTCCTAATTCCTAATTCCTCATTAATATGACTCCACTATTAGGTAAAACCCTCGCAGAACTTAAAGAGATTGCTCAACAAGCTGGTCTCCCTGCTTTCACTGGCAAACAAATTGCCGATTGGCTCTACAAAAAACACGTCACCTCTATCGACCAAATGACTAACATCTCGGTCAAAGGTCGCGAAGCTCTCAAAGCCAACTACTGCGTTGGTATTACTGAACCTGGTTGGTCGGCTGCATCGGTCGATGGTACTAAAAAATACCTATTCCAAACCACTCATGGTCAAATCGAAACGGTTTTTATCCCTGAAGATGATCGTGGCACTCTCTGCGTATCGTGCCAAGTGGGTTGCAAAATGAATTGCCAATTCTGCATGACTGGCAAACAAGGTTGGAGCGGTAGTCTAACTGCTGCCGAAATCATGAACCAAATATGCGGTATCCCTGAGGTTGACCGCCTCACCAACATCGTATTTATGGGCATGGGCGAACCTTTCGACAATACTCTCGAAATACTTCGCACTTGCGAAATCTTGACTGCCGACTGGGGTTTTGCATGGAGTCCTCGTCGCATCACTGTATCGAGCGTAGGCCTCATCCCTGGTATGAAAGAGTTTCTCAATAAAACTGAATGCCACCTCGCCATTTCGCTTCACAACCCATTCCCTGACGAACGCGCCAAAATAATGCCTGCCGAAAAAGCGTATAGCATCACCCGCGTAATCGACGAAATCAAAAAATATGATTGGGAACACCAACGCCGCATCTCGTTTGAGTATATCGTATTCGAAGGACTCAACGACATGCAACGCCACGCCAGCGAACTCGTGCGCCTACTCAAAGGCTTCACTTGCCGCGTGAATCTCATCCGTTGGCATGCTATTCCTGGCATGGACATGCATAGTCCTAACGACGAACGCATGATTTGGCTACGCGACTATCTCACCGACAACGGCGTCATTTGCACCATCCGTCGCTCTCGAGGCGAAGACATCATGGCAGCCTGCGGCCTCCTCTCAAGCAATCACAAACACTAATCCCTTTTTCAAAATAAAAAACTATTACCAAATCAATAGTTTCTCACTTTTTTTTCGTATCTTTGCAAGTTGAATTTTTTAAAGTAAAAAGAATGCAAAATATTAGAAACATCGCTATTATTGCACACGTTGACCATGGTAAAACTACTTTGGTTGACAAGATGTTACTTGCTGGACAGTTGTTTCGCGAGAACCAACAAACCGGCGAACTTATGCTCGACAATAATGACCTCGAACGTGAACGAGGTATCACTATTTTGTCGAAAAACGTATCTATCAACTACAAAGACACTAAAATAAATATCATCGACACCCCAGGCCACGCCGACTTTGGTGGTGAAGTTGAGCGCGTGCTCAACATGGCTGACGGATGTCTTCTCCTCGTTGATGCCTTCGAAGGTCCGATGCCTCAAACTCGTTTCGTACTCCAAAAAGCTTTGCAAATCGGGTTGAAACCTATCGTCGTAATCAACAAAGTTGACAAACCAAACTGCCGCCCTGACGAAGTGCAAGAGGCTGTATTCGAACTCATGTTCAACCTCGACGCTACAGAGGAGCAATTAGACTTCCCTACTATCTATGGCTCGGCTAAAAACAATTGGATGTCAACCGATTGGAAAAATCAAACTGAAAATATCTTCCCGCTTCTCGACACTATCATCGAACACATCCCTGCGCCACCAGCATTGGAAGGCACGCCTCAAATGCTCATTACATCGCTCGACTTCTCAAGCTATGTAGGTCGTATCGCTGTGGGTCGTGTGCATCGTGGCGTGTTGCGCGAAGGACAAGATATTGCTCTCGTAAAACGCGACCGCACCGTTGTAAAACAACGCATTAAGCAATTACAAACCTTCACAGGCCTTGGACGTACTGCCGCTCAAGAGGTACATTCTGGCGACATCTGTGCTATCATAGGTCTTGAAAATTTCGAGATTGGCGACTCTATCTGCGACCTCGAAAATCCAGAACCACTCGACCCTATCGCTATTGACGAGCCTACAATGTCTATGTCGTTCACTAACAACGACTCGCCTTTCTTTGGCAAAGACGGTAAATTCGTCACTTCACGCCATATTCACGACCGCCTTATTCGCGAATTGGACAAAAACCTCGCCCTCCGTGTAGAGAAAAATCCTGAATCTGACGTATGGCGCGTGTCTGGTCGTGGCGTATTGCACCTCTCTGTACTTATCGAAACTATGCGTCGTGAAGGTTACGAACTCCAAGTAGGTCAACCACAAGTAATCACCAAAGAGATTGACGGCGTACTTTGCGAGCCTATCGAACAACTCACAGTCAATCTCCCTGAAGAATATTCGAGCCGTATCATCGATATGGTTACTCGTCGCAAAGGCGAACTGCTCTCAATGGAGACACAAAAAGACCGCATCCACATGGAATTTGCTATTCCTTCTCGTGGTATTATCGGTTTGCGTAACAACGTGTTAACTGCTTCGGCAGGCGAGGCTATTATGGCTCACCGTTTCCTCGAATACCAACCTTGGAAAGGCGATATTGAACGTCGCAACAATGGCTCTATCATCGCAATGGAATCAGGTACTGCGTTTGCATACGCAATCGACAAACTCCAAGACCGTGGTCGTTTCTTCATCTTCCCTCAAGAAAATGTATATGCTGGTCAAGTAGTTGGCGAACATAGCAAAGAAGGCGATTTGGTAGTAAACGTAACTAAATCAAAGAAACTCACCAACATGCGTGCCTCAGGCTCTGACGACAAAGTGAAACTCATTCCGCCTGTAGTGATGTCACTTGAAGAGACTCTCGAATATATCAAAGAAGACGAATATGCAGAAATCACTCCTAACCATATTCGTATCCGCAAAATCATTCTCGACGAAATAGAACGCAAACGCGCAAACAAAAATTGAGAATTGAGAGTTGAGAATTGAGAATTGAGAGTTAAAAATTTTTGTTTTTCGAGATTTTTTTGTAATTTTGCAAATCACAAAAAAAAGAAAATATAAAACTTGCGAAGCAAGTGAGTCTCGTCACTCACTACTCGCTACTAAATATCTAATTATGAAAGAACTTATCAATTATCTTGGTATTGTGCTTATGCTCATCGGCGTAGCAATCTTTGTTTATTACCACTTCTGTGTTATCGGCGGTGGCAATGGTTATCTCTATGCTGGTCTTGGCTGCGTATTAGCAGGTCTTTTCGCACATATCATCCTCAACAAACGCATCAGATAATTCATATCAGACTAAAGATATAAGACTTTAGACACAGGATTGTAATATCTCGTGTCTATTGTCTTGTGTCTAATATCTAATAAACTATGTCGGACGAACAAACAACATCATTAGACAATCAATTTGCTACAGCAGAATATAGCGACGACAACATCACCACACTCGAAGGGTTGACGCATATTCGTTGGCGTGCTGGTATGTACATCGGTAAATTGGGCGATGGCTCAAGTGCCGATGACGGTATCTATGTGCTTATCAAAGAGGTGATTGACAACTCAATCGACGAGTTCCGTATGCACTTTGGTAATCGCATCGAAATAACCATCAAAGAGCGCACCGTGACTGTACGCGACTATGGTCGTGGCATTCCGCAAGGCAAAATGATTGATGCTGTTTCAAAACTCAATACCGGCGGTAAATACGACGACAAAGCGTTCAAAAAATCAGTTGGTCTCAACGGTGTAGGTACAAAGGCGGTCAATGCCCTCTCGGCTCACTTCACCGTGAAATCGTTCCGCGACGGAATGGTGAAACAAGCAGACTTCGAACATGGCAAATTGATAAAAGAATACGAACTCACACCAACCGACGAAAAGAACGGAACACTGATCTGTTTCACTCCCGACTGCGACCCTCAACACCCACAAGAGCGATTATTCGACGCAAACTATGCCTTCCGCGATGAATTTGTGGAGACTATGCTCCGCAACTACAGCTACCTCAACACAGGGCTCACAATCGTGTATAACGGCAAACGCTTTGCTTCGAAAAATGGTCTGCTTGACTTGCTCAACGAGGCTACCACTTCCGACCCTCTCTACCCTATCGTTCACCTCAAAGACGAAGATATAGAGATTGCATTCACTCACACCGACCAATACGGCGAAGAGTACTATTCATTCGTCAATGGTCAGCACACCATACAAGGCGGTACTCACCAATCAGCTTTCCGTGAAGCGTTTGGTAAAACTATCAAAGAGTACTACAACAAAAATGGTATGGAACTCAGCGACATCCGTTCAGGACTTGTGGCCGCTGTGGCTGTATCAGTGCAAGACCCTGTGTTTGAATCGCAAACCAAAGTGAAACTCGGCTCTAAGGACATGGGTCCTGAAGGTCCAACGATTGCAAAATTCGTAGGCGATTTCGTTAAGAAAGAGGTCGACAACTATCTCCATAAGAATCTCGAAGTGGCTGACGTAATGCTCAAAAAGATTCAAGAATCTGAAAAAGAACGTAAAGCCATTGCTGGAGTAACTAAATTGGCTCGCGAACGCGCTAAAAAAGCCAACCTTCACAACAAAAAACTCCGCGACTGTCGTATCCATCTCAACGATGCCAAAGGCGACCTCCGCGACCAATCATGCATCTTCATCACTGAGGGCGACTCCGCTTCGGGTTCTATCACCAAAACTCGCGATGTAGATACACAGGCTGTATTCTCACTCCGCGGTAAACCTTATAATTCTTACGGACAAACCAAAAAAGTTGTCTATGAAAACGAAGAGTTCAACTACCTCCAAGCAGCTCTCAACATCGAAGACGGTCTCGAAGGTCTCCGTTACAATAAGGTGATTATCGCAACCGATGCCGATGTCGATGGTATGCACATCCGCTTGTTGCTGATGACCTTCTTCTTGCAATTCTTCCCTGACCTAATCAAGAAAGGTCATGTATATATATTGCAAACCCCACTCTTCCGCGTGCGCAATAAGAAAGAGACTCGCTACTGCTACACCGAAGAAGAACGTCTTGCTGCCCTCGAAGAGTTAGGAGCTAACCCCGAAATCACACGCTTCAAAGGTTTAGGTGAAATCTCACCTGACGAGTTCAAGCACTTCATCGGTCCCGATATGCGCCTCGACCAAGTCAAACTCCGCAAAGAAGACGCCGTAGCCGAACTCCTCTCATTCTACATGGGCGATAACACCCCAGAACGCCAAAATTTCATTGTCGAAAACCTTGTAATCGAAGACGACGAAATATAATATTCATACAAAAACAATAGAGGCTGAACCCAATCGGATTCAGCCTCTGTTGTTTAAATATCCAATCATCTATTCTATCAAATCATCAACAACTCTCAAATCATCAACACTAATCAAACCACCCGAAGATTTTGATGTACAATAATCAAATTCTACACTCTTCGGACCAGAAAAAGAAATCCACTTCAATTTCAATTTAACAATCTTTCCTCCTGTATCAGGCAATTTACTCAAATCAAATGATACCAAGCCATCTCCAACATAATAATCATAATCTCCATGATCATTATGTCTAAACTCCACTTCATACGGATTATCAGGATTTACACCAGTCAACAAATTCACCGTATGCGTCACTCCACCACTCCAATAAGTTCTAAACCTTAATGTCAAATATCCATCTTCAACCACCGTTACCCAATCCCTCACAATCTCAACTGGGTCTTTCCCGTAAACCACATCATTCTCCACACCCTTACTCTCCACTGTTGCTTTAGTCAAAATTGGCTTAATCCAATTCACATACACAGCATCAGTAAATCCTCTATCATCTTCATCTACCACATAAAAATTAATCAATGCCCTCTGACCATCAACCCAAAATTTTCCCGTATTCATATTAACAGGATAAAGTGTACGTACATCATCTAATTGAAAATAAAGCAAATCTCCCTCTGTATAGCGAATCGTAACAAGTCCATTATAAAGAGGCGAACGCTCAACATCCTTTTCGCACGATGTAAATATCGTTGCCACTGGCAACAACATCAGTAATAATAAAAAAGTTTTTGTTTTCATAGCATTATAATATTTAATCCTACGAAAACAAAAACAAATTTTATGCCATAAAAGCTATATTATCTTACAAATAAAACCTTGCTTTTATCGCGTGGTTTTGCCTCAGGTGCTTCATCTGCATAACCCAAACCTACACAAAGCGATAACACATAACCTTCACTAAATCTTAAACGTTCAAGAATTGGTGCACAAGCTGGATTATCATTTATCAATCTCACTGGACTTCCCAAACAAATAGAACCTACACCTAATGATTGCGCTGCCAACATCATATTTTCTGCCATCAAACCACAATCGTATGCCGAAAAATCATAATTCACATCACGTGCAATAAACACCATGACAGGAGCACCTCTGAAACAACCTACAACTTTTTCATCATAAGCTTCAACCATAACTTGCTTAATATAATTCATTACTTCTGGGTTATCAACCACACGCACTTCCCACGATTGTTTATTTTGACCATTAGGAGCATTAATGCCACACTCCATAATAGCTTTCAATTTACCACGTTCTACAACGTCAGCTTTATACTTACGAATACTGCGACGGGCCATAATAGTTTCAATAGTCTCATTTTTAGATTCTTGCTCTTTTTGATTGCAACATGCCACCATCGACATCATACAAGCAATCACAACAAATAATTTTACACACTTCATAATAATAAATTTTAATGATTAATATAAATAAAGGTTGAAAGTTGAGAGTTAAAAATTGAAAGTTGAAAACAACAATCACTAGTAACTACTGACTAATAACTATTCTCTTAAAGTCTTTCAAATACCTAATTCTAAACAATATCGCCGCCACACTCAATCCCCCAATAAAACCAATCCACACACCTGGAGCTCCTAATCCTACCACAAAAGCCATCACATACCCCAAAGGCAAATTTATAACTAAATATGACAAAAATGCAACATACATAGTTATCTTCACATCCTTCAATCCTCGCAATATACCAGCCCCA
>JBGVPL010000015.1:0-98671 GCA_045126975.1 Candidatus Aphodosoma sp. | reverse complement strand
TGTGGATATTTGTGCCATTTGTGGGAGAAAAACAAATACCGAATGGCAAAATATGTCTTTTAAGTCGAAGTTTTTACGGAGTAAAAACAAGACCATTATGAAAAGGAATAATATGTTTTTATGTCATTCTGTCTAAAAAATAAATCCAGATAGAATTTGTAAAATTTGTGTTATTTGTGGGAGATTAAAATAGTGAAATATTATATTTGTGGATATTTGTGCCATTTGTGGGAGAAAAACAAATACCGAATGGCAAAATATGTCTTTTAAGTCGAAGTTTTTACGGAGTAAAAACAAGACCATTATGAAAAGGAATAATATGTTTTATGTCATTCTGTCTAAAAAATAAATCCAGATAGAATTTGTGAATATTTGTGTAATTCGTGGGAGAAAAAATAGTGAGTGGGGGATAAAAAAAATCTCAGATTGTGATGTCTGAGATTTTTTTGTGTGGTTTATCTAAATAGATTGATGTCGCCTGCTAATTTGTATTTCATTTGTTCTCCAGCTTTTTTGTGGGTTGCTGGGAATTTGTCGGTTCCGTAGGCTACGATGACGTAATAGTATGTGCCTTCGGCAGCTGGACGACTGCCTATCATGCCATCCCAACCTTTGCCTGGGTCGGTAGATTTGAATACTGTGCGCCCCCAGCGGTTTTGGATGATACATTGGTAGCGTTCGATTGATTTGTAGGCTACGCGCCATTCGTCGTTGATGCCATCACCATTGGGAGTGAATGCGTTAGGTGCTTCGATATAGGATTCTATCACTCGTACGTTGAGTGAATCGACATATTCACACGTATTGCTGGTGGCAATGAGTTTTACTTTATATTCGCCTGTTTTTTCAAATGTATAGCGGAGGTCGGTGTCGTTATAGCGTTGATAGTTATTAGGAGTTTCTACGTTGCTCACAAACCATTCGTAATAGATTATATCGAGAGGATTGGCACGCGATTCGAATTCGACTACAAGAGGTCCTGAGCCTTCTATTTCGCTATCTGATGAGCGGTCTTTTTCGTTCTGATATTCACGTTCTACTACTGTACCTTTAGGGTAACATTTTACTGCAATGGCGGTGTAGTCGGTCATGATTGTATCGCTCATTACGCCCAGTTGCTCAGCCCATTGGTCTCCATATAGTTTGAATGTGGTTGATTTATATGGGGCAGGGACAGAGAATGAGGAATTAGGAATGAGGAGTGAGGAATTGATTATGAGTGTGGTGTCGGTGGTTATATCGACCCATGATGAGTCTTGCCATGCAGCATTGTCGTAACTTAGTGTAAATTCGCGCTCTAATGTTTTTTGTGTTGCAGTGCTGTCAAGATATGTGATTTCTGGTATGTTAGCATCAACTTTTAAAGTTATGTTTTGGCAACGAGTTTCTTCTGACTCTATCACTTCAATCGAATTTAATGTGGCTAAATATTCATTATAATTTATTGTATAGATGTGATATTTGGGATTATTGTTGACATAAACTGTATATAAAACACCATGTTCTGGAATTATCTCTTTTTGTGTAGATGAATATTCTTCGCCTTCTATACTATAACGCCATTCAATCTCATCATTGTTTGTATAGTTTATAGAAGTTGAACCATCAATGCCGTTAAAAAGAATAAGGGCATCAAGTTTATATTCTTTGTCGGTTAGTTTGATGTAGTTTTGTGTATTATTGACATTGAATTGTGCATTCAAAATGCATAATGTACAACACATAATGCACAATATAGTGATAATTGTTTTTTTCATTTAGTTTTATAATTAAAAAGCCTCTAAAAACTATAACGCATTCAGAGGCTTTTTTATTGTTTATTTTTTAAATAAGTTCTTTTGAGCGTTCGAGAGCAACGTTGATATTTGAGCAGATATTTTCAGTTGGAATAAGTTTTGTAAATCCTGCTTTTTCGAGGGCTTTACGCACTTGTGGGTTTACGCCCGAAAGCACGATTTGTACACCTTCTTTTTGTGATTGACCGATAAGAACTTCGAGGTTGTGAATACCAGTTGAGTCCATAAACGGCACGCGACGCATACGGATGATACGCACTTTTGGTTTCTGACTGATACGGCTCATCACTTCTTCGAATTTGTTGGCTATACCAAAGAAGTAAGGACCATCAATTTCATATACATCAACGCCTTCTGGAATAGTAAGTTTTTCTTCAGATTGGATTTTTATGTCGAGTTCTTGGTTAGGGTCGATTTCGTCGTGGAAGTGGCGGATTTCAACCGATTCGCTTGTACGTTTCAAGAACAATACAACAGCGAGTAATAAACCAATTTCGATTGCAATCGTGAGGTCGAAGATTACTGTGAGTACGAATGTTGTCATCAACACCGCAAAGTCGCTCTTAGGACCTTTATAGAGCGAAACGAATGTACGCCAGCCACTCATGTTGTATGCCACAATGATGAGCACAGCAGCAAGACACGGCATTGGGATAAGTCCTACGAGTGGACCCATAAACAACAATACTAATAACAATATCAAAGCATGCACAATACCAGCCACTGGTGTGCGACCGCCGTTGTTGATGTTTGTCATTGTACGGGCAATAGCTCCAGTTGCAGGAATACCGCCAAAGAAAGGAACTACCACGTTAGCAATACCTTGACCAATGAGTTCTGTGTTAGAGTTGTGTTTGTCAGAGATAACACCATCAGCCACCATAGCCGAAAGCAATGATTCGATTGCGCCCAACATAGCGATAGTGAATGCAGCAGGCATCAACGAGCGAATTACGCTCCAAATAGTTTCGCCTTCCGCGAGATTCATTTCTGGCAATTTAGGAGCAGGAATACCTGAAGGCAATTCGTACAAGTCGCCGATAGTTTTGATGCTATTTACGAATTCAAAGTCGGTGAACTCTTTCAACACCCACACTACAAGTGTCATAATGATGATTGCAACGAGCGAACCAGGGATTTTTTTCGATACCTTTGGAGTGAAAATGATGATGAGAAGGCTCAACAAACCAATTGCAAATGCACCCCAATTCACAGAAGTGATGTTAGAGAAGTAGCAAATCCATTTTTCGATGAAGTCGGCAGGTACGCCTTCAATACCCATACCGAAGAAGTCGTTCATTTGAGTAGAGAAGATAGTGAGCGCGATACCGCCTGTGAAACCGATAATTACAGGATAAGGCACGAATTTGATGATAGTACCCATTTTTGTAAGACCCATCACTATGAGCATAATACCAGCAAGAATAGTGGCTATCATCAAGCCAACCAATCCAAATTGTTGGATAATGCCATAGATAATCACGATGAATGCACCTGTAGGGCCACCGATTTGAACTTTAGTACCACCAAACGCCGAGATGATAAAACCAGCGATAATAGCTGTGATAAGACCCTCTGTAGGACCTACACCTGAAGCGATACCAAATGCAATTGCCAATGGAATTGCCACAATACCTACAATCACACCTGCCATCATGTCGGCAGTGAATTGTTGTTTACCATAATTTTTCAAGCACTCAATAATGCGTGGTTGAAATACATCTTTAATGTTGTACATTTTTTTTCTCAATTCACAATGCACAATTCACAATGCACAATCGTCGGCAATGTAAATTATGTATTGTATTTAGTTGATTATGTTATTGATATTTAAATATTTATTGGGTTTGTGTAATTGTGCATTATGCATTGTGCATTATGCATTTTTACGAATTGCAAAGTTACAAAATTCTTCTAACTTGACAAAGCAAGATTTTTAGTTTTTTTAAGAAAAATATTCTTTATCTAACTTGCTGATAAATAATATAAAAAGTAAAACTATAAATTTATTATTCTAAAATTATGAATTATGAATTATGCATTATGAATTATTTTTACTATCTTTGCATCTAATTTTGTGTAATATAAAATAAGTAGTGGAAGAGTCTATTTTTTCTTGTGACTCGCTACTCACTACTATTAGTCTAAATTATGATTAAAGACACTAAAGTAAGAGCCGCAATTACTGCTATTGAGGCATATTTGCCGGAGTATATACTTACAAATGACGAACTTAGCCGTATGGTTGACACTTCTGATGAGTGGATTATGACTCGCGTAGGTATCAAGGAGCGTCGCATTCTTAAAGAGCCAGGTGTAGGTATGTCGTATATGGCTATTAAGGCGGTGAAAACTCTTTTAGAGAAAAATAATATTGAACCATCTGAAATTGATGGTATAATTTGTTCTACAGTAACGCCTGATATGGTATTCCCTTCTACCGCAGCTATCATTTCCGACGCTTGTGGTATTCGCAACGGTATATCTTTCGATATGCAGGTAGGTTGTGCGGGTTTTATTCATGCTTTCAAAACAGCATCACTTTATATCGAAAGTGGTTTTTGCAAGAAAATGATTGTAGTTTCGGGTGAAAAGATGTCGGCTATTATCGATTATACCGACCGCAATACATGTCCGTTATTTGGCGATGGAGCTGCTGCTGTTTTGTTGGAGCCATGCGCTGATGGTAATGGTCTTCAAGACGCAATACTTCGTTCGGATGGTATCGGTAAAGAATATCTCCATATGAAAGCCGGTGGTTCTATCAAGCCTGCTACTCACGAAACTGTTGATGCACGCGAACACTTTGTATATCAAGACGGTAAGAATGTGTTCAAATGGGCTGTAAGCAAAATGTCAGAAGTGTCGCTTGAAATGATGGAGCGTCATGGACTCAATCCAAATGAAATCTATTTCCTTCCTCACCAAGCTAACATGCGTATTATTGAAGCTGTGGGTAACCGTATGGGTATGCGTCCTGACCGAGTTTTAGTAAACATTGACAAACGAGCTAACACATCATCTGCTACAATTCCAATTCTTCTTTGGGATAATAAACACCTATTCCTTAAAGGAGATAATCTTGTTCTCTCTTCGTTTGGAGCAGGTTTTGCTTGGGGGGCTGTATATCTTAAATGGGCAGTTGATAATATGAAATGATTTCGCCGATAGAAGTAAGAGTAATGGGTGTTAGCGAAGCCAAACCCGACAATGATATTTATCTTTTGATGTTGGAGGAGGTGGAGGGTAGTCGCAAACTGCCTATTATAATAGGTGGATTTGAGGCTCGGAGTATTCTTGTTGGTATTCAAAATGTTGAATTAAAACGCCCAATAGTTTACGACCTTATGCTCGATATGATGAATCAATGTGATATCGATCTTGTGAGGGTTGATATTGTGCGCAAATCGGGCGAAGCATATTTCTCTAAATTGGTGATAATGAATGGCGATGAAGAGTTGCAACTTGATAGTCGTACATCCGATTCTGTAGCACTTGCAATTCGCTATAATGCACCGATTTATGTTGAAGAACAGATATTGGAAGAGGTGAAAGACCGCGTTCAAATTCGTCATACTGACGATGCGCCTGTTTCTATGCTTTTTGAAGAAGAACTTGAAGAAGCCCTTCAACGAGCTATTGCCGCCGAAAATTACGAACGTGCACAAGAGATAAAAAATAGAATAAATATAAGACAGGAAGACAAGAATACATGAAAAATAGAAAAGACATAATAACATAATAATAAAATTTATGTAATTATATTTTATGTTCTTATGTTATTCTGTCTAACACAAAAAATCATGTTCTCATGTCCTCATGTCTTAAAACAAAAATCAGTATGAAGTTAAGACTAATAATAATGAACTTCCTCCAATTTGCAGTATGGGGGGCGTATCTCACTTCAATGGGCAATTATCTTGGTAATGCTGGATTGGGTGCTAATATTGGTGTATTTTATTCAATACAAGGTGTAGTGTCAATTTTTATGCCTGCACTCATGGGTATTGTTGCCGACCGTTGGATTCCTGCACAAAAACTTCTCGGTATTTGTCATGGTATAGCTGGTGCTTTGATGATTGCTGCAGGGTGGTATGGTTTGACTACCGATGCTGTGCAATTTAGCACATTGTTTACTCTTTATAGTCTCAGTGTTGCATTCTATATGCCTACGTTGGCACTCTCTAATTCGGTGGCATATAATGCATTAGATAAAGCAGGCTTAGATACAGTAAAAGCTTTCCCTCCAATTCGTGTATTTGGTACAATTGGTTTTATTTGCACAATGTGGGTTGTTAACCTTTTAGGTTTTAAAGAAGATATTTCATGGGCTACAATTACTGTGTTTGATAAAGAAAGTATCAGTTTCCAATCTACTGCAGCACAATATGTTATTAGTGGCGGTTTAGGTTTGATATTAGCTATTTATTCATTTACATTGCCTGAATGTCCAATCTCTAAAAATAGTGGTGAAAAAACTCTTGTTGAGGCATTAGGATTGAATGCTTTTGCTCTTTTCAAAGAATACCGAATGGCAATTTTCTTTATATTCTCGATGTTGCTTGGTATGATGCTTCAAATCACTAATGGTTATGCTAATCCTTTTATTTCGAGTTTTGGAGCATTTCCTGAATATGCTAATACATTTGGTGTTCAATATGCAAATATACTTATTTCTCTTAGCCAAATGTCAGAAACATTGTGTATTTTGCTTATACCATTTTTCTTGAAACGATTTGGTATCAAAAACGTAATGCTCATGGCAATGCTTGCTTGGATGCTTCGTTTTGGATTCTTCGGTATGGGCAATCCAGGTAGTGGAGTATGGCTCTTTATTCTCTCGATGATTGTTTATGGTATGGCATTCGATTTCTTCAATATCTCAGGTTCTCTCTTTGTAGATAAAGAGGTAAGTACCAATATGCGTTCGTCAGCACAAGGGTTATTTATGATGATGACCAACGGATTTGGAGCAACAATCGGAGTACTTGCAGCACAAGCTATTGTAAATCACTATTGTCAATATAATGCGACAGGGCATCTTGTGGGCGATTGGACTACTGTGTGGTATATATTTGCAGGCTTCGCACTAATCGTAGCCATAGCATTTGCACTTATTTTCAGAGAAAAGAAAAATAATAATATCTAGATTTTCTAGAATTGCTAGACTACTAGTATAATATAATAATGGAAAAAATTCTTCGCACAGAGCATCTATTCAAAACTTACGGTAAGCGTACCGTAGTGAATGATGTTTCTATTGAAGTACGACAAGGAGAAATTGTGGGTTTGCTTGGACCAAATGGTGCAGGTAAGACTACTACGTTCTATATGACCACAGGTCTTGTAGTACCAAATAGTGGCAAGATTTTCCTTAATGACCAAGAAATTACAAAATACCCTGTATATAAAAGAGCGCAAGCTGGTATTGGTTATTTAGCTCAAGAGGCTTCTGTTTTCCGTAAAATGACGGTAGAAGATAATATTCGTGCAGTGCTTGAAATGACTAAATTCTCGAAAGAGTATCAACGCGAGAAACTTGAACAACTGATTGCAGAGTTCCGTCTTGAGCATGTGCGTAAGAATATTGGGGATAGATTGTCGGGTGGTGAACGTCGTCGTTGTGAGATTGCTCGTTGCCTTGCCATTGAACCTGATTTTGTGATGCTTGATGAGCCTTTTGCTGGTGTTGACCCTATTGCTGTGCAAGATATTCAAGACATTGTGTGGCACCTTAAAGACAAAAATATCGGTATTCTTATTACCGACCATAATGTAGATGAAACTCTCTCTATTACCGATAGAGCATATCTACTTTTCGAAGGTAAAATCCTTTTCCAAGGTACCCCTAAAGAATTGGCAGATAACCCTGTGGTGCGTGAGAAATATCTTGGTCGTGATTTCCAATTGAAGCAAAAAACAAAAGTATCAATATAGAGTTGAAAGATTAGAGTTTAGAGATTAGGGTTTATAGTTGAGGAGGAACTAATATTTTTTGAATTGCTGGTTATTAAAGTTTAAAATTATATATTTATATCATAAGTTATGCGTTTAATAAAAAATATTGCAGAGTTAGAGCAATATATTTCGGCTCTTAAAGCAGAAAACAAAAAAATAGGCTTTGTGCCAACAATGGGTGCTCTTCATGAAGGTCATCTTCAACTTGTACGTCGTGCAGTTGCTGAGAATGAAGTTGCTATCGTTAGTGTATTTGTAAATCCAACTCAATTCAACGATAAAAACGACCTTGCTAAGTATCCTCGTACTCTTGAGGCTGACTCAGCTCTCTTGGAGTCGGTTGGTTGTACTGCCGTATTTGCTCCTTCTGCTGAAGAATTTTATACCGAAGAGGAGATGAATACAACTTTCCAATTCGATTTCGCAGGTTTAGATGAGGTAATGGAAGGTAAATTCCGTCCAGGACACTTCAATGGGGTAGTGCAAGTAGTTAGTAAACTCTTCCGTCTTGTGCAACCAAATCGTGCTTATTTTGGTGAAAAAGATTTCCAACAATTAGCTATCATCCGTCACATGGTACGCGTGATGAATTTTGATATTGAGATAGTAGGTTGTCCAATCGTGCGTGAAGAGAGTGGTTTGGCTCGTTCTTCTCGCAACACTCTTCTTACTGATGAACAACGTGCTTTGGCTGCAAATATTCACGCTGTATTGAAAGAAAGTACTACTTTCTATTCAATGACTACAGTAAAAGAGCTTCACGATGCTACTATTGCGGCTATCAATCGCCATGAAGGTCTCGAAGTAGAGTATTACGACATTGTGAATGGCGATACTCTCCAATCAATTGAGAAATGGGAAGATGCTGAATACGTTGTTGGTTGTATCACAGTATATTGTGGCTCAGTTCGCTTAATTGATAACATCAGATTTAAATAATAACCTAATAAGGCAAATTGGACTAATTGGTCTAATTTGACTAATTGGATATAAAATAAAGAATTGATAAAATGTACCTCAATTTAGTAAAAAGCAAAATACATCGTGTGACTATCACTGAGTCATGCCTTGATTATATAGGTAGTATCACTATCGACCAAGACCTCATGGAGGCTGCTAATATCTATCCAAATGAGCGCGTGCAGGTGGTTGATAACAACAATGGTAGTCGCTTTGAGACGTATGTAATTCCAGGCGAACGAGGCTCTGGTGTAATTTGTGTCAATGGAGCCGCAGCTCACCTTGTGAACGTAGGTGATATAATCATCATTATGGCTTACACTTGGATGGCCGAAGAAGAAGCCAAAACTTTCAAACCAGCCGTAGTCTTCCCCGACACCCAAACTAATAAATTAGTATAAAAAAAGGTTGCTCATGTGAGCAACCTTTTTTATAGTTAGTAGTTATTAGGTTAGAGGTTAAAGATTAGAGGTTAATGCTGTATGGCAACTTTCAAATTTTGTGATAAGCGAGAGCAATTGAGTTTACTCAAATTGCTGAGCGAAGCAAAAATCTTGAGCGAAGCGAACAATTCTCAATTCTCAACTCTCAATTCTCAATTTTTTCGCCAAAGGCTCAAAGACCTTCGGTTCTCAACTTTTATTGTTGCCCCACTAGGACTCGAACCCAGACATACAGAACCAGAATCTGCTGTGCTACCATTACACAATAGGGCAGTAGAAAAAAGTTGCTCCATTGGAGCAACTTTTTGTTTTATATGGTTTATTATCCAAGCATGCTGAGGAGGATACCAGCAGCAACAGCTGAACCGATAACACCTGCTACGTTTGGACCCATAGCGTGCATCAACAAGTAGTTTGTTGGATTTTCTTCTTGACCAACTTTTTGAGAAACGCGAGCAGCCATAGGCACTGCAGATACACCTGCTGAACCAATAAGTGGGTTGATTTTGTTTTTCAAGAAGAGGTTCATGAATTTAGCAAGCAATACACCACCTGCCGAACCGAATGCGAATGCACAGATACCCATAGCCAAGATACCGAGAGTACCCCAAGAGAGGAATGTGCCTGCAGTAGCAGTAGCACCTACAGTGATACCAAGGAAGATAGTACAGATGTTCATCAATTCGTTTTGAACAGTTTTAGTCAAACGATCAACAACACCACATTCTTTCATCAAGTTACCGAGCATCAAGCAGCCAATAAGAGTTGCAGCATCTGGAAGAAGCAAAGAGATAATGATAGTCACCATGATAGGGAAAATAATTTTCTCTTTTTTAGATACCGAACGAACTTGTTTCATTTCGATTTGGCGTTCTTCTTTAGTAGTCAACGCACGCATGATAGGTGGTTGAATTACAGGAACAAGAGCCATATACGAATAAGCTGCAACGGCGATAGGGCCGAGGAGGTGAGGAGCAAGTTGTGATGTAAGGAAGATAGCTGTAGGACCGTCAGCACCACCGATGATACCGATAGAAGCAGCTTCGGCAGCGTCGAAACCGAGGAGGCGAGCACCGAAGAATGCCAAGAAGATACCGATTTGAGCAGCAGCACCGAGGAGCAAGCTCTTAGGGTTAGCGAGAAGTGGACCGAAGTCGGTCATCGAACCAACGCCGATGAAAATCAAACAAGGGTAGATACCAAGTTTAACACCAAGGTAGAGGTAGTCGAGAAGACCAGCGTGACCAGCCATTTCGCTCCAATGTACGTGACCGCCAGCGAATAAATCTTCGTGGAAAAGACCAGCACCAGGCAAGTTAGTAAGCAACATACCGAATGCGATAGGGAGAAGTAAAAGTGGTTCGAATTGTTTTACAATAGCAAGATAGAAAAGCAAACATGCAATTACAATCATGATAAGGTAGCGTGGATCTTCAACCATTTGAGTCAAGCCCATGCTTTCGAAGAAATTAACGAAAGTTTCGCCAAGGTCGATATTTTCTTCTACCTCTTCAGCTATGATTGTTTCTACCCCTGCAATTTCTGTAGTTTCTACTTCAACAGTTTCCGCAGCCACAACCTCAGTTGCTACCTCTTCAGTAGCTACTGTGTCTTGAGCTATAGTTGCGAAGTTAACTGCAAAAAGAGCCATTACAGAAAGAAAGAAAACTTTTATTGATTGTTTCATTTTTTTAATTAGTAGTGAGTAATAAGTCGTAAGTAGAAAGACTTTGAATGTCTTCAGTTTGTAATGAGGATAAGTCTTATCACTTAAGACTAATTACTTAGATTGTTATTAATAAAATTTGTTTTAGTCGTAAATAGTAGAGTGGTCTTACGACTTTCTACTTTTTACTTTATACTAAAATTAAGCGATAGTCAAAAGAACTTCGTCGTTCATTACGTTTTGACCAACAGCAACTTTGATTTCTGCTACAACGCCATCTTTTTCTGCTTTGATTTCGTTTTCCATTTTCATAGCTTCCATCATCATTACAGTTTCACCTTTTTTAACAGCTTGACCTGGAGTAACAAGGATTTTAGTGATGCTACCTGGAAGTGGAGATTTCAATGGTTTAGCAGGACCGCCAGCAGCAGGAGCAGCAGCTGGTTCAGCTTTAGGAGCAGGAGCAGCAGCAGGTTTAGGAGCAGGAGCAGCTACAGGAGCAGGAGCAGCAGCTGGAGCGCCAGCAGCAGCGATGTCGAACAATTTATCATCAGCCATTACGCTTTGACCTGCAGCAACGTGGAATTTAGCAATAGTACCATCGCATTCTGCTTTGATTTCGTTTTCCATTTTCATGGCTTCGATCATCATAACAGTGTCGCCTTTTTTCACAGCTTGACCAACTTCCATAACGAGTTTAGTCACGCTACCAGGGAGTGCAGATTTAACAGTTTTCACTGCGCCAGCAGCAGCAGGAGCTGGAGCAGCAGGAGCAGCAGCTTTAGGAGCGGCAGCAGGAGCAGCAGCTTTAGGAGCAGCAACAGGAGCAGCTTTAGGAGCTGGAGCATTAGCAGCTTTAGTTCCTTCGCGATCGATAGTTACGATATAGTTACTACCATTTACTTCAACATCGATTTGACCGTTTTCGAGTTCTGTTACGTTAACTTCGAATGGGTTATTGTCTATTGAAAATTTGAATTTTTTCATGTCGTATTAACGAGTAAAATTGTTATTTAAACCATAAATTTTAGAGTTCCATGGAGAGTAGCGACGCTCCACAGTTTTGATAGTAACCACAAGCGATTCTTCGTCGTGCACTTCGTCGAAATACATGTGAAGAGCAGTTGCGATAGCGGCACTATCGAGGGCAGGGATGTGCCCTTCTTCTGTTTTTTCAACTTTAACTGTTGCATTGCCAGAGCCAGTAGTAGTAGTTTTTGTAACTTTAGCTTTTGGAGCCATCACTTTACCGAAGAGGGTAATAACGGCAATCAAAAGCACGAGGATACAGAATACTACACCGAAACCAACTAATGTAACGAGTATAATGTTGTTCCAATTTATTGCTAATAGTGTCATATTCTATTTTTTTTAGTAGTTAGTAGTAAGTAGTAAGTCGTAAGAACCACTAGGCATTACATTAAGTAATCCGTAGGAACTAGTCTTTCTACTTTTTACTTTTTACTTTTTACTAATTAATTACAATGGAATATTTGAGTGTTTTTTGAGAGGGTTAACTTGTTTCTTAGTTTGCAATGCTTGGAAAGCACGGATTACGCGGAAACGAGTGTTACGAGGTTCGATAACGTCGTCGATGTAGCCATAAGAAGCTGCCATGTATGGGTTAGCGAATTTATCGTTATATTCAGCTGTTTTGTCAGCGATGAATTTAGCTTTTTCTTCAGCGTTTTCGATTTTGCTGATAGCGCGACCTTCCAATACTTCGATAGCACCAGCAGCACCCATAACTGCGATTTCTGCAGTTGGCCATGCATAGTTAAAGTCGCCACGGAGTTGTTTAGAAGACATAACGCAGTGAGCACCACCGTAAGATTTACGCAATGTAACAGTTACTTTAGGTACAGTAGCTTCGCCGTAAGCGAACATAAGTTTAGCACCGTGAGTGATGATACCAGCATATTCTTGACCTGAACCAGGGAGGAAGCCTGGAACGTCAACCAAAGTGAGCAATGGAATGTTGAATGCGTCGCAGAAGCGGATGAAACGAGCAGCTTTACGAGAAGAGTCGCAGTCCAATACACCAGCCATGAAAGCAGGTTGGTTAGCGATGATACCTGTAGAGATACCGTTGAAGCGAGCGAAACCAACGATGATGTTTTTAGCATAGTCGGCGTGTACTTCGAAGAAGTGACGGTCGTCGACGATAGCGTTGATAACGCGTTTCATGTCGTAAGGCATGTTAGGGTTATCAGGGATGATTTCGTTGAGTTCGTCTTCGAGACGGTGGATAGGGTCAGTACATTCAACTACAGGAGCCTCTTCGAGGTTGTTTTGTGGGATGAAAGATACCAATTCGCGGATTTTAGCGATACCTTCTTGTTCGCTGTCAGCGCGGAAGTGAGCCACACCTGATTTAGTAGAGTGCATACCAGCGCCACCGAGGTCTTCAGTAGAGATAGATTCACCTGTTACAGTTTTTACTACTTTAGGACCAGTAACGAACATGTAGCTATTTTCTTCAGTCATAAGGATGAAGTCAGTGAGGGCTGGAGAATATACAGCACCACCAGCACAAGGACCAAAGATAGCAGAGATTTGTGGAATTACACCAGAAGCGAGGATGTTACGTTCGAAGATTTCAGCGTAACCAGCCAATGCAGTAACACCTTCTTGGATACGAGCACCACCCGAGTCGTTGATACCGATAACAGGAGCACCCATTTTCATAGCGAGGTCCATAACTTTACAGATTTTCAATGCCATAGTTTCTGACAAAGAACCACCGAAAATAGTAAAGTCTTGAGCGAATACATATACAGAACGACCTTCGATAGTACCGTGACCGATAACAACGCCGTCGCCGAGATATTTTTCTTTTTCGAGGCCGAAGTTAACGCAACGGTGAGTGAGGAACATATCGAGTTCTTCGAAAGAACCTTCGTCGAGAAGCATTTCGATACGTTCACGAGCAGTATATTTACCTTTACTGTGTTGTGAGTCAATACGTTTTTGACCGCCGCCAAGACGAGCTTGAGCGCGCATGTCCATCAACTGTTTTACTTTTTCTTTATTTTCCATAATGTTTTAGTAGTAAGTAGCAAGTCGTAAGTCGTAAGACTAAGAGTGCTACATGTTTTTTTACTAAATATTTTTATTTTGTTAAAATTAGTTGTAAGTATTAAGTTGTAAAAGACAGGCTGTATTAGACAGTTTGTAGTAAGAAGTCTTTCTACTTTCTACTTATTACTTTGTACTAAAGAATTATTTATTTGGGTCTTCGCACAACTCAGTAAGAACGCCGTGAGTTGATTTTGGGTGAAGGAAAGCGATGTTTAAGCCTTCAGCACCTTTGCGAGGAGCTTTGTCGATGAGTTGGAGACCAGCAGCAGCGCATTCGTCGAGGACAACTTGCAAGCCTTCTACGCAGAAAGCAACGTGGTGAACACCGCCTTTAGGATTTTTTTCTAACCATTTAGCGATAGTACTTTCTTCTGAAGTTGGTTCGAGGAGCTCGATTTTAGTTTGACCGCATTTGAAGAATGCAGTACGTACTTTTTGGTCAACTACTTCTTCGATGCTGTAGCATTTAGTGCCAAGAAGTTGTTCGTAGTAAGGAATTACTTCATCGAGTTTGTTAACTGCGATACCAAGGTGTTCAATGTGAGTTGGTTTCATAATGTTTTAGAATAAAGTTTATAAAATTAGTTAATTAAAATTTTTAATAGGATTGGGGTATGCCTTAGAGCATAGTTCACCCCTAAATAAAACACGATGCAAAGATACTGAATTTATTTTTTATGGGCAAATATTTTAATAAAATAATTAGCCGAAAACCAAAGTTTTTTTTGCTTGTTTTCGTAATATGGTATAAGGAGATTTGTTTTTGATGAGGGAATATAGTAATGCGAAATGTAAATAAATTGGGGAAACTCGACATTTTGTAGTATTTTAAGTTGGGGAAACCTGACATTTTGTGATTTTTTAAAGTGGGGAAATGTAAAATTAGTTGATTATTAGTAGATTATATGAAGGGTAAAAAATATGTATATTATTTGTATAAATAATAAAAAAGATGTACCTTTGCATATAAATTTTTCAGAGATATGAAGACGCCAATTTTTAAACGGAAGTTGTATGATACAATGCTTGAGTGGAAAGAGACGAGTAATGGTCAAACTGCATTACTGGTTGAAGGAGCACGTCGTGTCGGCAAATCGACATTAGTAACTCAATTTGCAAAAAACGAATATGAAACAGCGATAATTATAGACTTTAATAATTCGCCGCAACATATAATATCGTTGTTTGATGATTATTCGAATCTTGATTTTCTGTTTCTTAATCTACAAGCACATTATCATATAGAACTTATTGAGAGACGATCGGTTATTGTTTTTGACGAAGTACAACAATGTCCTCGAGCGCGTCAAGCAATTAAATATTTGGTTGCAGATGGACGATATGATTATATTGAAACAGGGTCGTTGATTCGTTTGCATAAAAACACAAAAGATATCACAATTCCGAGTGAAGAGCATCATGTAACACTTCATCCGCTTGATTATGAGGAGTTTCGTTGGGCATTAGAAGATAAAATAACTTCATCTTTGATTAGAAAACAGTTTCTCAATCGTCAAGGATTTGGTGCATCGCATCGTAGTTTGATGCGTGAATTACGATTATATATGCTTATTGGAGGTATGCCTCAGTCGGTGAAAACATATATAGAAACCAATAATTTATCTAAAGTCGATGCTATAAAGCGTGAAATATTGACGCTTTATGCAGAAGATTTTCGTAAGATAGATTCTACTGGACGAATTTCTAAGTTGTTTTTGGCTATTCCATCTCAATTGAGCAGAAATGTCTCTCGTTATGTGGCATCCAATGTTATTGGCGAACTTAGAGTCGGACAATTAGATGCTATATTGGCTCAGATGGTGGATAGTCAAGTGGTTCATTTGGCATATCATGCCGACGACCCTAATATAGGGATGTCGTTATCGACAAATTACATGCGCTATAAAATGTTTCTTTGCGATACAGGACTATTTGTTACACTTGCATTTTGGGACAAATCTTATACAGATAATATTATTTATACTCAATTGTTGTCTGATAAATTATCAGCTAATTTAGGTTATATATATGAAAATCTGGTAGCTCAAATGATAGTAGCATCGGGTAATAAATTATTTTATTACACATTTCCAAAAGATGATAAGCATAACTATGAGATAGATTTTTTACTTGCGCGCGGAAAAAAGATATACCCAATAGAAGTAAAGTCGGGCAACTATCGCACTCATGCTTCGATTGATGAATTTACACAGAAATTTAGTAGTCGTGTAGGTGAATCATATATTCTTCATACTAAAGATGTTGAACGTAAAGGGGTGCTACAATGTTTGCCGATATATATGACTCCATTTTTATAGTATAATGGAGTGCAATTTGTCAAAAATAAAAGCCAACTTACCTTGGGTGGGGTAGGTTGGCTTTTGGTTGGAAAAGTATTATAATGCTATTTTATGTGTTTTTCCGTTGATTACTATGAGGTAAATTCCATGCGGGAGAGTTAGAATTGTTTGTTTGCCCGAATAGATAATCTGTCCTGTTGTAGTGTAGATTTGGTAGTCGCTTTCTAATCCTTCTATGTGGAGAGTACCCCCGATTGAGTAGAAGCTAATTTGATTATCGAAAGTATTTTCCACTGGGGTATCAATTTCTTCAAAAATAGCAGTTAATTCAATGTCCTCTGTAACTACAATAATTCGTGGGTTATCAGTATTACCATCGCTCCATTCTTTGAATTTATAACCGTCGTTAGCGGTAGCAGTAAGTATTGCTTTTTCGTTTTCAATATATGCACTAGCACCTGTTATAGTTCCCCATTCGTTATTGTTTGCTACAATGTTGAGGTTTTTGTAATTAATATCAATGGTTTTGATATTCAAGAATTTTCCCCAATAATTATGTTTAAGATAGTCTTTATACGCTGCAGAAGAAACAATTAATACACATTTTTCTGGATTTAATCCTAAATTATCTGCTTCAGGAGGTGTGAGTCCGAGGCATGTGATTGTGTCTAATTTAGAACATCCAATAAATGCATTTGCTCCAATAGAATTTACTTGGCTTGGAATAGTGATAGAAGTTAGAGCGGAACAGTTTGCAAATGTTCGTTCGTCAATTTTAGTGAGGCATTGAGGAAGAATAACTTTTTGTAATTGTGATTTGCCATTAAAGTTGATGCCAGTTGTATTTGTAATGTCATACAAATCAACAGTGAGCAATGAAGTCATAGTTTCGTAGATGCATTTGAAATCATCATCATTAAGTGTTCCAGTTACAGTAAGATTTAAAATATGAATAGGGCGTTTGCCTAATTCTACAATTTCATCGGCGAGTGTACCTGGGGTTTCTACATGGACATTTACTGAAGTTTCATTGTTGATGTAAATATATTCAGTTCCCCATGCCTCTTTATAGGCAGAAATAGTATTATCTGGTATATAAATATATTTAAGATTATTATGAAAAGCATTTTTTTCTAAAGTTGGTGGAGTGGTTGCATTCACTGTTATTGATGTTAAATTCTCCATATTGGAGCATATGTAACTTGGTATATATTCTACACTATCACCAAAGGTAAAAGAGGTTATTGTACCTGGAAAGGTATTATAATTATTACAATTTTTTGCATTCCATATTACGTTTTTTAAACTACATTCATGAAAAGCTAATTTTCCAATTGAAGTAACATTATTTGGTATTGTGATTGATGTGAGATTATACATACCATAACATAAACATGCAGGGATATATTCTACACTATCACCAAATGTAAAAGACGTTATACCCTTATTATAATAGACATTGAAGTTAGCAAATATGGATTTTGGCGAATATTTTGAATATGGGACAGAACAATCTTTAGCATTCCATATCACGGTAGATATAGAATCACAACATGCAAAAGCATCATCTCCAATCCAAGTTACACTTTTGGGGATTGTAATTGAGATAAGATTTGGAAAACCATAAAAAGCGTAGGAACCTATGGAATCTACACCTTCAGGTATAATTACATTTTTTATTTCTTCGTTATTTATAATTAAATGTTTTACTTGTCTATGCAAAAAACTATGATGAATTTCATTTTCATCATTCATTCGATTGCAATAATCTTCAATACTTTTTGCTATTATATTTAAAGAAGATAGAGAATTACAATCTGCAAATGCCATATAACCAATCATAGTTACACTTTCTGGTATTGTGATTGAGGTGAGAGATGAACAATTTTCAAATGCATGTTCCCCAATTGAAGTTACACTATTGGGAATTGTTATTGAAGTGAGGGAAGAACAACCATAAAATGCAGAATTTCCAATCGAAGTTACACTATTGGGAATTGTTATTGAAGTTAGAGAATTGTATCCTTTAAATGCGTTATGTCCAATTTGAGTTGTACCCTCTTTTACCTCAATATGTGTATTTTCTGGCATTGAACCTTTATATTTATATAAACATTTGCCAATATAAATACAACCATCAGGTTGATTGTTAAAGAATGGTGTTTGATAAAATGCATCAGGACCAATCGAAGTTACACTTTCTGGGATTGTTATTGATCTGAGAGATGAACAACCATAAAATGCAGAATTTCCAATCGAAGTTACACTATTGGGAATTGTTATTGAAGTTAGAGATTTACATTCTTGAAATGCATAATTTCCAATCGAAGTTACACTTTCTGAGATTGTGACTGAAGTTAGAGATATACAACCATTAAATGCACAATATCCAATCGAAGTTACACTATTTGGAATTGTGATTGATCTGAGAGAATAACAATTTCTAAATGCATCAGAACCAATTGAAGTTACATTGTATTGTTGTTCATTGCAGATCACAGTAGCGGGAATTTCTATTGTTCCTTTATATTCATCGGAATCATAATAATTAAATCCTTCATATGTTACTTCTACTGTTAATTCTTTTTCAGATGTGATATTATAAAATATACCATCTACTTTAAAACCCTGGGCATTTGCGCTACACAATAGCACCGCTATTGTTGTTAGCAATTGTTTGATTGTTTTCATTTGTGTTAGTTTTTAATTGTTAAATATTTGATAAATTTTTATTCATAATTTTAAATTTATATTTCGCCTACTTATTCTCCTGATTTTGGTATTAAAGGTAATACTTGGGGAATGGACATAAAAAAGACGTGGGAGAAGCATCCTTGCTTATCCCACAGTCTGGCCTTCGCATTGCCCTTTACCAAGATAAGCAACTCAGCCAGCCCACGCCAATTATGTATTATATGTTTAAGTATGCAACGAAAATTATCCTCTTTTGGGGGAGGATACAATCGTGGCATACGGGTATAATACACCCAGCATGGACGCTTCGTTGCGGTACCTTCTGGTAAAATCAAAGTTGCGAAGTTCGACTGTAGAAGATAGCGTTCTGAAAACGTCCTTTCCTTACTCTATATAAGCCTGTTATAAGTTAGAAACTTATAAAAGATAAGATTTATAGAGCACGGAATCCATTATGTCTTGACCCACCCACCCATTAGGCTGGCTGAGTCAAGTGCAAAGGTAGTGATTTGTTTTGAGATGTGCAAGGGGAAGGGAGGATTTTTTATACAAGGGGGTTGCGCATTTGCGTTTTCGGTAATTTGGGTTGTGGACTGTGTTGCTTTTTCGGGGGAGGGATAGAAGTATAGTGGGGATTTTTTATGAATACACATTCTTCTTGTTATGTTGATTTTGACCTATCAGGTTAGCGGACGCTCGAGCCAAGCGTCCCTACTTTATGAATACACACTCCCGTTATGTATTCAAAATGGAGGTTTGCTTGTAGGTTGTTTGAGGGTTGCTGTTGGGTTGAGATATAAAAAATCCCCACCAACTTTATGAGGAAAGTAGGTGGGGTGATTTGTATGTGGGATTATTTTTTGCGGACGTAGAGTTGGGTGGCTTCGTATTTGGTGACGATAATTGGTGTACCTTTTTCAATGAAGTCGCCATATTGCGATACGGCATCGTAGTGGCGATTATTGATGATGACTTTGCCAGCAGGGTGGAGGTCGGTGGTGGCGATGCCTTCGGAGCCTACGATGCTGATTTGTTCGGTTGGTACGCCGACGTAGCCCTCTTCCATAGTTTGTTCTTTGTCTAACGCCAATCGAGCAAACATGCCGTTTGTGCCGATTTTAGAGACGAGATATATTATTAGTATGGTGCCGAGAATAAGTCCTAAAAACACGGTTAAAAGGGCTTGATTGAGGTCGGGAATATGGATAGGTGTGAAGTCGAAAAAGTCGTTGTTGAGCATGGCAGTGATGAGTCCGAAAAGTACGCAGAGGATACCGCCAATGCCAGCAATGCCGAAGCCCGGAATGATGAACAACTCCAACAGAATGAGCGCAATACCGATGATGAATACAGCCATTTCCCAATAGGCAGCAAGTCCATCGAGATAGAGCGGTGCGAAATAGAGCACTGCGGCGGTGATTGACACGGCGAGAGGGAAACCGATGCCGGGTTGTTGGAGTTCGTAGTAGATGCCACCGATGATGAGCATGATGAGCAAAGAGCGCAATGCAGTGCCCATGAGTGTGCCTTTGAGTTTGTCGTAAAGGCTTGGTTTATACTCCGATATTTCGCATTGCGATGGGTCGTAGCCTTCCGCCTCGAGCACTTGGTCGAGATTTTCGACTTCAGCTTCGCAGTAGTGGTGCTCGATAGCCTCTTTGGTGGTGAATGTGAGGATTTTGCCTGTGTCGATTACGCCTTCGATATATACACTTTCGTCGACCATTGCTTCGGCGATGAGAGGGTCGCGATGCCAACGTCCGAGCGAGTCTTTGCCGTGCGATTCGGCAGTGGCACGCATCGTAGCGCGCATGTAGCTTTGGTATTTGTCGGGCATCTTGGAGCCATCTACGCTGCTAACTACTGTGGCTGCGCCGATTTGTGAGCCTGTTCGCATATAGATGCGGTCGCAAGCGATAGAGATGAGTGCGCCTGCCGATGCGGCATTGTTGTCGATATAGGCTACGATAGGGGTTTCGCAGCGGAGGATGGCTGTGCGGATAGAGTCGGCGTATGTAACCTCGCCACCGTATGTATTGAGGTGTAGGATGATGAGGTCGGGATTGAGTTCTTTTGCCTCCTTTAAGGCTTGCTTGGTGTATATCCAAGTTTTGCTGTTAATCTCTTCGTGGATAGCGAATTTGTAAATAGTTTGTGAAATGCACAATTTTTGCGATAAGCGAGAGCTGTCAAGCTTGTTTGGACAGCCGAGCGAAGCAAAAATCATGACCGAAGGGAATAATGCACAATGCATAATTATGAGAGTGATTAGTGTTTTTTTCATTGTATTATGATTTTTAGACATGAAGACATGAGAACATGAGTTTTTTTGTGAACGCAAATTTTCATAAATTAATCATTAATTGTTTTTTTATGAATAATTTGTGGAAATTAGCGTTAAAAAGATATGATAATTAGCGTTGAAATTTATTTTCTTGTCTTTCTGTCAATAATAATTTATATTTTGAGGTTTTGGAAGAGTTGTTCGATGGATGTGAAAAGGGTGTTGTTTTCTTCTAAGCGGTATCCTTGTGTTGTGCAGTAGATTTTTGTTTTGCTATCGTCGTTGGTTTGGATACCGATGCGGATGAGGGCACGACGGAGCCATGCGGCTTGAGGTTGGGCATCGAGGTCGGCAATGAGAGTTACGGTAGTTTGAGTTTTGATGTGGTGGATGTGACAATGTCCATCAATAGCATCGAAAGAGAATGATTCAGAGCCGAATGCGCTTTGGAAACTGCCTGTGAGCATAAGGTCTTCGGGCATGCCGATTTCGACACCTTGCGGTGTCATAAGCCATATTTTGTCAGCCATTTGGAGCGCAAGGTCGAGTTCGTGAGTAGAGAGGATGAACGATTTGCCTGTAGATACAGATAGGCGGCGAAGAAGCAACATGATTTCGATGCGATTAGGCAAGTCGAGGTGGGCAGTAGGCTCGTCGAGAAGCACGAGCGGAGTGTCCTGCGTGAGAGCTTTGGCTATCACGGCACGCTGTTTTTCGCCGTCGGAGATATGGTTGATGAGAGCGTTGGCTTTGTGGGAAAGATGTACATTAGCGAGTGCTTGGTCGATGATGCGGTGGTCGTTAGCAGAGAGTACGCCAGCCCAGTTGGTGTAAGGAAAACGACCCATTGCAACGAGTTCGCGCACTGTGAGTCGGTCGATGTCGATGTCGTCGGTAAGCACTAAGGAGAAGAGAGTAGAACGCTCGTGAACGTTGAGAGATGCGATGTTTTGATTGTTGATTTCGACCGTTCCGCTAAGGGCAGGTTGTAGTCCTGCGAGGGTGCGAAGGAGCGTACTTTTGCCAGAGCCATTGGTGCCAGTGAGGCATATCAAGTCGCGTGGCGAAGCCTCGAGATTGAGGTTTCGCTGTACAGCCTTTGAGCCATAGCCTATGGTGAGGTTTTCGGTTTTAAGAATCATATATTTTTTAGACATGAAGACATGAGAACATGATTTTTTTATTTTTTTAAAAGACAGAATAACAGAATAACATAAAAATATAGTTAAATAAATTTTGTTATTATGTTCTTATGTCTTTTTTTTCGTATCTTCTTGTATTTAATTTAATTTCGATTTTTGAGGATAATCCAGATGATTATAGGTGCGCCGATGAGGGCACTGACGGCATTGATAGGGAGTGTGTAGCCATTGGCAGGGAGTTGGCATGCGATGTCGCAAAGTAGCAAGAGCGATGCGCCAACGAGTATCGAGCCGGGAATGGTGAGTTGGTGGTTAGATGTTTTTAATAGTCCGCGCACCAAATGTGGTACAGCCATACCGATGAAGGCAATAGGACCTGTGAATGCGGTAGTTGCACCAGCGAGGAGAGCAATGGCTATGATGATGAGTAGTCGTGTGTGTGAGGTGTTGATGCCAAGACCTTGTGCGTAATTTTCGCCAAGAAGTAAGGCATTGAGAGGTTTTTGTATAGCAAATACTATGGCAAGACCCACGACGACGATAGGGAGCATGACCCACATATAGTTCCACGTAACAGCCGAGAGCGAGCCGAAGGTCCAAACAACGAATAGTTTGAGTGAATCGGGGTCGGAAGAGTTTTGGAGTATAGTGACGAGCGAGCCAGATAACTGCCCGAACATGATGCCCACGATGAGAAGCGACACGGCTTGTCGCACGCGAACCGACACCGCCAATACCATCATAAGCACGAGGATAGCGCCAAGAGTAGCCGAGATGACGAGTCCCCAACCACTTTCGATGAAGGCAGTAGGTAGTATGCTTCCAGCCAAGATGAAGATAGCAACGCCAAGACTTGCGCCTGAGCTGACACCTAACACATAGGGACCTGCAAGTGGATTGCGGAAGAGAGTTTGCATAATCAATCCCGCGACTGATATGGCTGCGCCTGTGGTGAGGGCAGTGAGGGCTTTAGGTAGGCGGAAGTTGTATATGATGTTGTGGTATAGCTCGTTGTCGGAGAATAGGTCGGTGAGAGGTATGCGCACACTACCATAGGCAATATCGGCAACAAAGAGTATTGCGGTGACGAGAATAAGTAGTATGAAATTTAGGTTTTTCATTGTTTGTTTTTGACATGAAGACATGAAAACATGATTTTTTGAACGTAAATTTCCATAAATTAATAATTAATTTTTTATCTATAAAATAATTTATGAGTAATTCACGATAATTTATGTTTATAAAAAGTTATTATCTTGTCTTCCTGTCTATTTTTAAAAGTTTTTCAATGCAGTATAAAGTCGTTGTATTGGGAGGCCCATTACGTTGAAATATGAGCCTTCGATGTGTTCGACGCCGATGTAGCCAATCCATTCTTGTACGCCGTAAGAGCCAGCTTTGTCCATAGGACGATATTTGCGGATATAGTAATCAATCTCTTCTTCAGTGAGTTGAGCGAAAGTAACCTTTGTGGTTGATGCAAAAGAGACGTTCTTTTTGTTAGTGCGGAGACATACGCCAGTGATTACCTCGTGGGTTTTGCCAGATAAGGCACGCAACATGTTTTTTGCCTCTTCTTCGTCGGTGGGTTTGCCATACACTTTGCCATTGAGCCACACGATCGTGTCGGCAGTGATTAGTAAGTTATTGTCTGCCAATGTATAAGCATCTGCCTTTTGTTCAGCAAGATATACCGGTATTTCTTCGCCTTTGAGCGTATCGGGATAGGTCTCTTCGAGACCCGGAATTACTTTTGTAGTGAATGGTAGGTCAAGCCCCGCAAGGAGTTCCTTACGTCTTGGGGATTGAGAACCTAAAATTATATTTAGTTGAGAGTTCATAGTTTGAGCCTTTGTTTTTTATTTTAACAGAAGTACAAAATTTATTTATTGGATAAAATTGACTGGTTGTTTAGTTTAGTTTCTGTTGGCTGACATTGTTTTTTAAGTACATGCCCTAATTTTATCTCCTTCGGTTCAAAGACCTTTGGTTCATAGCAATTACTAATTACTCTTGTACAGCCGCAATATATTGCGTCTCTACTAATTACAAGGCATGTACTTGAAAAAGTAGTTGTCCTTACAAAATTGTAAAATACAGATTATAATTTGTAAGCCTGCAAATTAATTTTGTACTTATGTTAAGAAAAAATTAATTCTGTACTTATGTTGAAAAAAATTATGCATTATGCATTATCTGGAATATGCCGAACATAGGTATTTGGTAGGTAGCGGCGATGATGTAGTAATAGATTAATGTATAGAGAGTTCCGATGAGCATGATGAATTTGCAAAGGGTTGATGCGTTGGCGTAGGCGGTGCAAGATTTTGACCATAGGATGTAAATCAAACACGCACTTGGTGCAACAATGCCACAAAGGAAATAACGCGATGTGAGAGTGCCTTCGAATGGAATGAGCGCGTATATAAAATATGCTAAAATGGCATTAGTGAGGATAATAAGTGCGGTCAATATGCTGCGAGTGATAGTTTCGCCCCAAACGACAGCCATAGTGTGACATTCGTATTCGCGGTCGCCGGGTTCGTCTTGAAGGTCTTTGATTGCCTCACGGATGAAGGTAAAGAGAAATGAGAAAAGTGCAAATCCGCAAGTCCATCCGTAGAGAGTTTTTAAGATAGGAATTTGGCTTAATAATGAGCCATATTTAAGGTTGAGAGCGGCAGCTTCTACTAACATAGGTACTAATGGAACTAATGCAGCCGAGAGAGCAACAATGAGGTTACCTACGATGAGTTGGCGTTTGTAAGATGAAGAGTAGAACCAAAGCATGCCGGGTACGATGAAGAATATCATGCCGAGAGTGACGCTACGGAGATAGAACGATGTTATGAGTCCGAATACGATGCCTGCTCCTGTAACGATTTGATAGAGGCGCATGGCTTCGGCTTTTGACATAGTGTTAGTAACAATTACACGGTCGGGACGATTGATGCGGTCGATTTTCACATCGAAGTAGTCGTTGATAACGTAGCCACCTGCGCAGATGAGGGCAGTGCCAGCGATGGCAGATAGAATAACCCAAGTGGGTGTTGTGGCAGCAATGCCATACATAGTGAGTGTAGGTACGATTACGCACCAATAGATTAGTATTTGGATTAGTGCTGTGAAAGCAACATTGATAGGTCGGAGAATTTTCATATTTTTTATTTTTTTGTTGTTTCAACAGAAGTACATAATTTATTTATTATACCAAATGGTTTGGTTGTATTATTTAGTTTCTGTTGTCTGACATTGTTTTTTTTAAGTACATGCCTTGTAATTTATTTATAATTTAGGGCTTGTACTTGAAAAAAAGAATTAGTCCTAATAAAGTAAGAAATGTAAACTTAATTTTTGTAAGCCTATGAATAGAGAAAATATGTACTTATGTTGAAGATTGATACCGAAGGTTCATTCCTCATTCCTCATTAAATAGTTACCAAGCGTATGCATCGGTGTTGTGCATCCATTTGCCGTGAGCTTTGAGGACTTGTTCGATGACATCTCTGCCACAGCCTTCGCCACCATTGCGGTCGGAAATGTAGTGGGCTATGGCTTTGATTTCGGGTGCAGCATCGGCAGGAGCGCAAGCAATACCGCAACGAGTCATTACCTCATAGTCAGGGATGTCGTCGCCCATATACATCACCTCTTCGGCTTTGAGATTGTGTTTTTTGAGGAACTCTTCGAATTGCACAATCTTGTTAGATGCGCCGAGGTAGATGTCGGAGCAACCTAAACCTTCGAATCGTAGGCGTACGGCTTCGACACGTCCGCCTGTGATTATGGCGATAGGATAGCCGAGTTTTGATGCGTGTTGTATGGCATAGCCGTCTTTGATATTTATCATACGCATCGGTAGTCCGTCAGGACCAAGAGGCATACATCCAGACGACAATACGCCATCTACATCAAATGCAAAGGCTTTTATGTTGTTAAGGGCTTGTTTGAAGTTCATTTTATCAGATTTTTAGATACAAGACACGAGATGTGAGACTTGTTAATCTTGAGTCTCGTGTCTTGTATCTCGTGTCTATATATATTTACATTTTTTTAATCTGTTCCGAAAGTAAAGTGTATATCTCTTGCCATTCAGGGTCTTTATGGAGTAGGGCGATGTGTTGGTCGAGGATGCGGTTGTCGCCACGGCGAGCAGGGCCTGTTTGGGCGGCACGAGGACCAATCTTTTTCGCTTTATTTACCGATTCAGTTATTAGTCCGTGCAATACTTCGAAAGGAATATTTTTGCGAGCCAACATCTTTTCGGCATAAATATACATAAGATTAGAGAAATTGCATGCGAATACACTTGCAAGGTGTAACTCTTTACGTTCTTCTGATGATAGGCGATAGATTTTTTGTGACATGCAACGCGCAATGTCGTTTATCAGCGTTTCGCTCTCTTTGTTGTTAGCCTCAATGAAAAAAGGCACTTTGCGGAGGTCAACACGCTTTTCTTTTGAGAAAGTTTGTAGAGGGTAGAGGCAACCGTAGTTGTCGCGCACCTGTTTGAATATCGAAATAGGCATACTGCCAGCAGTGTGGATATGCAATCCTTTGCGGATTTTTATGTGGTTCATCACCCATTGAAGCGAGTCGTCGGTGAGGGCATAGATGTAGATATGGGATGTAGGCTCTACATCCTCATATTTGTTGACAGCTTGTGCGCCTACTTGCGAGGCCAACGCCTTTGCCGATTCAAGTGTGCGGCTATATACTTGCACAATGTGATGACCCGCATCGCGTAGAGTAGGAGCCAAGTGCCATGCTACATTTCCAGCACCGATGAAGGTGATATTAAAATGTATTCCTATGGAGTTTGTCATAGCTGAGTTTTTCTTCGTCGTAAGGTTTGCGCTCTTCGTTTTTGTAGCCGAGAGTTACGATGTTGAGCACTTCGAGATTGTCGGGTATGTTGAGCAATCCACGTATATATTCGCCAGCAGTTTCAGTTTCGGTGTGCATGCGGTTATAGACTTGTACCCAACATGAGCCAAGTTCGAGGTCGGCAGCGGCCAATTGGATAATCAACGCAGCAATCGAAGCGTCTTCAAACCAAACATCACTTTTTTCTGGTGATGCACACACCACGATAGCCATAGGTGCATCGGCTACGAATTTGCTACCCAATTCGCGACAAGTCGACATCTTTTGCAACAATTCTCTGTCATCAACAACGATAAATTCCCAGCCATTAGTGCGTTTCGATGCAGGTGACATGAGCGCAGAGCGAAGGATAGAGTCTATCTTTTCTTGTTCAACTGGACGGTCTTCATATTTGCGAATCGAACGACGATTCTTCACAAGGTCATAGAATGAAGTCATATAATTAGTTAGTAATGATTAGTTATTAGTGATTAATGTTTAATTTGCAAAGGTACGAAAAAAAATTATTATTGCAAACCTTATGAAAAAAAACCGCATAAAATTATATTAAATACACGATAAATTACAAGTTTTTTTGTAACTTTGCAGTTATTATTGTCAATGGTCAATAGTCAATAGTCAACTGACAAGTAGTTAATTAATTGTAGATAAAAATGGATTTTACGATAGAGAAATATAGGGAGTTGTTGCTGGCATTGAAAGAGGCTGGGTATGAGTTGATGAGATATGATGAGTATTGTGAGGGGAAGAGAGCCGAGAGGATGGTGGTGATGAGGCATGATGTGGATAGGTCGGTGGAACGAGCGAGGAGATTGGCTGAGGTTGAAAAGGAGATGGGGGTGAGGACATCGTATTATTTTCGTGAGAAGTTTGTTTTGAATAATGGTGATGATATTAAATATATAGCGGGTTTGGGACATGAAGTGGGGTATCATTATGAGGATTTGGTGGCGGAAAAAGGGGATGTGGATAAGGCGTATGCAAGATGTATGCGTAATATTGGTATATTGAGAAAATTGGTTGATGTAAAGACAATTACGATGCATGGGTCGCCTATGAGTGGTATAGATGCAAAGAGGATATGGGAGAAGTATGATTATTGGGAGATGGGGGTGATTGGAGAGCCTCAGATAGATGTGGATTGGGGTGAGATGTTTTATTTGACTGATACGGGAAGGAGTTGGAATGGGGTGAGTAGGAGAGATAAAGTGGCATTGATGCAGTTGGAATGGGAGGCAAAAGGTTGGGTGTATAAGATGACTGACGATGTTATTAAAGCTGTGCGAAATGGTAGTTTTCCGAAGAGGATGATGATGACAACGCATCCACAAAGGTGGGCAGATGGTTGTGGAGAATGGATGTGGGAATTGATGATGCAGGGTGTAAAAAATTTTGTAAAAAAATTTTTTATAAGGAACAAGGAATAGGGAACAGGAAACAAGGAATAAGGTTATTAATTTTAATTGAAATATATATGGCAAAGGTAGTTGAGACGCCGTTGATGAAGCAGTATAATGAGATAAAAGCACAGTATCCAGATGCGGTGCTTTTGTTTCGTGTGGGTGACTTTTATGAGACCTTTTCGGAGGATGCTATACGTACGAGCGAGATATTGGGTATCACGTTGACACGTAGGGCCAATGGTGCTGCGCAGTATGTCGAGTTAGCAGGTTTCCCTCATCATGCGTTGGATACCTATTTGCCTAAATTGGTGCGCCATGGGTTGCGTGTGGCAATTTGTGACCAATTGGAAGACCCAAAGACATGCAAAGGGTTGGTGAAACGTGGTATAACCGAGTTGGTTACACCAGGTGTGAGTGTGAATGATAATATATTGGATGTGAAAGAGAATAACTTTTTGGCATCGGTGTATATGACTAAAAAGGGTGTGGGGTTGAGTTTGTTAGATATATCGACAGGCGAGTTTTTGGTGGGCGAGGGTAAGGCTGATTATATAGAGAAATTGATTGGTTCGTTTGCGCCGAAAGAGATTATATATGAGGCAGATATGCGTAGTGAGGTGATTGATTTGGTGGGTGGAAAATACTTTTTACAGTCGATGCCCGATTGGGTTTATACGATAGATTCGGCACGCAGTAGGCTGTTGAAACATTTTGAGGTTAAGAACCTTAAGGGCTTTGGTGTAGAGGATATGGAGATGGGGTTGGTGGCAGCAGGTGCAGTGCTTTATTATCTTGATCAAACCAAGCATGAACAAGTGGGGCATATCACGTCGTTGGCTCGCATAGAGGGTGATAGATTTGTGTGGATGGATGGATTTACGGTGCGCAATCTTGAACTTTTGGGAGGTATGCATCAGTCGGGGCGCAGTTTGTGCCAGGTAATCGACCGCACAGTGACGCCTATGGGCGGACGATTGTTGAAGCGTTGGTTGATATTCCCATTGAAAGAGGTGAAACCGATAGAAGACCGTTTGTCGGTGGTGACACAGATGTTCCGCAATCGTGAGATGAAAGAGATGCTGGAAGAGTCGCTTAGTAGAGTAGGTGATTTAGAACGTATAATGAGTAAAGTGGCAGTAGGCCGTGTTACACCGCGCGAGTTGTTGCAATTGAAAATAGCACTACAATCGGTATCAGAAGTGAAGCAAATATGTTCTGCGGCAATAGATTGCGAACCAATGTTGCGAATATCGGATAGATTGAATCCGTGTGAGAGATTGATAGAGCGCATAGGACGCGAATTGTCGGAAACAGCACCAGCAATGTTGAACAAAGGCGGAGTGATAGCCGAAGGAGTGAATGCCGAATTAGACGAATTGCGTAAGATAGCTTATCATGGTAAAGATTATTTGATGCAGATACAGCAACGTGAGAGCGAGTTGACAGGTATTCCAAGCCTTAAGATTAGTTATAACAACGTGTTTGGCTACTATATAGAGGTGCGTAATACGCATAAAGACAAAGTGCCTGCAGACTGGATACGCAAGCAGACATTGGTGAGTGCTGAGCGTTATATTACAGCCGAATTGAAAGAATATGAAGAGAAGATATTAGGCGCAGAGGAGAAGATAGCAGTGCTTGAAGCACAATTGTTTAACTCGCTTGTGCAAGCAGTGATAGAGTATATTTCGGCAATACAGGTTGATTGCGTAGAATTGGCGCAGTTGGACTGTTTGTTGGGCTTTGCGCGAGTGAGTGCCGAGAATAAATATAACTGCCCGGTGATTACTGACGAAAACGTGGTAGATATACACCAAGGACGTCACCCTGTGATAGAGAAACAGTTGCCTATAGATGAGGCGTATGTGCCAAATGATGTCTATCTCGATAGCGAAAAACAACAGGTGATGATGATTACCGGTCCGAATATGGCAGGTAAATCAGCCTTGTTGCGTCAAACAGCACTGATAGTGTTGTTGGCACAAATGGGATGTTATGTGCCAGCTGAAGCAGCGCGAATAGGGGTGGTAGATAAGATTTTCACTCGTGTTGGTGCGAGCGATAATCTCAGTGTTGGCGATTCGACCTTTATGGTAGAGATGAACGAAGCGGCAAGTATATTGAATAATATGACCGACCGCAGTCTTGTGTTGTTCGACGAATTAGGACGTGGTACGAGTACCTATGACGGTATCTCGATAGCATGGGCGATAGTGGAGTATATACATGAGCGCAAAGGAGTGAGAGCCAAGACATTATTTGCAACGCACTATCACGAACTCAACGAAATGGAGAAATCGTATTCACGTGTGAAAAACTACAATGTGTCGGTGCGAGAGGTAGATAAGAAAGTGATATTCTTGCGCAAATTGGTGCGTGGAGGCAGTGAGCATAGTTTCGGTATCCATGTAGCGAAGATGGCAGGCATGCCACGTTCGGTAGTAGAGCGTGCTAATGAGGTATTAGAGATGCTCGAACGCGATAATAAGCAATCTATCATCGAAGGTAAAGATATGACCAAAGCTGCAGTGCGCGAAGGCATTCAACTTAGTATGTTTCAATTGGATGACCCAGTGCTTAAGGCAGTGCGTGACGAGATATTAGGGTTGAATATTGATAACCTCACACCAGTAGAAGCATTGTTGAAACTGAACGAGATAAAGAAAATAGTTTCGGGGAAATCGTAGTTTCTCTCAAATAATTTTCTCCCACAGATTTCACAGATAACTCAGATATTTTTTCTTTTCATTCTGATTACTTACTTTGTTTGTCATTTTATTTATGCTCTGCACAATTAAATTACATTTTAATTTTTTGTTATTGCATAATAATAAAATTCGCTCGTTTTAGTCTCGACTAAAACATCGCTCGTCAGATTTACACAGATTTATTATTCGCTTTGCGAATTGTTAGTTTGTTGTTTACGAAAATATAAAACCACACTTCTTGTAGGAGTGTGGTTGTTTTTTTATTTGGGTAATTTGAAAGTAACAGGTATTGTGTATTTAAAATCTTGGACTTCACCTTTATAGTTTTTGCCGGGTTTCCATTTTGGCATTTTTTTTATTACGCGAACAGCTTCTTTATCTAATGATTTATGTAAACCTCGTAAAACAATTATATTCTCAATGCTTCCATCTTTTGTTACTGTGAATTGACAAATTACACGACCCTCTATACCTTTTTTGATTGCTATTTTAGGATATCGCATATTTTTTTGAATAAATTTCATTAATTCAATCATTCCACCTGGAAATTCAGGTGGATCTTCAACATAGAAATATTCTATATATTCTTCTTCTGTGGTATCAGTTTTCGTTGAATCTATTTCAATTATATCTTTGTCAGTAGAAGACGTTTGGGTATATATATTCCCTATGCAGAATAGGGTAAATATTACTAAAAATAGTGTCTTTTTCATGGTGTAGGGTATTTGATTGAGTTTGTAGGGGCAAAGGTAGTAAATATTTTTTTCTTTTGCAAGTATTTGCATAAAAAAACAACCGATTCACTTTGTGGGTGAATCGGTTGTTGTGTATAATAATTTAAGATTTACGTCTTAATTATTTGTTTTCTTTAGCTTCGAGGGCTGCTTTAGCGTCTTCGATCATTTGGTTTTTGAGATCAGAAAGAGCGTCGATGTCGCCGAGAGTAGTTTTTTCTACAGCAGGCATTTCTTCTTTAGCAGCTTTAGTAGCTTTTTTCTCAGCAGCAGCAGCTTCTTCAGCAGCAGCTTTAGCTACGTCTTCGTGGATACGGCTGTGAGAAAGGATGATGCGTTTGCCTTCTTTGTTGAATTCGATTACTTTGAAGCTGAGTTTTTCGTCAACTTTAGCGTTAGAACCGTCTTCTTTAACAAGGTGTTTTGGAGTAGCGAAGCCTTCAACACCATAAGGGAGAGCAACTACAGCACCTTTGTCGAGCATTTCGATGATAGTACCTTCGTGGATGCTATCTGGAGTGAAGATAGTTTCGAATACATCCCATGGGTTTTCTTCGAGTTGTTTGTGACCGAGGCTGAGGCGACGGTTTTCTTTGTCGATTTCGAGAACAACAACTTCGATTTCAGAACCGATTTGTGTAAATTCAGATGGGTGTTTGATTTTTTTAGTCCAGCTAAGATCAGAAATGTGGATAAGACCGTCGATACCTTCTTCGATTTCTACGAATACGCCGAAGTTAGTGAAGTTGCGTACGCGAGCTGTGTGTTTTGTGCCAGCAGCGTATTTAGTATCGATGTTTTCCCATGGATCAGCTTTAAGTTGTTTGATACCGAGAGACATTTTGCGTTCGTCGCGGTCGAGAGTAAGGATAACAGCTTCTACGTCGTCGCCTACTTTGAGGAAGTCGTTAGCTGTGCGGAGGTGTTGGCTCCAGCTCATTTCTGAAACGTGGATAAGACCTTCAACGCCAGGGATAACTTCTACGAATGCGCCGTAGTCAGCCATAACAACTACTTTACCAGTGATTTTGTCACCTACTTTAAGGTCAGCGTTAAGAGCATCCCATGGGTGAGGAGTGAGTTGTTTCAAGCCGAGAGCGATACGTTTTTTCTCGTCATCGAAATCAAGGATAACCACGTTGATTTTTTGATCGAGTTTAACGATTTCTTCTGGGTGGTTAACGCGGCCCCAAGAGAGGTCAGTGATGTGGATAAGACCATCTACGCCACCAAGGTCGATGAATACACCGTAAGAAGTGATGTTTTTAACAACACCTTCGAGTACTTGACCTTTTTCGAGTTTACCGATGATTTCGCGTTTTTGTTGTTCAAGTTCAGCTTCGATAAGAGCTTTGTGAGAAACAACAACGTTTTTGAATTCTTGGTTGATTTTAACGATTTTGAATTCCATTGTTTTGTTAACGAATACATCGTAGTCGCGGATAGGTTTCACGTCGATTTGTGAACCTGGTAAGAATGCTTCGATGCCGAATACGTCAACGATCATACCACCTTTAGTGCGGCATTTTACGAAACCTTTAACGATTTCGTTGTTTTCGAGAGCTTCGTTCACGCGGTCCCAAGAGCGAGTAGCGCGAGCAGCTTTGTGAGAAAGGATAAGTTGTCCTTTTTTGTCTTCTTGGTTTTCAATGAACACTTCAACTTCGTCACCTACTTTGAGGTCTGGGTTGTAACGGAATTCGCTCATTGGGATGATACCGTCTGATTTGAAACCGATGTTTACAACAACTTCACGTTTGTTCATTGAGATGATTTTACCCATCATGACTTCTTTGTCTTTCACTTGGTTGAGTGTACCATCATAAAGGGCAGTTTGTTGATCACGTTCTTCTTTTGACAATGCATCGCCTTTTGCATATGCATCCCAGTCAAAATCAGCTTGTGGAGTTAAATTTTTGAATTGATCCATTTTAATTAAGTAATTAATTTTCAAATGAATGGGTTAGACATTATATTGTTATTAAAATCGGGCGCAAAGTTATAACTTTTTTTTGAACTGTGCAAGTATTTGAGTGATAATTTTTTAAAATATTTTTTGTGTGTAATATTTTGTTCTATATGTTATAGGTATTTTAAGTTATTTTGTGTTTTTTATGTAAAATATTTGTCAGAACAGAATATTTGTACTATCTTTGCATGATAAATTCTAAATAACGAATATTATTGTATTTGTTAATGGTTGTTTTATTGTTTAAAAGATATTATTGTATTTCTTATGTTGTATAATTTTGAGTTAGAAAGCACGGCGGATGTTCTGCGTGGTTTGGCTGAGCGATTGCAGAAGCGTCGTTTAGAAAAAGGGTTGTCGCGTGGTGCTTTGTCGCAGATGAGCGGTGTGCCTGTGCCGACTATTGCCAAGTTTGAGCAGAAGCATAAGATTTCGCTCGAATCGTTTGTGGCTATTGTTATGTCGCTTGGCTATGCTGCAGATATGAAGGCCGTGATGAGCGAACCACTATATTCTACAATGCGCGAATTAGAAGAGATTAATAGTAACAAAAATAGAAAACGAGGAAGAAATGTTGATAACAGAGATAAATAGATTGGTGGTGATGTACCGTAATCGTAAAGTTGGGGTGTTGGCTCTCACCCCCGACGGAAGTCGTTGTGTTTTTGAATATGACAAGGAGTGGTTGGCGGATGGTTTCTCGATTTCGCCTCGCGAATTGCCCTTAAAGTCGGAGTTATTTATTGCTAAGCGAGAGCCTTTTTATGGTAATTTTGGAGTTTTCGAAGATAGTTTGCCAGATGGATATGTACGCTATCTGTTAAATCGTATGTTGCGTCGTCATGGGGTGGATGATTTTGCGTTGACTCCATTGCAACGATTGAGCATTGTGGGATGTGCTGGTATGGGGGCTTTGAGTTATGTGCCCGAAATGTTGCAAGGCGAAGCGAAATCGTTGCCCAAAATGGATGAATTGCAGCAGATGGCGTTGGATTTGTTTGGCGAAAAGGCAGATGTCGATGAGGAGTTGTTGTATCGCAGTAGTGGCAATTCGGGTGGATGCCGACCTAAATGTTTGTTGCAAGATGAGGAGGGTAGTTGGATTGTAAAGTTTAGGCATACGTATGACCCAATGGATATGGGGCAAATGGAGTGGCACTATAATGACGTAGCACGCAAGTGTGGTATTGATGTGCCTGATTTCAAATTGATAGATGATTGTTATTTTGCAACCAAACGTTTTGATGTGGTGGATGGTGTGCGTAGGCATGTGATTACGGCTGCGGCTATGCTGTGTGTTTCGCATCAGGTGCCTTCGTTGGATTATTCGGTATTGTTGAATCTGACGGGGTGGTTGACTCAGAGTCCGAAAGAGGTTGAGCAAATGTTTAGGCGCATGGTGTTCAATGTGTTGGCTAAGAATCGTGACGACCATGCAAAGAATTTCAGTTTCATATACACCGATTCGGGTTGGCATTTGGCTCCAGCCTATGATTTGACTTATAGTCCAGCAGGATATAATGGCGAACATGCCACCACTGTAAACGGTTCAGGACTACCAACCAAAGCCGATATGATTGCCGTTGGTGTCGCAATACGTATGACTGAAAAACGTTGTCGCGAAATTATAGAAGAATGTAAATTTTATGTTAAGGAATTGTATTGATAACCAATTATATATAGTGTATATGTCTTAAAACAACAAAAATCACTTGCTTTTGGCAATTTTATTTTGTATCTTTGCAGAAGAATACTCTTTAAGGTTAAAGATAGTTTTGGCGGAAAAATTATAAAGTTGTAAATTAGTAGTTTGTAAATACTTTTTTCTACTATTATATCTAAATTCATACTCTTTTAAGTGCTATAAATAGCATTTGGATTTGTGATTTACGATGCATTCATTGTCTATTGTTAGGTAAAATTACCACAAATAGTAAATATATTACAAATGAAGGGTAAAAATAATTTACGAATGTAAGAAAAGAATAGTAAATTTGTAAATTATCAAAATTTTTAATGAAGATATCTAAGAGTTAATAAATTAGTAATAATCTAGGCAGTTATGGCTGTTAAAAAATCCGAATTATATAGTACACTTTGGAAATGCTGCGATGAGCTTCGTGGCGGTATGGATGCAAGTCAATACAAAGATTATGTGTTGGTAATACTTTTTGTTAAATACATTAGCGACAAGAGTCGCAGTGATTCTGCGTTTGATATTGAGATTCCTAATGGTTGTTACTTTGAGGATTTTGTTGCGCTCAAGGGTAATCCAAATATAGGTGAGGAGATGAACAAGAAGATGGCTGCTCTGGCAGAAGCTAATCAGCTTGAGGGTGTCTTTATTGCCGATTTTGAGGATGATACGAAACTGGGTAAGGGCAAGGATAAAGTTGATACTTTGAGTAATCTTATTGCCGTATTCCAAAATGAAAATCTCGATTTTAGTAAGAATCGTGCCGCTGACGACGATCTCATTGGCGATGCCTACGAATATTTGATGAAGAACTTTGCTACCGAAAGTGGTAAAAGTAAGGGTCAATTTTATACTCCTGCCGAAGTTAGCCGTGTTATGGCTAAGGTTATTGGTTTAAACAATGCTAAAAATGGTAAGCGAACAACCATCTACGACCCTACATGTGGCTCGGGTTCGTTACTCCTAAGAGCTATGTACGAGACACCAGAGGGTGCATCTGTTTATGGGCAGGAGAAGGATAATGCTACTGTAGGTTTGGCAAAAATGAATATGATTCTGCATAATGAGATTTATGCAGATATTAAGCAAGGTGATACTATCAACGACCCTCAATTTAAGAGCGATGATAGTCAACTTAAAACTTTTGACTATATTGTGGCAAATCCTCCATTCTCAACTAAGTCGTGGCTTAAAAGTGCTAAGGTAGAGGATGAATTTCATCGTTGGGGCGAGGGTATAAAGATTGGTGTTCCTCCAGAAAAGAATGGTGATTATGCTTTCTTGCTTCATATTGTGCGTTCGCTGAAACAAACGGGTTGTGCTGCTTGTATTTTGCCGCACGGTGTACTTTTTCGAGGCAATGCTGAAGCTCAAATACGTAAATATCTCGTTGCCGAGAAGCGATATATTAAAGGCATCATAGGTCTCCCAGCCAATCTATTCTTTGGTACTGGTATACCTGCTTGTATCATTATCATTGAGAAATCGGATGCGGCAAGTCGTAAGGGTGTCTTTATGATTGATGCAAAGAGTGGCTTTATAAAGGATGGTGCTAAGAACCGTTTGCGTGAGCAAGATATCCGCCGTATTGTCGATGTATGGCAGGCACAACGCGATGTTCCTCACTTTGCTCGCTTTGTTTCTATGGAAGAGATAGAACGCAACGATTTCAATCTCAATATTCCTCGTTATGTATCTGCTCCTGATTCCGAAATATTGCAAGATATTGATGCGCATCTCTACGGCGGTCTGCCTAAACATGATATAGACCAATTTGATACTTATTGGAATGTATGCCCCTCATTGTGTGCAGAACTCTTTGTTGAACATCCAACGCGCGAAGGTTACTATTCGCTAAATTGCAAGCAAGAAACTGTGCGCGATACTGTTGCAACTAATACTGATTTTCAACAACAGGGAGAGGTGTTTAAGAAGAGTTTTGTCGATTGGTGCGACAAACATCGTGTGCAACTTAATGCCCTTGTTCAAGGTTTTGCACCGAAGGTTCTTATTGAACAACTTGGTAATTCTCTATTGGAAATTTTTGGGGTGGATAAGTCGCTTGTTGATGCATACGATGTCTATGACAGCCTGATGAATTATTGGGGCGAGACTATGCAAGACGATTGCTATATGATTTCGTCTGGAGGTTGGAATGTACAGCTCTATACACCTCAACCCGTATCGAAGAAGAAAGACGAAAAGAATAAAAAAGAGAAGAAGGCTGCTGCACCCGAGGATGTTGTATGCGATTTACTCCCTGTTTCTATTGTTATCGACGAGTATTTTGCTGATAAGCGTGACCTTATCGCTGCTGCAGAGGAGCATTTGGCACAAAACGAAGCGCAACTTGCTGAACTCGTTGAAGAGCAAGCTGAGAACTACCTCGATGAAGATAATTTTGCCGATAGCAAGATAAATGATGGTAATGTTAAGAAACGTATTAAGGCACTTGATAAGAAGGCAGATGCAGAGGAGATTGCTGTGTTGCAGAATTACCTCACTCTTAAAGGCGATATCTCTCTCAATAAGAAGATTCTCAAGGAACGTAAATATGATCTACTTACAGCTTTGATGGTTAAGTATGCTGACCTTTCGGAGGAGGATATCAAGCGATTGGTCGTTGAGAAAAAGTGGTTTGCATCGCTCTCTGCTCGCCTCGATGGCGAGATGCAACGCATTAGCCAACAACTGACTTCAAAGGTATCTGCTCTTGCTGAGCGCTATGCGCAAACTTTGTCTGAGATTGATGCAGAAATTGCTGACTTGGAAGCAAAGGTTGCTAATCACTTGAAATTAATGGGATATTAAAATTTATAGGATATGTATCAGATACCAAAACTACCTTTACAACTTGATGTTGAGACAAAAGCCGTTTTGAAACAGTTAAACTCTGCGAATAAAAAACTTGCAGAGTTGAAAGGTGTTGCGTTGACTATTCCGAATGAAAGTATTCTTATCAATACACTCATTTTGCAAGAAGCAAAAGAGAGTTCTGCCGTGGAAAATATTATTACTACTCATGACGATTTATACAAAGCAGATGCCGAGTTAAAATCCTTTGCTGTATCTGCTTCTACAAAAGAGGTGGTTCAGTATGCAGGAGCTCTTAAACGAGGTTTCGATTTGATTAGAAACAACAAGATACTTACGCTTTCTATCATTAAAGAGGTTCAAGAAGTTCTTGAATGTAATAAAGCGGGTTTTCGTAGGTTGCCAGGCACGAACTTAAAGAATCAGAGACAAGAGGTTGTTTATACGCCACCTCAATCATATGATGAGATTGTTTTGCATATGGATAATCTGGAACAATATATAAATGATGACTCTCTTCAAGATGTTGATCCGCTGATAAAGATGGCTATTATTCATCATCAATTCGAGAGTGTGCATCCATTCTATGATGGGAATGGTAGAACAGGGCGTATTGTAAATTCATTATACTTAGTTATTAAGGAGTTACTTGATTTGCCAATATTGTATTTGAGCCGTTACATAATAAAAAACAAATCAGAATATTATCGTCTTATACAATCGGTTCGAGATAATGGCAACTGGGAGGAATGGATACTATTTGTCTTGAAAGGTGTTGAAGAGACTGCAGAAGAGACAATTGTTTTAGTAAAACAAATAAAGATTTTAATGCAGGAGTACAAAGAGAAGATGAAGATAGTTATGGGTAAACAATATAGTCACGAGTTACTTAATAACTTATTTAATCATCCTTATACTAAGATTGATTTTATTATTCAAGATTTGAATGTATCTCGCGTTACTGCTACCGCATATCTCAACAAATTAGTTTCTAATAGATTACTAGAAAAGTTAAAATTAGGACATAGTAATTTTTATTTAAATACGGCTCTTACTCAGATTCTTATTGAGCATAGTCCTAAGACAGATGATCGTTTTGAAAAAATAGAGTCTATTAGTAAGATGATATAAAGAAATTAAGTTTTTTTGCGCATACGATATATTTAATGTAAAGAAAAGGGCATAAATCTTTATATAAATTATCTTGAATGTAAAGAAAACTACCAAAAACTTTACATAAGATATCATATTGTAAAGAATATGGGGATTTATTTATATAAAGTATCCAAAGGAATACTATTAATATTGATAAAACAAAAGGGATATTAAAAATAAAGACTATGACAGAACAAGAGTTTTGGAATCTAATCTATAAGAAAGCTGAAAGTGAATTTAATAAGGGGCTGATTCGAAGCACATACCCTTCACACATTGCAGAACCAATGTGTAATGCTATTGATAGTAAAGATAAGGTAGAGCTATTAGATAGATTGCATAAAGAATGGCTTGAATATCAAAAACGCCAAAGTGATATTATCCAAACATACTTAAAAATGATGGGAAAGTAATACTTGAAAAAGATGAAGAAGTTTATCATATTGATAATGCTGGTTGGTTCAACTACATTATCGTTTGCTCAAACAAATAATAATAGCAAATCTACATCTGCTAAAGTGGATGTAGAAGTTGTACTTAATAAACAAGTAGAGATACTCAACGCTCGTATTGATTCTATGTCTATTGCACACCAAGAAGCAATGGATAAAGTCCTATCTGAAACGAAAGATAATTGCTTGGTTTATTATGATAGATTGGATAATGAAATGGATAGGGGGTTGACGAAATTTTCGTGGATTTGGGGTCTTATAGGTGTGGTAATTGGTATTGTAATACCGATTGTTATCAATGTTATATTTGATCGAAATATGAAAGGAGAGATTCGTGAACAAAAAGAATTTTTGAAGGAACGATTAAGAGATCAAGATCGTATTACTGCAAGTAGATTAAGAGAACAATATAAAGAAATTGAGAGACAAATTAAAGACCAAAATAAAACATTCGAAAAAAGATTTGCAGAACATAGGGCATACATTGACAAAGTAAGTAATAATGTCGAAAATTATGAAAAAAATACAAAGATTTATCAACTTATAGGTGAGGCTCAAACTATTTTAGAAAAAGATTCAAATAGAGCAATTGAAATATATTCACAAGTATTAGAAATTGATAACAAAAATGAGAAGGCTTTATTATGGCGCGGTATTGCACACTCATTACTCAATAACAGTGAGGCTGCTCTTATTGACTTAAATGCTGTCTTAGCGATAAATCCGTATCTTGCTAGAGCGTATAACAATATTGGAAATGTATATGCAGCAGAAGAACAATATAAGTTAGCTGAAATTAATTACAATAAGGCTTTAGAGATAAACCCTCAATATGATGTTGTTTATCGAAACATTGCTTTAATGTACTTGAATCAAGATAAAGATTTTGACAAAGCAGAAAGAAATATAACTAAGGCAATATCTATTAATAGTGAATATATAGAGGCATATATTACGCGCTTTGCGATGTATCGTAGAATGGCAGAAATAGAAAAAGATGAAAACTTAAAGAGTAAATATAAGCAGTTGGCACTGTCAGATATAAAGCGAGCTCAAAAATTAAAGCAAAATCATGATGCGGAATAACAACCTACCACAAGGATATAAGCAGACCGAGTTAGGAATAATACCAGAAGATTGGGAGGTAAAGTTATTCTCTCAAATCTTTGATATGTACCCTAACAATACCTACCCTCGGGATTGTATGAATGACAGCCGCGGAGTGGTTCGCAACATCCATTATGGCGATGTGCTTATAAAATATCCTACGATTGTAGATGTTGAAAAGTGTGCAATCCCATATCTTAATGAGGATGTAAAAATAAAACTGCAGAAACTTGTTAAATCTGGCGATATTATCATAGCCGATACGGCAGAGGATGAAACCGTAGGTAAATGCGTGGAGATTAAAAATATTGGAAATAACAAAATTGTAGCAGGTTTGCATACATTTTTTTGTCGTCCGATTATACCATTTGCAGCAGGTTGGTTGGGGTACTATATAAACTCCAATCACTACCATAACCAACTCTTACCCTACATTACAGGAATTAAGGTATCATCTATATCGAGAACATCTATACAAGAAACTAAATTGCTTGTCCCTCCTATTGCGGAGCAGAGGGCGATTGCGGAGGTGTTGAGTGATGTGGATGGGTTGATTGCGGCATTGGATAAGAAAATCGCTAAAAAACGACTCCTCAAACAAGGTGCTATGTGCAAACTTTTATCTTTGTCTGTCAGAGGTAAAAAGTGGTTTAATACTAAGTTGGGAAATGTCGTAAATATTTGTAAAGGCAGTATGCTTACTTCTGACAAATTTGTTGTAGGAAATATTCCTGTAATTGCAGGAGGTAAGATTCCTGCGGGTTACCATAATGTAGCGAATAGACCTGCAAATACCATTACCATTAGTGCATCAGGCGCCAGTGCTGGATATGTTGCGTTATATCATAAGCCTATTTTTGCAACAGATTGTTCAACTATAGAGTCTAGCCCAACATACGATATTCATTATATTTATCATCTGCTGAAATATTATCAGTCAGAGATTTTTGCAATGCAGACTGGTGGCGCACAACCGCATGTTCATCCATCAGATTTGAATGAGTTGCAAATACACTTTGCAAGGGATATTGAAGAGCAACAAGCGATTGCTACGATATTGAGTGATATGGATAATGAGATAGCGAATCTTGAAGCCAAGCGCAACAAGTACCGCCTCTTAAAATCAGGCATGATGCAAAAACTCTTAACTGGACAGATTCGTTTAGTTAAAAAACAAATGAAGAGTGTTCCTTTGGGAGTAGATGTTTCTGCAGTAAGAGATATACCAGTTGCGGCTCATGTTATAGCAGGTCATATTGTTAATAGGTCGCATCAATCGAGGGGCTGGGGACGCACTAAACTCCAAAAATCATTGCACCTCATTGGTTATTGTATGCAATTAAATTTGGGTAATGAGTATATACGCAATACTGCAGGCCCAGATGATCAGCAATTGATGAACTACATAGACCAGAAGTTTAAGCAGTATAGGCATGTTGCAAAAGTTAGCGAAAAATTACCAGATGGAAGGACGCGTTACTCATATATTCCTACAGCAATGATACAAGATGTAGAGGTGGCGTATGAAAAATACCCAAAGGAATTGCGCGATCAAATTGATGCGTTGATAGATAAGTTAAATATAATGGACTTGGCTGGTGCAGAGATTCTTTCAACACTTTATGCTGTTTGGAATAACCGCATCATAAAGCAAGAGCAGATAACGGATGACTTATTGATTGCTGATTTCTATGCATGGAGTACGCATAAAGCAGATTTTGAAGAGGCAAGAGTAAAGAGAGCTTTGGATTATATGAGAAAAGAAAATATAATTCCAATTGGTTGGGGTAAATATATTGATTATAAGATAAAACGATGAAACCATTACAAAGAATAACAACAATTAAAACCATATTGGCAGAATTGACCAATAGAGGATTCTCATGGAATGATATATATCACTATTTAAAATATTATAATACAGAAATAGACCATTATGATCGATATCAGTGGGATAGTCTTGAAGAATATTTCTCACGCTATGTGTCAGATTTAGATGATGAAATCATCGTAGCTATGGCAAATGAGATTGGTGGCGAAATAATATCAAACGATACATTCAATCAGACTGTTGTTAATGCTGATTGTTGGCGTAGCGGTTATTTTAGGGTATTCATTAGCCATTTAACAGAAAATAAGGAGTCTGCAACACATTTAAAGAATCACTTAGCAAAATATGGAATAGATTGTTTTGTGGCTCACGAAGACATAGAACCATCTAAACTTTGGCAGACTGAAATAGAAAAAGCTTTGGCTTCTATGGATTTGCTATGTGCAATACTTACTCCAAATTTTTATCAAAGTAAATGGTGCGATCAAGAAGTTGGCATTGCTTTAGGTCGTGCTATTCCAACATTATCTATTAAAAAGGGGGCTGATCCACATGGATTTGTTGGGAAATATCAAGCTATAAAAGCTAAAAAGACAGCTGATGCTGTTGCAAAAGATGTATTTGACACAATTTGTATAATGGAAAATGCGAATCAAAAGTATTTTTCTATTTTGGGAAAATTATTTTTGAACTCAAGAAATGAGTCAGAAGCATTGGAGTGGTTGAGATTGATTGCTAAAATTTCAAATTTTAGTATTGATGTAATGGATAAGATTGCTTCTTCTATTAGTGCTAATTCTGTGTTAAATACGAAAACTATTATCACAGAATATAATAAACTTGCTAAGAAAATTGGAAGAACAGAACTTTTATATTTAAATCCTACCGAGATTGATGATTTACCATTCTAATTGATAAAAAATATATGGATACAAACATCGGGGCAAAGGAGCGTGTAACGCAAAATAGATTAATAGGACTTTTTAAGCGAGTGCTGAAGTATACCTATCTCGGCAATTGGGAGAAGCGAGAGGGCAACAGCAATGTTGAGGTGGAGTATCTTTCTGCATACCTTGCTCGTCGTGGCTATACCGACAAGGAGATTCGTAGTGCGATAGCCAAACTCAAGCAGGCTGCGAACTCGCTTGGAGGAGGACTTTATAATGCTAATAAGGAGGTTTATACCTTGTTGCGCTACGGGGTGAATGTGCAGGCGGAGGTAACCGAAAAGAAGAAGATGGTGCACCTTATCGACTGGGCAAACCCGATGGAGAATGATTTTCATATTGCCGAGGAGGTAACAATACACGGCACAAGCGACCGCCGCCCCGATTTGGTCGTTTACGTCAATGGTATTGCTATTGCAGTAATAGAGCTAAAGCGTAGCACTGTGTCTGCACACGAGGGTATTCGTCAGAATATTCGCAATCAGCAAGATGGTTATATCCCCCGATTTTTCACAACCATACAACTTCTATTTGCGGGTAACGATACAGAAGGTTTGCACTATGGAGTAATTAAAACACCCGAGAAGTTTTGGCTTCGTTGGAAAGAGCCGTGTGGTGAGCCTTGTGCTAAGTCTCATTTTACCGCCGAAGAGTATCCTAATGAGTTAGACCGTAGTGTATTGCAGTTCTTTGAACCAGCTAGATTGTTGGAGTATATTCACGATTTTATCATTTTTGATGGCGGTGTAAAGAAAGCCGCTCGACCTAACCAGTATTTTGCTATAAAGGCGGCACAGCCACGAGTACGCAACAAGCAAAATGGTATAATTTGGCACTCGCAAGGCTCGGGTAAGTCGCTAACAATGGTGTGGTTAGCGCAGTGGATACGCGAGAATGTTGAAGATGCTCGTGTGGTAATTATCACAGACCGTGATGAGTTGGATAAGCAGATAGAGAATGGATTTAAAGATGCAGGTGAGCAGATTAAGCGAGCAACGAGTGGCAACAAATTAATTGGTATGCTTAATGTTGCCGAACCGTGGTTGATATGTACGCTTATCCACAAATTCGGAAATAAAAATGATGGTGACACTATTTCGGTGGGTGGCAAGAAAGCAACCAAATCGCTTGATTTATACTTGGAGGAATTGTCAAAGTCTTTGCCTGCCGATTTTCGAGCAAAGGGCAACATCTATGTCTTTATTGATGAGTGTCATCGCACACAGGGCGGTATGTTCCACGAGGCGATGAAGCATATAATAGGTGATGATGTGATGCTGATAGGTTTTACTGGCACGCCATTGTTACACACTGATAAGAAAAAGTCAATCGAGACTTTTGGTTCGTACATTCATAGTTACAAGTTTAATGAGGCAGTTGAGGATGGAGTAGTTCTCGACTTACGATATGAGGCTCGCAATGTGGAGCAATACCTCGGTAAACGTGAGAAGATTGACGAGTGGTTTGAGACTAAAACAAAGGGATTAAGCTCCGTGGCTCGTGCTGCTCTCAAAGAGCGTTGGGCGAAGATGGAGAAACTATTTAGCAGTAAAGAACGTATAGATCGTATTGTAGCAGATATTTGCCAAGATATGAGTACGAAGCGTGCTTTGTCGGGTGGCTATGGAAATGCTATGCTTGTAGCGGATACTATCTATCAAGCATGCCGATATTGGGAGGTGTTTCAATCAACAGAGCTAAAAGGTCATTGTGCCGTAGTAACGAGTTATGACGCCAGTACAGCATCTGTGAAAGATGAGTATTCGGGAGATGGCGAAACTGAGGATCTTACAAAGTATGAGATATACCAGAAGATGATTGGTGATAAGACTCCTGAGCAGTTTGAGGCGTGGGCAAAACAGGAGTTTATAGAACATCCTGGAGATATGAAGTTGTTGATTGTGGTGGATAAATTGTTAACGGGTTTTGATGCACCCTCAGCGACATACCTATATATCGACAAAAAGATGCGCGACCATAATCTATTTCAGGCTATATGTAGAGTAAATCGTGTAGATAGCGAGGAGAAAGATTACGGTTACATAGTCGATTACCAGGATTTATTTGGTGCAGTAAAGAGTGCTATTGAGGATTATACCAATGGTGCATTTGATGGATATGATGAAGAGGACATCAAAGGTCTGTTATCAAATCGTCTTATAGAGGCTCGTAGGGCGTTAGAGGAGGCGTTGCAGGATGTGTATTCGATGTGTGAAGTGATACACCCACAAACACGAGAGGGCTATTTTGCTTACTTTGTGTATGCAGAGACAACTCCTATTGATGAGCAACAAGCAGAGTGTGATGTTAATGCCAATAAACGAGAGACTTTTTATAAGCTTGTTTCGCGTTTAGTACGTCGCTACATTGATATTGCTAATGAGATGGAGGTAGCTGGATATACAGCCGAAGAGGCTGCGGATATTAAGAAGCAAGTAGATTACTACAATGATATCAAGGATGAGATTAAACTCAAGAGTGGTGATGCCCTCGATTTGAAGTATTATGACCCAGCAATGCGCCAATTAATAGATAATTATGTACGTGCTGAAGATAGTGAGAAATTGGTAGATTTGGCGGACATGTCGTTTCTTGATTTGATTGATATAGACAGCGATAAGGCAATTGATTCTCTTCCGAAGAAGATTAAGCAGAATGAACGCTCTGTGGCAGAGGTATTGGCTGCAAATATGCGTAAGATGATTATTAGCGAGCGCCCTAATAATCCTGCTTACTTTGACAAGATGTCAGATTTGCTTAATAACTTACTTCAAGAGCAAAAAGATGGTAAGATACAATACAAAGAATTGATAGAAAAGCTAATTGAAAAACTTAAAGACGCACGTTCGACAGTTAAGGCAAAATATCCTAAAACTATTGATACAAAGGGTAAGCAAGCTCTATATGACAACTTGAATGGAGATGAGGAGTTAACTCTGTGTGTACACGAGACAATTAAAGGAAATGCTCGTGATGGTTTTCGAGATATGGACAGTAGCGGTATGAAAAAGATGAGAGCGTTACGCAAAGCCGTTGAGAAGGTTTTGATAGATGTTGAGCAAGAAAAGTTGGATGATATTATGCAACTAATAGTTGCACAAAAAGAGTATTAATGAAGATTATTAACGTATCTGATATATCTGCTGAGGTTGAGTGGAAAGAGATAAAGAATGTGCATCTTACGATTTATCCACCCAATGCTCGTATTCACGTGTCAGCCCCCTTGTCAATGACAGAGGAGGCAGTTAGGTTCTTTTTGATTACCAAAATGTCGTGGATTAAACAGCGTGTGGCGCAAATCCTTGACCAGAATAGACAAACTCCTCGTGAATATGTGTCGGGTGAGAACCACTACTTCAAGGGGCATCGTTATCGTTTAAAAGTTATTCAGCATAATGGGCCAGCGAAAGTTGAGTTAATGGGTAATGAGTTTATTGTGTTGTATGCGCGCAACGGAGTAACGGATGAGCGAAAAGCTGAAATAATGAGAGAATGGTATCGTGCTGAATTTAAGGCTATATTACCACCTCTAATTACAAAATGGGAAGAGATACTTGGGGTTAATGTTAATAAGTGGGAAGTTAAGCAAATGAAAACTTTGTGGGGAAGTTGCAATCATCGTACTCATAATATTATTTTTAATTTGGAGTTGATAAAGAAACCTTTACACTGCATCGAATATATTGTTGTACATGAACTACTACATATAAAAGTGCGACTTCATAATGAAGAATATACAGCGTTATTAAATCGATATTTCCCAAATTGGAGACTGCTAAAAGAAGAATTGAATGAGTTTATAGTATAAAATTATGACCGAAACCAACCGAATAGAATATAAAAGAGAATTGACCTCTGAGCTTGATATTGAGAAAAATGTTGTGGTATTTCTTAATTATAAGGAAGGTGGATGGTGAAGATTGTTTCTAAGTTTACAGATAACTTTATTCGTATTATTTTGCCTATAAGTGTGCAAGATGGCACCCAGTTAGCACCCAGTGATCAAGTTAGTGACCAAGTTAATAGATTGATACACAGTATAGGAGATGGAGATTTGTCTGTTGATGAGATCTTGAAAGTGTACAAGTTACTATACAAGCAGGTGTATAAGTCAAAAGGGTATTTCAAAAGACATACTATTCAACCAGCAATGCTTGAAGGGTATGTGGAAATGATATATCCAGATAAGCCTAATCACCCAAAACAGAAATACCGTTTGACAGCAAAAGGTATTGCTTTGAAAAATAGTCTAATAAGCAATGAGTAACTTAATTCAATATATCATATAATATGTAAAAACCGCATTTTTTCTATATTTTATGATAGGTTATACTTGTGGATTAATTTGCTAATTAGATTAGAGTATGAATAATACCGTAATAGATGTTGCTTTTATTGCAGCAAAGGTTGCAGCAATAAGAAACGAGAAAGCAAGAATGATTGTTGGTGGAGCTTCGTTGGTATATAATGTAGCTCAAATAGCCCGCTTTCGTTCTATGATTGTAGAACTGTCCCAAATATGCAATTATATCGTATCCAAGGCTCAGATTGTAGGCTCATATACACAAGAAGAATATAATCTTGCTATTGAGTGCCAACGACAAATTGAAGAGTGCTATCAGCAGATAGCTAAGTATGGCACAATGACTGTAATCGATGGTATATCTTTGCTGATTGATGCTTTTAGCAATCTTGCTAAAAGATAGAAGCTAGGATTTTGGATTGGGGTTGAGTGAAATTTTAGTGTAGTTAAATCAATTGCTTGAATTTGTTATTGCAAATCGAAATATTTTTTGTAACTTTGCACTTCGTTTGAAAATGGGGTGCATTTTTTGTATCTTGTTTTTGAACGGAAATTTGTGGGAGGTCCTTTTTGTAGATTTCGCCGCTTGTATGGTGGGGTCGGGGACAGCCTTTAACACACTTTTTAAAAAATTATGATTAAAGTTACATTTCCTGACGGTTCGGTACGTGAGTACGCCGCTGGTAGCACTGCTTTTCAAATCGCTGAGTCGATTTCGCCTCGTTTGGCCAACGATATTTTAGCTGCGAGCGTAAATGGTGAAATTATCGAAATCAATCGTCCTATCACAGAAGATTGTAGCATTAAATTGCACAAATGGGATGATGCTGAGGCTAAACATACCTTTTGGCATACGTCGGCTCACTTGATGGCTGAAGCATTGCAAGAGTTGTATCCAGGTATTCAATTTGGTATTGGCCCTGCTATCGAGAATGGCTTCTACTATGATGTTATGCCTGCCGCTGGCACCGTTATTAAAGAATCTGACCTTGCTGCCATCGAAAAGAAAATGGCAGAGCTTGTAGCTAAGAAAGAACCTGTGGTTCGTCAAGACATCACTAAAGCTGATGCTCTTAAAATGTTTGAAGAACGTGGTGAAACGTTCAAATGTGAGTTGATATCTGACCTCGAAGATGGTACAATCACTCTTTATACTCAAGGTGCGTTTACTGATCTTTGTCGCGGTCCGCACTTGGTGAATACGGCTGAAATCAAAGCTGTGAAGTTGTTGAGCGTGGCTGGTGCTTACTGGCGTGGCGATGAAAAACGTCCTCAAATGACACGTATCTATGGTATTTCGTTCCCTAAAAAGAAAATGTTGGACGAATATCTTGTGTTGATGGAGGAGGCTAAAAAACGCGACCACCGTAAGATTGGTAAAGAATTGGAGTTGTTCGCATTCTCGGAAGCTGTAGGTAAAGGTTTGCCTTTGTGGTTGCCAAAAGGTACTGCTTTGCGTTTGCGTTTGGAGGATTTCTTGAAACGCATCCAAAAACGTTTCGGTTATCAACAAGTGATGACTCCACATATTGGTCAAAAAGAGTTGTGGGTGACATCAGGCCACTATGCTAAATATGGTAAAGACTCGTTCCAACCAATTCACACACCAGAAGAGGGCGAAGAGTATCTTTTGAAACCAATGAACTGTCCTCACCACTGCGAAATATATAAGGTGATGCCACACTCATACAAAGACCTTCCACTCCGTTATGCTGAGTTTGGTACTGTGTATCGTTATGAGCAAAGCGGTGAGTTGCATGGTCTCACACGTGTGCGTTCGTTTACACAAGACGATGCTCACATCTTCTGCCGTCCTGATCAATTGAAAGAAGAGTTTATGAAAGTGATGGATATCATCTTCATCATCTTCAAAGCATTGAATTTCGAAAACTTTGAGGCTCAAATCTCGCTTCGCGACCCTAACAATAAAGAAAAATATATCGGTTCTGACGATGTATGGGAAAAAGCAGAGTCGGCTATCATCGAAGCTTGCGAATATAAAGGTTTGAAAGCAAAAGTAGAACTTGGCGAGGCTGCATTCTATGGTCCAAAACTCGACTTCATGGTGAAAGATGCAATTGGTCGTCGTTGGCAATTGGGTACAATCCAAGTGGACTACAATTTGCCAGAGCGTTTTGACCTTGTGTATACAGGTGCCGACAACCAAAAACACCGTCCTGTGATGATTCACCGTGCGCCATTCGGTTCGATGGAACGTTTTGTGGCAGTGCTTATCGAGCACACAGGTGGTAAGTTCCCATTGTGGTTGACACCAGACCAAGCTGTAGTACTTCCAATTTCTGAGAAATACAACGACTACGCAAAAGAGGTAGCAGATAAATTGGCTCAATTCGACGTGCGTGCTATCGTTGACGACCGTAACGAGAAAATTGGACGTAAGATTCGTGATAACGAGTTGAAACGTATCCCTTATCTCTTGATTGTAGGCGAAAACGAAATGAACGAAGGTAAAATCTCAGTTCGTAAACAAGGTGAAGGCGACCAAGGTGTTATGACACCAGAAGAGTTTGCAACACTTGTAAACGATAAAATTAAAGAAATGATGAGTGAGTTTTAATAGATTAGTAATAGAAATTTAAAATGCAAAAAGCGAGGTTAAAATCTCGCTTTTTGTTGTTTTTTAGGGTTAAATTGGGAAAAAATAAAATAGTTGAAAAAAAATTGTAAATACTTTTGTTTATTCAAAAAAAAGGTGTAAATTTGCACTGAAATATGGAGCATGGAGTAGAGAGTAGGGAGTAGGGATTTGACTTCTGACTTTCGACTTTCGACTTTCAATTTGATAATTAACTCTTTACACTAAAAATTTATATACTATGGCAAAATTCAAAGGTGCAGTAGTTGTGGATACAGAACGCTGCAAAGGATGTGGATTGTGCGTAGCAGCATGCCCATCTAAAGTTTTGGGATTAGCTTCTCAGGTAAATGCCAAAGGTTACAACTATGCTGAAATGGTCACTGAAGACTGCGTTGGCTGTTGTTCTTGTGGATATGTATGTCCTGATGCTTGTATCTCTGTTTATAAAGTAACCCTCTAAAAAGTTGTCCAAAGGCTATGGAAGAAATTAAATTAATGAAAGGTAATGAGGCTTTCGCTCACGCTGCAGTGCGTAGCGGTTGCGATGGCTATTTTGGTTATCCTATTACCCCTCAATCTGAGGTTATGGAAACCCTACAAGAGCTCAAACCTTGGGAAGAAACTGGTATGGTGGTTCTTCAAGCAGAGAGCGAAGTGTCTGCAATCAACATGGTTTATGCTGGTGCTGCATGTGGTAAAAAAGTTATGACTTCATCGTCATCTCCTGGTGTTTCTTTGAAACAAGAGGGTATCTCTTATATCGCTGCTGCTGAGCTTCCTTGTTTGATTCTCAATGTTATGCGTGGCGGTCCTGGTCTTGGTACTATCCAACCTTCACAAGCTGACTATTTCCAATCAGTGAAAGGTGGTGGTCACGGCGACTATCACATGATTGTACTTGCTCCTTCTACAGTTCAAGAAATGGCTGATTTCGTTGACCTCGGTTATGAATTGGCATTCAAATATCGTAACCCTGTTTTGATGTTGTCTGACGGTGTTATCGGTCAAATGATGGAAAAAGTTGTATTGCCTCCATTCAAACCACGTCGTTCTATGGAAGAAGTTATCGCACAATGTCCATGGGCTACAACTGGTAAAGTAGGTCGTCCTCACAATATCATCACTTCTTTGGCTCTTGAGTCAGAAGTAATGGAAGCAACTAACAACCGTCTCCAAGCTAAATATCGCGAAATCGAAGAAAACGAAGTTCGTTTCGAAGAATATATGCTCGACGATGCTGAATATGTATTCGTAGCATTCGGTTCTTCAGCTCGTATCTGTAAACAAGCTGTTGAATACGCTCGCGCAGAAGGTATCAAAGTTGGTGTATTGCGTCCAATCACATTGTTCCCATTCCCAACTAAAAAAATCCAAGAACTTGCAACTAAAGTAAAAGGCTTCATGTCTATCGAAATGAGTGCAGGTCAAATGGTTGAAGATGTTCGCTTGGCTGTTAACGGTTCTAAACCAGTTGGTTTCTATGGCCGTCAAGGTGGTATCATCCCTTCAGCAGAAGAAGCTCTTGAAGCACTTAAAACACAAATTATTAAATAGTAACGAGTAATTTAGTACCGAGTAACGAGAAATATATACGTTGTCGTTACTCATAACTAAGATACTAATTTAATAGGGAGAAGCTGAGTGCTAAAACATTCTCGCTACTCGCTACTGAAAATCTAAAAGTCTAAAGAAATGACAAAACAAGATATTATTAAACCCGAAAATTTGGTTTACGGCAAAACCAAAGTCTTGACCGACAATATCATGCACTATTGTCCAGGTTGTTCACACGGTGTTATCCACAAACTTATTGCCGAAGTAATCGAAGAAATGGGCATTCAAGAAAAAACTATTGGTATCGCTCCTGTAGGTTGCTCTGTATTCGCTTACAACTATCTTGATATCGATATGCAAGAAGCTGCTCACGGTCGTGCACCTGCACTCGCTACAGCTATCAAACGTTTGATGCCAGACAAAGTTGTTTTCACTTATCAAGGTGATGGTGACTTGGCTGCTATCGGTACTGCTGAAACTATCCACGCTTGCAACCGTGGCGAAAATATCGTTATCTTCTTCGTTAACAACGGTATTTACGGTATGACTGGTGGTCAAATGGCTCCAACTACTCTCGAAGGTATGAAAACAGCTACTTGTCCTTACGGCCGTAACACAGATATGTATGGTTTCCCATTGCGTATTTCTGACCTCTTGAAAGAAATCGATGGTACTTGCTACGTAACACGTCAATCAGTTCACAAAACTGCTAGCATCGTACGTGCTAAAAAAGCAATCCGCAAAGCATTCCAAAACTCAATTGACGGTAAAGGTACTTCTATCGTAGAATTCGTATCTCACTGTAACACAAACTGGAAAATGACTCCAGTTCAATCAAATGCTTGGATGGAAGAGCACATGTTTGCTAAATATCCTCTCGGTGACTTGAAAGATACTCCTAAAAAACGTTTCGACGAAATTAATCATCTCTAATTTTAATAGTAGCGAGTAACAAGTAACGAGTAGCGAGAGCCATTCGGATACAAACTAAAAGATTGTTGCTTGCTCTATTATGATTTCATTAAATACTAACGAAGCGAAGCTGAGTATAAAGTCTTGTTACTCGCTACTCGCTACTATGATTCTAAGATATGAAAAAAGAAATTATCATAGCCGGATTTGGTGGACAAGGTGTTCTTTCTATGGGTAAGATTCTTGCTTATGCAGGTCTTATGCAAGGTAAAGAGGTAACTTGGATGCCTGCTTATGGTCCAGAACAACGTGGTGGTACTGCCAACGTTACTGTTATCCTTTCGGATGACCCAATCGCATCTCCATTGTTGCAAAAATACGACATCGTTGTCGTTCTTAACCAACCTTCAATGGACAAATTCGAATCTCGCGTTAAACCAGGTGGTATTTTGATTTTCGACCCAAATGGTATGACACGTGTTCCAGAACGCAAAGATATCAACGTATATCGCATCCCTGCAACTGACACAGCTGCAGCTCTTGGTCAAGCTAAAACTTTCAATATGTTCGTACTTGGTGGCCTTTTGAAAGTAGATCCAGTTGTAGAACTCGACAAAGTTATGCTTGGTTTGAAAAAATCATTGCCAGAACGTCACCACAAACTCCTTCCTGCTAACGAAGCAGCTATGTTGAAAGGTGGTGAAATCATCGAAAAACTCTAATTTAACGATTAGATAATAGAAAACCTCATTCGGTATCCGAGTGAGGTTTTTTTTATGAAATAGTAGTGTTTGTTTAGAGTTTTATATTGGGGTATTTTTCTGTTATCATATTAATTTGTTGTGATAACTTTTTTTTGAATTTTTGGTATTCTTCAGAGTCGGGGTGGAGGGGGCGATGGGAGAGGGATTTTTTTATCTTTTTTATCTCTTCTGCAGTGCGAATAGCTTCTTCGGTGAGATATGTTGTGGTAAATCGTTCAAATATGTAGTCGATAGCCATTTCTGAAGGGTGAATCATGTCGGTTGCATAGTAGCGGTAATCGCGTAATTCGTCCATCATTATTTCGTATGAAGGGAAATAGTCGGCTCCTGTTTCGCGACAGATTTGGTCGGTAGCGAGGAGTAGAGTGGCTTTATTGATTTGTCCGTGGTGAGCTCCTTCGCCGAGGTAACGGACTGGGGAAATGGTGAAAATAGGGAGTAGGGAATAGGGAGCAGGGAATAGGGAATAGTAAGGAGTGGTTATTTCGTTTGTTGATAGGAGGCGGTGGGTGAATTGACGTGATGGGAGTTTGTGGCAGTTGGCTACTACTTGTCCGTCGTGTTCATATACTTCGGATGAGCCGAAGGTGATGATTAGGTGTGTGGCATTTTTTAGTTGGTGGTGAGCTTCGAGTAAGCGTTCGTTCATTATTTTGAGAGCCTCGCTTTTGTCGGAATGCGAGAATGAGCCGTGGTGCATAAATGAAGCCCATAAACCGTTGTGGTAGAAGAGTTCGTCTTCGGTAAATTCACGTTCTTCGATGATTCGTTGTAATGCGTTATGTATTGAGATAGGGTTGTAGAGTATGCCCATTGGGTTCATTACGACGTTGAATCCACAGTCGATTAGTTTTTTGCCGATGTTTTCGGCAAAGCATGAACCAAGCATCACAATTCGTGAATTATGGTCAATTGATTTGTTTGGTTTTATATTTACGGGAGTAGTGAATTGCATTGTTTTTTATTTTTTAGACATGAAGACAAAAGAACATGAATTTTTTTTTAGAAGACAGGATAACATAAGAACATAAAATATAGTTTAATAAATTTTGTTATTATGTTCTTCTGTCTTTTTATATAATTTTGTTAATAGCAGTTAGTAGGATAGTATCGTCTGTATCTTCTATAGATATATGTGCCTCAATGTCGGGAGCGACGCCAAATTCGGTATGTTGCATTTCGGCATCGAACATAGGTACGGCAGAGAAACGTATCATCCATCCGTTAGGAAGTTCTTGAGATAGAGGTATTCCTCCACCACCGCCTGTAATACCTCCAATAATTGTTACATTTGGGGCTTGTTTCATGCGTACGATGAAGTCGTTTGTAGCAGAGTAGCAACGACGATTTGAGAGTACGATGACTTTTTTATCACTCCAATCGATAGGGGCATTTGTTGGGTCGGTTATTACTTCGGTTGGGTCAGAGAAACAGTCGTGGCACTTGCCTATTTTGTGGCGCATATAACCTGTTATTGTTTTTTCTTTGAAGAAGCAAGAGGCTAATCGTTCGCTATACTCTAAAGAGCCACCGCCATTGTTGCGTACATCAATTATAATTCCTTTTACATCATTTAGTGCGTGAAAATAAGCATTTATATAGGCAAGGTTGGCGGCTGTGAAACCAGAAGAGAAACTGTTATAGCGGATATAGCCTATTTTGCTGTTTTCGATAGTAGTATATGCAAATCCACCTGCTGAACGAAGTTCTGAGTCAAAATGTTTTGATAGAAAATTGGCATTATAGTCCGCAGGATAAGAATCAAACCAACCGGTACAAGATGATACATCGAATGGTGTATATAGATTGACATGTCCGTCTTGTAGGATGTCAATCATTTCTGCCATTAAATCAAATAGTTGGAATACATCTTTTACTTGATTGACGCGAGGTGAGAAGTCGTTATATACTGCTGTCCAGTCGATATTCTTGTATGAGAAATAGCAATAGCGTTCGTCTAATATTTCCCAGAGGGCATCGAAATTGTCATAAGGGTCGCTATTGTATTCTCTTATAGTCTCGTTTTTGTTGCAACTAAAAAGAGTGAATATTGTTAATGTGAGGAGTATTATTTTTTTCATTTTTTTAGTTTTTTATTATACCGAGATTAAGAGCGATACCTATTTGTCCTGATAATTCTTTGATATAGAAACTCATATTATGGGTTTGCCACCATTGGTGGTTGTGGTTCATGGCGATGAATAGAGTGACGGTTGGTAGTATGAAATTGATAGATAGGTTGCCTTTTATGCCTTGACGATTGTGGAATGATGTGAAATGTACTACATCGTTTAATGAAGATGGCATATTTAGATAAATTTCGTAGTATGATTGTCCTATTTCTGGAACAAACATTCCACCTAAGAGTGGAGTTGTAGCTAAATAATCAAATGATAAAGCCCATTTGCGCCAAGATAGTTGATATTGAGCTCCAATAGAGGCTAATAAATTTAGTTGAATGTCACTCGAATAGGGGTTATTGACATTGCGTGATTGAGTTTTCAGAGCACCATAGATATCAATTGCCCCACCAGCCATTAAGCGTAAACCTTTTGTGGGGTGCCAATTATAGTGAGATGCAAAGCCTGCATTTACACCAAGATATTGAGTGAGAGCAGTGTATGAAGGATTCATCAATCGGCCATATCGCCAATGGTCATATACTTGCCATGAAATGCGGTTGTCTGTATTGTTATAGTAATTCGTATGATTGAAGTTTAACCCTAATGATAATCCTTTATATTCCTGATTGCTAAGATAGTGGTCGGTTATTGCCATTTCGCCAATGTTTATGGCAAAGCGGTTGTTAGAACGACAAATTGTTTCTGCCGCAATAAGTGGGACAGAAACAATTAGACTTATAATTAGTAGTTTGAACTTCATAGTTTAATAATACAACATTTTGACATCCGTTCGTTTGGTAGGTGTTAGATTGACACTTACACCAATTTCGCAGGTGAGTTTTCGGGTGTATGACTTTTGTTGTTTACTTAATTGCCACCAATGGCTATCGTAGATAAAAGAGGCTTGAAGTGTTACATCTTCTAATAAAAATATGATTGCGAGGTCGGTTTTTACGCCTTGACGATTGTGGAACGAAGTAAAATAGACATCATCGTTTGTTATACCTTTTTGTAGTGCGTAGAGTTTTTGCGGATGATTAGGTTCAATCATCATACCCAATACGTTAAGGTAAGATTTGTAACTAATTCCGAGTCCCCATTGTTGCCACCACCACACATATCTGAAATCAGAGTAGAGGAGTAGTTGGGTTTGGAAATCGAGGGTAGCTTTATCGTTTGTAGTTAGACTTTTGATGCCACCGAAACATTCAACTATAAGACCTGAGTTGAGAGTGAAATTTTTGGCAGCTCGCCAGTGGTTGTATGTTCCAAATCCGACATTTCCAGTCCAATAGGCAATATTGGTTTCGCCTAAAGTCTTGTTGGATGCGATGTTATATGCCCAATTGTCATACACTTCCCATGATAGTTTTTGGTTTGTTCCTTTATAGTAGCCAGTATGACTGCCTGATAATCCAAAAGATACACCTTCGAATTTATAACCTTCGAATACAGGGTCGGTAAATTCTATTCCGCCAAAAGCGGGTGCCCATCGATGTTGGGTTGTTTTTTCATAATCTTCTGCCGCAAATATAGGCATAGTGATTAGTAGAGTAATAATAAGAGATTTGGTTTTCATGGCTTTTTTGATTTTTATGGTTTTTATAACCTTAAAAAATCAAAAAGCATGCCATCACTCCCTATTCCTTATTCCCTATTCCCTCTTCCTTACTAAAAGTGAGCTATCACCATACGAGAGGAATCGGAATCCGTTTTTCATTGCGAAATCATAGATTTTGCGCCAGCGGTCGATACCCACGAAGGCTGAGATGAGTAGTAATAGGGTGCTCTTTGGTTGGTGGAAGTTGGTGATTATTTTGTTTACTATACGGAATTGGAATGATGGTACAATCATAATGCGTGTAGCTGCATCAAGAGATGATAAATGATTGTTATTCAAGTAGTCAACAATAGTTTGTAATGCCTCTTGTGTTGTAAGGGTATAATCATTTTCGTATGGTTCCCATTGTTCGACCATTAAATCTGGATTTTCTGGGTTGCGAGCAATGCGACAACCGAGATAGTAGAGGCTTTCGAGTGTGCGTACCGATGTTGTGCCTACTGCTACAATATGACCTGCCGATGCGATGAGGTCTTCGATAGTAGATTTGGTGACAGATATGATTTCGCGGTGCATAGGATGGTCGCCAATTTCCTCTGATTTAACAGGTTGGAATGTGCCAGCACCTACGTGTAGAGTAACTTCATCTTCGCGAACTCCATTTAATGCCAATTGGCGTAGAACGTCCATCGTAAAATGCAATCCTGCTGTTGGTGCCGCTACCGAGCCATCTATTTTTGAATATACAGTTTGATAGGTTTTTTTGTCGTTTTCTTCAGTTGCACGATTGAGGTATGGAGGTATAGGTAATTCACCAAAATGTGATAATATGTCGGAGAACAAAATTTCTTCATTATCCCATTCAAAACGAATAAGATGCGACATATCCTCGTTTGCTAATTCAACCCTTATAGCTTGTAACTCAACTAATTTGCCATCAATTGAAAGCATCTGTTTCAATGCGCCCTCTTTCCATTTTTTAGAATTACCAACGAGACATTTCCATACGCAACTTTTATTTTCTTGGAATACAAGGTTGTAGTCGGAAGGAGAGTGTGGCTCAAGGCAGAATATTTCGATAGTAGCACCAGTCTCTTTTTGAAAGTGCAAGCGAGCTTGAATTACCTTTGTGTTGTTATACACTAATAAATCATTGTGAGATAACACATCTGGTAAATCATAAAAATGCAATTGTTCAATCTCGCCATTTTTCCAATATAAAAGGTTAGAGTGGTCGCGCTCAGTCAATGGATATTTTGCTATGCGTTCATCGGGGAGATTGTAGTTGAAATCTTCAATACGTATTTCTTTTATATTCATTATTAGTTAGATATTAGACATTAGACACGAGATATAAGACATCAATTTTTAATTTTTTTGAAGATTGAGCCAGTGGGTGATGTTAAGATATCTTCTTTAATTTCAATTAGATAGATGTTTTGATTGGCATCTACTACGCAGATGTTCTTCATATCAACGTCTAACGAGTAATCGCAGTTTTGCATAGTTTGTTCTGCTGTAATGACATCGCATAAACCTTTATTTTTGAAAATAAAAGTGATAGTGTCGTTTGAGTAACTGCCACTGAATTCATTCGATTTTTTGTTATTACCACATGCTGTGAATATTGTGGCAATTAGTATGATAAATAAGTACTTTTTCATGATAATGTGTTTTGTATGACTTTTTCGAGGATTTTAATTTTTAATTTTTCACTATAGGTTCAAAGAGCTTTGGTTCATAAAGCATAATTGACTTATTTGATTTTGTTTACGGACGCTCGAGCCGAGCGTCCCTACAATTCTAAATTTTTAACTTTCAACTTTCAACTTGATAAGTGCTTTTTTTAATTCTCCCATTCTTTCAATTTCCACGATGTGAGGGTGTTCGATTGTATCAACTACTTCGTGAGCCCAAGTAGTGTGATATGGGATGTATATTCCGTAACCGCCTAATTTTGCAACAGGTAGAATATCAGATTTGAATGAATTGCCTACCATTATTAGTTTTTCAGGTCTGCAATTCAAGTCTTTCATCATCTTTACATAATCCTCATTTTGTTTGTCGCTCATGACTATAGTGCGGTCGAAATATTTTGCCAAACCTGAACGCTTGATTTTACTCTCTTGGTCGAGTAAATCACCTTTTGTAGCAAGCACAAGGCGGTATTTTCCTTCTGATTTTAGTTCGGCAAGAGTTGTTTCTACATCAGCCAATAGAGTGATAGGTTGCATCAATTGTTCGCGACCTATTTCGGTAATACGTTTTACAATAGAGTAGGGAACATCATTTTGTAATAATTTTCCTGCTGTTTCTATTGCGCTGAGCACAAAACTCTTTACTCCAAATCCATAAATTGACAAATTGCCTACTTCGATGTCGAATAGAATAGGCATGATATTGCGTTCGTTCCACTCAGGAGCGTATTCGTTTATCAACTTACAAAATTCACGTTCGCTTTGTCGGAAAAATATCTCATTGTCCCACAACGTATCATCTGCATCAAAAGCAATTGTAAACATATTTTAGATATTTAGTAGAGACGCAATATATTGCGTCTGTACACGAGTAGTGAGATATTAGACTTACTCGCTTTGCTCGTTTTAAATTTTTATTACTTTGTTATCGTTGAGTTTGTATTTTTGTCCAGTTTCGGGGCAGGTTGCAAAACCATTTTCATCAAAATTTAATCTATGGCCATATTCACTGACCCAACCTATTTGACGAGCAGGGTTACCTACGACCAATGCGTATGCAGGTACGGGTTTAGTGATTACAGAACCAGCACCAATTAGGGCATATTCGCCAATTTCGTTGCCACAAACAATTGTAGCATTAGCACCTACAGATGCTCCACGACGAAGTATAGTTGGTTTATATTCATTTTTGCGAGTTACTGCACTGCGAGGGTTTATAACGTTAGTGAATACCATTGAAGGACCGAGGAATACATCATCTTCACAAATAACTCCAGTATAGATACTTACATTGTTTTGTATCTTTACATTACGCCCCAATTTAACTTCAGGTGATATAACAACATTTTGTCCAATATTGCAACATTCGCCAATTATGCAATTTGACATAATATGTGAGAAATGCCAAATTTTTGTTCCTGCGCCAACAACGCAATCTTCATCGACGTATGCCGATTCGTGTTTGAAATAGTTTTCCATATTTTAGATATTTAGTAGTAGAGACGCAATATATTGCGTCTGTACATGAGTAACAAGACTTTAGGTATTCATATTTAATTCCAAACCAACGGTCTTGAGCCGTATGGCGAAAGATGGTTCTCGCTACTCGTTGCTCTCTATCATTATTACTTTTAACTTACAAAGTTACAATAAAATATTCACGTAGCAAACGATTTAGTATTTTTTAGTAAAAAAATAGACACAAGACTAATCTCGTGTCTATTGTTTCGTGTCTATTATCTTGCGTCTTATTTAAGTATTTCTTCAACTGGTGTGTAAGGCATGTCAAATGCTTCGCTTACTGCTTTGAAGCAGATTTTGCCATCGACAACGTTAAGACCTTTAGCAAGACCAGCATCGACACGGCAAGCCTCTTTCCAACCCATGTTGGCAATACGAATTGCGTAAGGTAGTGTGGCATTTGTAAGAGCGCGAGTAGAAGTGATAGGTACTGCACCAGGAATGTTGGCAACACAATAGTGAACTATACCATCGACTACGAAAGTAGGGTCGGAGTGAGTTGTAGGATGCGATGTTTCGAAGCAACCACCTTGGTCGATAGCTACGTCAACCATTACGGTGCCAGGTTGCATCATTTTGAGCATATCGCGAGTGATAATATGAGGAGCTTTTGCACCAGGAATAAGTACCGCACCGATAATAAGATCGACTGTTGGTAATTCGAGTTCGATATTGTATTGAGAAGAATACAGAGTGCGTACGTTTTTAGGCAACATATATTCCAATTGACGAAGACGAGGAATAGAGATATCGGCAATCATTACATTTGCACCCATACCTGCTGCAACGAGAGCTGCATTATAGCCTACAATACCACCACCAAGCACGAGTACGCGAGCTGCACGTACACCAGGCACACCACCCATGAGCATACCTTTTCCGCCTTGTGGTTTTTCGAGGAATCGAGCACCTTCTTGAGCAGCCATACGACCAGCCACTTCACTCATAGGTTGGAGTAGAGGTAGTATACCATCTTTTACGACAGTTTCGTAAGCTAAACAAGTAGCACCTTGACGAATCATTGCCTCGGTCAATTCTTTTTCGCAGGCGAAGTGAAAATAAGTGAATACTAATTGACCTTTGCGAATGAGAGGGTACTCGTAAGCAATAGGTTCTTTTACTTTATATATCATTTCGGCAGTTGCATATACATCTTCCATTGTAGGAAGTACTGTCGCACCTGCAGCACGATAATCGTCGTCAGAGTAGCCACTACCGTGACCAGCAGTTGATTGTACATACACAGTATGACCGTGTTTTACTAATTCTTGAACGCCAGCAGGATTAGCACCTACGCGATTTTCGTTGTTTTTGATTTCTTTTGGAATACCGATAATCATAGTATTAGAGGTTAAAGGTTATATACTTATTTTACAATGCAAATGTAGTGTAAAATATTTTTTGTTGTATCGGTTGTATGGTAAAATTTTTTATGTTTTACAACATGTATTTTTGAAATAATTTATAATTTATGCCGAGTAAATCGCAAAAAATCATTAACTTTGCAAAAAATTAATTGTTATTTGACTATTGAAATTATGTATAAACGCGACGAATTGAAACAATTGAAGACTGATTTTTGGAATGGTTTTGCTGATTATTGCAATACAATTCCGCGATTGGCGCAACGTAAACAGAAGTTTATGTTGTATAATACACGTTTGAAAGGTACGGAGTTGAAATTTGATGTGCAGCGACATGAAGTGGCTGTGGTTTTGGAGATTAATCATACTGATTATGAGCGTAGGATTGAGTTGTTTGAGCATTTTAAGGCTTGTCGTATGTTGTTTGAAGAGGCGTTTGATGGAATGGAAGTTGTCTATGAGCCTTTTTATAAGTTGGAGACAGGTAAGGATGTTTGTCGTATATACATAAGGTTAGCGGATGAGATGGATTTTCATCGTCGCGATGATTGGCAGAAGTTTTATGGATTTATGGCGCGTAATATGATGCGTCTTGAGAGGATATTTAATCAGGCAAAACAGGCGTTGGAGTAAATTGTAAATTATAGATGGCGGATTAAATAAATAAGGAGGCTAAAACTTTTGTTTTAGCCTCCTTATTTGTTATCTGTACTCTTTAATCCGTACTCTGTTTATAGTTGTGCTGTTTTAGCTTTGAGCCATTCTGCTTCTTCTGTGGTGAGATAAGGAGCGAGGGCGTTGTAAACCATGCGGTGATATGCGTTGATTTGTAAGAGTTCGTCCGGCGAAAGCATGCCGATTTCGATTGAACGGCTGTCGTAAGGGAACAATGTCAATGCTTTGAAGTGTAAGAAACGACCGAATTCGTTTACGTTATTGTCATAATCGGCTACTGCTACGAGGTTTTCGATGCGAATACCGTGTTTACCTGCGCGATAGAGACCTGGTTCGTTGGAGAGCAACATGCCCGGTTCGAGGATTGTTGGGTTTTCGTCCATACGAATTGATTGTGGGCCTTCGTGTACGTTGAGGCAGTGACCGATACCATGACCTGTACCGTGACCATATTGTAATTCATTGTTCCACAAGAAGCAACGTGCGAGTACGTCGAGTTGAGCACCACGAGTGCCGTATGGGAAGAGTTGGTGACCAAGTGCCAAATGACCTTTCAATACTAATGTATAGTCGGCTTTCATTTCGGCGGTAGGAGTGCCAAGAGCCACGGTACGAGTGATGTCAGTTGTTCCATCGTAGTATTGACCGCCTGAATCGAGTAGGAAGAATGATTCGGCTTTGAGTTCTATATTAGATTCTTCGTCAGCAGCATAGTGAACAATAGCTCCGTGAGGTCCATAACCTGCGATAGTGTTGAAGCTTTCGGTCAAGAAGCCTTCTTGTTCTGCACGGCATTCGTGAAGTTTGTCGATAGCCGAGAGTTCTGTAACTTTTTCTCCCTTAGCAATAGCTTCTTCGAGCCATTTCCAGAAGCGAACGAGAGCAACACCATCTTTGCGCATAGCACGCTCAACACCAGCGAGTTCTACTTCGTTTTTGATACATTTCATGCGGAATACAGGCGATGGCAATTCGATGATTGCTTCTACTGCAGGTATTGCTTTATAGAGTGCATAGTTGCATTTTACTGGGTCAACAGCGATGCGAGTATTTGCCGAAAGTGTCGAAAGTGCAGGTTTTACAGTTGCGTAGTCAGCAGTTTTCACACCAGCTTTGTCAAGGTGAGCGCGCACTTCGTCTGTCAATTTATCTGGATTGATGAAGAGAGTAGCGTCTTTGTCGGTTACAAGTCCGAATGCGATGAGTACAGGGTTGTAATCAATATCTGCACCACGGAGGTTGAACAACCAAGCAATATCATCAAGAGCTGTGAGTAACAATGTGTTAGCCCCTGCATCAGCCATGCGAGTGCGAAGTGCTGTGAGTTTATCTGTTGTTGATTGTCCGCAATGAGTTTCGTCGAATACAACTGCTTTCGATTGTGGCATAGCAGGACGGTCGGTCCAAATTGCGTTCACGAAATCGAATTCAGTATATATTTTAAGACCAGCGGCAGTGAGTTCTGATTCAAGAGCTTTGTAGCCGTTGATAGAAATCATATCAGGGTTGATAGCCACAGTTTTGCCTGCGCCGAGAGTAGTTTTGAGCCATTGGTTGATAGTAGGAGTACCAATTTCGCCATCTTTTTGAAGTGTAAGACCTGATTGTTGCAATTGGATACCTGCTTGAAGAAAATAGCGTGAGTCAGTCCAAAGACAACCGCCATCAGCAGTAATTACGGCAGTACCAGCCGAGCCAGTAAATGCTGATACATAGTTGCGTTCTTGCCAATGAGCAGCGATATATTCACTTGCATGAGGGTCTGTGCCCGGTACGATGAGGGCATCCACTTTGTGCTCAGCCATGAGAGCACGGAGTTCTGTTAGTTGTTTCATATATTAGATGTTTAGTAGCGAGTAGTGAGACTCACTGTATATAAATTTATTGTATCTAAATTGTGCATTGTGCATCAATTTAATTGCAAAGATAGATATTTTTTCCTAATAATGAAAATTTTTTTGTTGTTTATTAAACTTTTTTATTCTCATAGTGTCAAAATGACAAAAGCCGGCTAAAAATAACATTGTACACCATTAAATATTTACTATTATGAGACGCATCGTATTTTTATTGAGTATATTGTTGACCGCCGTAGGTCTATCGGCACAACAAACCGTAACCGTACAAGCACAAAGTTATCAAGTAAGTGACAATCTCGATTTAGAGGCTGTAGCAATCACTTTCGGCGAATCAAAAAATGTAGAAGATTTTGAACGTAGGTTGAACGACCCAGACAATCGTATTTCGAATCTCGATTTGAATAACGACGGATATGTAGATTTCCTTCGAGTAGTGGAAGTGGAAGAAAAAGGAACTCACCTTATTGTTATTCAAGCCGTAATAGGTCAAGATCTCTATCAAGACGTAGCCTCTGTGATTGTCGAAGGCGAAAACAAAACATCTGCAACCGTTACAATTGTCGGTAATCGAAATATTTATGGAGACAATTATGTGATTGTACCACGCTATGTAGTTCGTCCTGTGATATTTGACTGGTTCTGGTTGCCAACATACGCAGTTTATCGCCCAGTTTGGTATTGGGATTATTACCCACACTATTATCATCGTCACATTTGTTTAGGCTATCATAGCTATCACCGTCACATTCATGTTTGGCACACTAACCACCACAATCATTGTGAATTCCACCGTCCAACGCATCACGAGCCAAAACCTCATCACGTAGAAATGTATCGCGGAGTTGTTCGCAACGACTATGCAACTCATCGTCCAAATCAAGGCTATCGTGCCGAACCAACGCCTAATTGTCACGTAGAAGCCCGTCCCGCAACTACAACTATACAAGCTCGTCCTTCAGGTCAACCTGCTGTTACATCAACAAATCGTGGTCGTCAACCAGGCAACGTAACCACAAGTAGCAATAGAGTAGAACGCCCTTCTACATCAACTGCGGCAAGAGCAACTACTAACAATCGTACTGTGACATCTACAACTCCTCGTTCTACCGCAGCATCAACCACAACAGCACAACCTGCTATATTAACCTCACGCAAAACTACAACAACCGTACAACCATCAACTTCGCGAAATACCTCAACAGCAGTTCGTAACACAACAACCAAAACCGCATCAACGTCAACCGTAAAACCTCGTACAACTACATCAACATCACGTTCAACATCAACTTCTGTGCAACCTTCAACATCAACTTCACGTAAAATATCGACATCGTCAAATACAACATCATCAACCATAAAAACCAATAAAAATATTTCAACATCGCGTAGATAAAAAAACTTTAGTTTGCTATAAATAGACATAATAAAAAGAGTCAATCTCACTTATTATGAAGGGGGCAGTGGTTTGTGAAAATCGTTGTCCCTATTTTTATGATTATTTATGAAAATTAAATAGTAACTATTTTGTATATTTTTTGTAACTTTGCAATCTAAGTAAAGTAACAATGAATGTGGAAGTAATTTTCAATTCTACATTCTTCATTTTTAATTTCAATTATGATTGTCGTATTAACAGGAGCAGGTATTAGTGCCGATAGTGGCATTGCTACTTTTCGTGATTCGGATGGTTTATGGGCAAATTATCGTATTGAAGAAGTCTGTACGCCAGAGGCTTTAGTGCGAAATCGCGCAAAAGTAATCGAATTTTACAATATTCGCCGTAAGGAATTGCTTGAAAAGGAGCCTAATGCGGCTCATATTGCGTTGGCTGAGTTGGAGCGAGAGCAAGAAGTGTGTGTTATAACACAAAATATCGATGACCTTCATGAACGTGCTGGTAGCAAGAATATTGTGCATCTTCATGGCGAGTTACGCAAATTGCGTAGTTCACGCAACGAAATGGCCACTGTACCTATCGAGGGTTGGGAGCAGAAATTAGACGATCGCCATCCCGATGGCTCATTATTGCGTCCATTTGTAGTATTTTTTGGCGAATCTGTACCTATGCTCGAACGTGCCATAGAAATAACCGAAAAAGCTGATATATTGATAATTATAGGTACATCATTGAATGTCTATCCCGCAGCCTCGTTAGTTCACTATGTGCGTCCAAATGTACCAATTTATATTGTTGACCCCGCTGTAGGTGATGCAAATGCAGCCTTCAAAGCTCCTCACATACCCAATCCAATAACCTATATTGGCAAACGAGCTGCCATTGGTGTCCCTGAATTAGTTAAACAATTAATTAATAAATAATTATGCATTGTATAATCCGAAGGGTATAACCGAATGGAGTAATTATGCATTATGCATTATGCATTATGAATTATGAATTAATAAAATGGAATTATCTTTTGAATTCTTCTTATTATTAGCAGGTATATTGCTCTTTGTGAGCATCATACTTGGCAAGGCAGGACACCGTTTCGGTGTGCCTACATTGTTGATGTTCTTGTTCTTAGGATGTATTGTCGGAAATGAAGGACTCGGTTGGATTGATTTTCATTCGCCTCAAGTAGCACAAAGCATAGGTGTTATCGCCTTGAATGTCATACTATTTTCGGGTGGTATGGATACCAAAATCGGTGATATTAAGCCTGTTTTATTGCCAGGATTAACATTGGCTACCGTCGGCGTATTGCTTACTGCTTTGCTTACAGGTAGTTTTATTTACTGGATTACAAATAGTTGGTTTACAGCAGTATCCTTTACTTTTGTTGAATCACTCCTATTGGCAGCAACAATGTCATCAACCGATTCAGCTTCGGTATTCTCTATTTTAAGGTCTAAAAATTTGGCTCTTAAAGAAAACCTTCGTCCGTTGTTGGAGTTAGAGTCGGGTAGTAACGACCCTATGGCGTATATGCTCACTATTGTTTTATTACAATTATTGAGTGCTCCAGAAGTAAGTGGTTTAGAGGTAGTTTGGCTTTTTGTTCAGCAATTTGCACTCGGTATGGTGTGCGGTTATTTGCTCGGTCGCTTGTCTCAACGCATAATTAATCGTATTGATTTGACCAATGACGCTCTTTATTCTGTGCTACTTATTTCTGTAATGTTGTTTATTTTCGGTTTTACAACTTGGATTGGAGGCAATGGCTATTTAGCTGTGTATATTGGAGGTTTGTTTTTGGGTAACTGTCGTTTTGTTCACAAGCGCAGTTCGATGAAATTTTTTGATGGTCTCACTTGGCTATTCCAAATAATCATGTTCTTGTCGCTTGGTTTGTTGGTTAATCCATCAGAATTATTGCCTGTTGCTGGTATAGGTGTTTTAGTTGGGTTGTTTATGATATTCATTTCTCGTCCGTTATCTGTATTGTTTACGATGTTGCCATTCCGTACATTTTCATTTAATGGCCGTATATTTACATCGTTTGTAGGTTTGCGAGGGGCAGTGCCAATCATTTTTGCCACATATCCATTGATAGCTGGTGTCGAGAATGCTAATACAATGTTTAATATTGTGTTTTTTATTACAATATTGTCGCTTGTATTTCAAGGCACTATGATTCCACAAGTAGCACGTTGGCTCAAACTCGATTTACCAATGAAGAAAAAAGAGAAATTGAGAGAGTTTGATGTTGAGTTTTCTGACGATATCAAATCTGCAATGAGCGAAATGCAAGTAACTGAAAAAATGCTTACTAAGGGTGACCGATTGATGGATATTACAATTCCTGACAATACGCTTGTTGCAATGGTAAAACGAAATGAAAAATATTTTATTCCCCGTGGAAATACACATCTTGCTGTTGGAGACTCAATATTGATTATTACTGACAATGAAGAGGCTCTAAAAGAGGTACGTAAGATGATGGAGTAGTAATTTCATTGAATAATTGTACAAATAAAAAAAGAAGGACAATTTTGTCCTTCTTTTTTTATTTGTATGTATATTTATTATAATATTTCTTTTTCAGATAATCCATTCATAATAATGGCAATATTGTTTATTTTGTTATTATCTATCAACGTCTCTAAATATTTTATTTTCTCTTTTTTAGTTACGTTTTTAGTACAAACAAATAGAGATATATTAGCAATTTTATTAAGTATTTGGAATGAATCGTATTCTATTGGAGTAGAATTTATTATTACATAGTCATATTCATTTTGAATATTTTTAATAAAATTATTGAAATCTTCTGAGGCTAATAAATCTGAAGTGTTAGTATTAGATTCTCCAATAGGGTAGATATGTAAGTAGTCATTGTCGCTATAATATTGTTTTATATCATCTATTTTGCTTATATTATTCAAATAATTAGCAAATCCAATACTATATTCATTATTTTGGTTAATATCAATAAGAGCAACTTTTTTCTTTAAGAAAGTAAAAGATAGGGCAGTGTTTAATGCAATCTTAGTATCATTTTTTTCTGTTTCTGAATTTGTTATAAGAATAATTTTATTGTTAGTTGAGATTAAGTCTGTACGTAAAGAACGGAACGCTTGATTTAGTAAATTATTAGAATTCTGAGATATGATATTTTCTTCTACAGAAGGAATAAAAGCTATTATTCGGTTTTTGGTAAGAGAAGAGAGGGTATTTTTATCTGATATTTTTGTATTTAGGAATGATATTAAGAATATGTAAATTAAGCCACATATCCCAGCCATAAATATAGCAATGAATAGAGATACTAATTTGCGAGGAGAAATAGGTCTTTCTGGGGTGTAAGCATAGTCAATAATTTTACTTGTTTTAGTGTTTGAAGCCAAAGCAGTCTTTACATTTTCGTATTTTTGAAGTAAGAAAATATAAATAGTCCGTTTAATACTTTGTTCTTGAGCTAATTCTATATATTCTCTTTCTACTGTAGGTATAGAAGTGAGTTGCTCATTCATTTCTGCATTTCTCTTAATGTAATCTTGTTTACGGATTTGAATGCTTTCTTTTGTACTTTCAATTGTTTGGAGAATATTTTCTCGAGTTAATAAAATTTTATCCATTAATTGAGAAACAAAAGGGTTATAGTCGTTTGTAGAACGAGATAAACGCATATATTCCATAACACGAGCATTGTATGTCGTAATAAGTTCAGTTAAAGCTTCATTGTTAATATCCGTATTAGGAATCAATTTGATAGTGTCTGAATTTAATATATGATTTTCAATGAAGGTAATCAAATTATACTCCATCTCTATATTAGTGATGGTCTTTTCGTATACACTTGCGGAGTTGATTATGATTTCTGCTTGTGTTGATAAATCTGCCAAATTATTTTTTGTGCGATATTGTTCAACTTTATATTCAATAATATCTAACTCTTGCTTAACTATATTAGTTCTTTCTTCTATGAGTTTTAAGGTTTCTAAAGTTGAATTATTTTTATCTGTTAAATTATTGGCATCATATAATTCGATAATTTTATTTACTATTTTTTCGTTTTTTACGATACTACTACCTTCTATACTTATATTAATAGCATTAGCCTTTTTGTCAGAGATAGATATAGATATATTTTGTGCGTATTCGTCAATTCTCGATTTTTTAGATACAGTAATAAATCTTAATTTATAGTTAGGATAATCAGGATCAATTTTAGTAACATCTTCTATGAAGGCAAAGTTTCCCCATGGAGTTGTTAATGGTTGGGATAAATCATCTATCTCAGTTTTAAATTTGGTAACTTTATATCTCCATTTATGTTTAAATTTAATTTTCCAAGTTGATTGTTGGGTTTTCTTTACAATTATTTCTAACGAACCTTTGATATTTTTTTTGTAGTTATCTGGAAAGATTACAATTAAAGGTTCATTTTCGTATAATTCATAGTAACCACCAAGACGTTTTTGGTAGAATGAACTAGTTTGTAAATCTAAATCGTCTACTAATTGAGATAATATTGTTTTTGATTGAAATATTATTTTTTCATCATCAACAGCAGTACCAATATCTAAAAAGTCAGAAGCAAAAGAAGCATCAATACCTAAAGCACTCATGCCTTGTTCTGCTCGAATTAATACAGTACCAGTGGTTTTGTATTGAGATGGAGTAGAGAATACATGGTATATAGCAAAAGCAATAAAGAAAAATCCAAAAATGACAAAAATATACCATTTTTTCAGAATTTTTATGATTATTTCTTTTAGATCAATTTCTTCTATTGTAGCATTAGGTGTATTGTGTTTATTTGAATTTGTCATAATTCGGGTTTTATTGTATTGTTGAAAATTATTATTTCATATTTAGAATAGCAACAATGGTTGTTGTTACAGAAGCAAGAGAAGATATTGTACTTAAGTAGATAGCTGCATTTGTTGAAGCTGATGAACTAACAACATTGTTTATTCTTGTCTTATTTGGTTCTACATAAATAACATCATTTTGTTGTAGATAATAGAAAGGTGAAGATAAAATATCAGTTTTATTGAGATCTATTCGAATGTATTCTTTTTTTCCTCCTTCCATTTCGCGTATTAATAACACATTGTCTCGACGACCATATATTGTCAAATCCCCAGCTATACCTAAAGCTTGCAATATAGATGTGTGTTCGTTTGAAATAGTATAAGTGCCAGGTCTTTGAACTTCGCCTAGTATTGTAATTTTATAATTCAAGAATTGTATAGTGACAATTGGATCTTTAAGATATGGTTGCAACTTTTCTTTGATTAATGCTGCAGCTTCAGATTTTTTTAATCCACCAATTTTGATTTTACCAATTATAGGGAAGTTGATATCACCATTTACGTCAACAACGTATGGTTGCATTGTTGGAGTTGTACTTAATTTTTCTTCGCCAGGTGAACTATAAGATATAATAGGTAGGTTGAATGGTGCTACTGTAAGAGGATCTATTGCCGAAATTACAATTGACAACATATCATCGTTGTGAATTCGAGGTTCATTTTGTACAACAGGTATCTCTTCATTTGAAGATTCCAAATCTTTAAAATAAGGGATTTTTTTTGCCATTGAACAAGATGTAAGTAAAATAATAATGGCAGATAAAATCAGTGATTTTATAGTTAACCTTTTCATATATAAATATTTAATATTTCAGTATATTATGCGTGGATATGCAATAACTATCCAATATAAAACGTTTACAAAGTTAACTTATTTTATTGGATTTACGAAATTTTTTTGTTGTTTTTTTATGAAAACTTAATATATTGGTAATCAGTGTGATTTTTGTAAAATTAAAATTTGTAAAATTATTTTCATAAATCATTTGTCCAAATGCAAAATAATAGTTATCTTTGCGCAAATTATGTCTATGCCACATTTTTATAATTAATTAATATTTACTAACCTTAAAAACTTTAAATTCTATGACTTGGTTATCAAGTTCTTCTATCGGAAGAAAAGTTGTAATGAGCGTTACAGGCGCAGCCCTTGTGTTGTTCCTCTTGTTCCACGCTACAATGAACATTTTCTCTATTACAGATGCAATGTTCGGCGTAGAGTACTACAACGCTATCTGTAAATTCTTGGGTGCAAACTGGTATGCTCTTATCGCTACAGTAGGTTTGGCATTCCTTGTAGTTGTACACATCGTGTATGCTTTCATTATCACATTGCAAAACTATCGTGCTCGTGGTAAAGAACGTTACGAAGTAACAGACCGTCAAAAAGATGTTGAGTGGGCTTCTAAAAACATGCTTGCTCTCGGTATCGTAATTGTTCTCGGTATTGGTCTTCACCTTTGCAACTTCTGGGCTAAAATGCAATTAGTTGAATTGCAACACATGCTCGGCGCTCACGTTTGTGAAACAGCACTTGCAAATGCTACTAACGGTGTGCTTATCATTAAAGACACATTCGCTAACCCTATCTACGTAGTTCTTTACCTTGTATGGTTGGGCGGTCTTTGGTTCCACTTGACTCACGGTGTTTGGTCAGCCCTTCACACAATGGGTTGGAACAACAACACTTGGATGCCACGCGTAAAATGCATCTCTAACATCGTTGCTACTCTCGTAGTTGTTATGTTTGCTGCAGTAGTAGTGTTCTATTTTGCTGCAAGTTTTTGCTGTACTGCTGAATGTTGTGCTGCTCACGCTCACACATGTGTTGAAACTGTAGCTCCTGTTGTTGCTGACACTGTACAAGCAGTGATTGATTCAGTTGCAGTAGTTGTAGAATAATATTGCAATCATTTTTTTGATAAAATAAAAAATAGTAATAAAATATGATGAGAGGGTATAGGGTAGTGGATTTGATGCCTCATTCCTAACTCCTCATTCCTCATTAAGAAAAAATTATGGCTAAAATCGAAGAATTGCTTAAAGGTGATATCATCACTGCTAAGATTCCAGAAGGTCCATTAGCTGAAAAATGGACTAACTATAAAGCTCACCAAAAATTGGTGAACCCAGCCAACAAACGTCGTCTTGATGTTATCGTAGTTGGTACTGGTCTTGCTGGTGCTTCTGCTGCAGCTTCTCTTGGCGAAATGGGATTCAACGTTCTCAACTTCTGTATCCAAGACTCTCCACGTCGTGCTCACTCTATCGCTGCACAAGGAGGTATCAATGCTGCTAAAAACTATCAAAATGATGGTGACTCAGTTTATCGTCTTTTCTACGATACTATCAAAGGTGGTGACTACCGTGCTCGCGAAGCTAACGTTTATCGTCTTGCTGAAGTATCAAATGCTATTATCGACCAATGTGTAGCTCAAGGTGTTCCTTTCGCTCGCGAATACGGCGGTTTGCTTGACAACCGTTCTTTCGGTGGTGCTCAAGTATCTCGTACTTTCTATGCTAAAGGTCAAACAGGTCAACAACTCCTTCTTGGTGCTTACTCAGCTCTCAGCCGTCAAGTACAAAAAGGTTCTGTAAAACTTTATACTCGCTACGAAATGCTCGACGTTGTTATCATCGACGGTCGTGCTCGTGGTATCATTGCTCGTAACCTCGTAACTGGTGCAGTTGAACGCTTTGCTGCTCATGCTGTAGTTATCGGTACTGGTGGTTATGGTAATGCATTCTTCCTTTCTACTAACGCGATGGCATCTAACGGTTCAGCTGCTCTCCAATGCTACAAAAAAGGTGCTTGGTTTGCTAACCCTTGCTTCGCTCAAATCCACCCAACTTGTATCCCTGTTCACGGTGACAAACAATCAAAGCTTACTTTGATGTCAGAATCACTCCGTAACGACGGTCGTATCTGGGTTCCTAAAAAGAAAGAAGATGCTGAAGCTATCCGCGCTGGCAAAAAGAAACCAACTGAAATTCCTGACGAAGATCGCGACTTCTACTTGGAACGCCGTTACCCTGCATTCGGTAACCTCGTACCTCGTGATGTAGCTTCACGTGCAGCTAAAGAACGTTGCGACGCTGGTTTCGGTGTTAACGCTACAGGTCTTGCTGTATATCTCGACTTCAAATATGCTATCGAACGTCTTGGTCGTGACGCAGTTGAAGCTCGCTATGGTAACCTCTTCCAAATGTACGAAAAAATCGTTGATGATAATCCATACGAAACTCCAATGATGATTTTCCCTGCTATCCACTATACAATGGGTGGTATTTGGGTTGACTATGAATTGCAAACATCTATCCCTGGTCTCTTTGCTATCGGTGAAGCTAACTTCTCTGACCACGGTGCTAACCGTCTTGGTGCTTCTGCTTTGATGCAAGGTTTGGCTGACGGTTATTTCGTATTGCCTTATACAATTCAAAATTATCTTTCTGACCAAATTCAAGTTCCACGCTTCTCAACAGAAGCTCCTGAATTTGCTGAAGCAGAAAAAGCAATCAACGAAAAAATTGACCGCTTGATGAAGATTCAAGGTAAACGTTCAGTTGATAGCATCCACCGCGAACTCGGTCTCGTTATGTGGGATTTTGTAGGTATGGGTCGTACAGCTGAAGGCTTGAAAAAAGGTCTCGAACGTATCCAAGAAATTCGTAAAGTATTCTGGTCTGATGTATTCATTCCAGGTAGCAAAAACGATTTCAACGTAGAACTCGAAAAAGCTCTCCGTCTTGCTGACTTTATCGAAATTGGCGAACTCATGGCTCGCGATGCTCTCAACCGCGAAGAGTCTTGTGGTGGTCACTTCCGTGAAGAATATCAAACTCCAGAGGGTGAAGCACTTCGTCAAGACGATAAATTCTCTTACGTTTCTTGCTGGGAATTCCAAGGCGAAGGCAAAGAACCTAAGATGTATAAAGAACCTCTCGATTATGAATTCGTAGTACGTCAAACTCGTAACTATAAAGCTTAATTAGTCATGGAAAAAACAATAAATATCAAAGTAAAAGTTTGGCGTCAAGCCGGACCAAAAGCAAAAGGTGCTTTTGTTACATACGATTTGAAAAATATTTCAACTGATAGTTCGTTCCTTGAGATGCTCGACGTACTCAACGAACAACTCGTAGCAAATCGTCAAGAGCCTATCGCATTTGACCACGACTGTCGTGAAGGTATCTGCGGTATGTGTTCTCTCTATATCAATGGTCACCCACACGGACCAGACTCTGCTGTTACTACTTGCCAACTTCACATGCGTAAATTCAAAGATGGCGAAACTATCACAGTAGAACCATGGCGTTCACACGCATTCCCTGTAATCAAAGACTTGGTTGTTGACCGTCGCGCTTACGATAAAATCATGCAAGCTGGTGGTTACGTATCAGTAAATACAGGTGGTGTGCCTGATGCTAATGCAATTCCAATCAGCAAAATCGCTGCTGACGAAGCTATGGATGCTGCATCTTGTATCGGTTGTGGTGCTTGTGCTGCTGCTTGTAAAAACGGTTCAGCTATGCTTTTCGTAGCTGCTAAAGTTAGCCAATTGGCACTTCTCCCACAAGGTAAAGTTGAAGCTGCTCGCCGTGCTAAAGCTATGCTTGGCAAAATGGACGAACTCGGTTTCGGTAACTGTACTAACACAGGTGCTTGTGCTGCTGAATGTCCTAAATCAGTTTCTCTTGCACACATCGCTCGCCTTAACCGCGAATTTATCTGTGCAAAACTTGGTGACTAATAATTTAGTTAGCATATAAATAAGAAAAGAGGCTATGTCTTATTTTGACATAGCCCCTTTTATTTTAAAATTAATTAAATATGGTTTTAAAGTTGTTTGAAAGCCAAATTTTTATTATCTTTGTCTTGTATTTCAAATAATAAAAATTAATATTATGAGTATGGAAATATTTTTTGTAATTGCGATAGTAGGCATTATTTTAATGTCGTGTATAGCTTTCTTTGTTGGAAAGAAACTTGGCAATAATGGAGATGATAGTGAGAAAGTATTATCTTTAGAATCAAGGATTACTGAATTGTCAAGTAAAATTGAATCTCAAGATAAAATAATTGCAGAGCAGACAAATAAGATTATAGAACTTACATCTGATTGTAGTGTACAGAAAACTAATGCTGAAAACGCATTAAAGCAACTTGATATACAACGTCAGCAGAACGATGATATAAAAAAAGAAGAAGCAGAGCGTAATGCAAAAACTGTATTGGAATTGAAAAAATCTTATGAGAATCAGATAAATGAGTTGAAAGATTCTTATAATAAGCAGTTGGCACAAGTAAAAGAAAATACAGAAAAACAACTTGCTCAACTTCGTGAGATGAATAAAGAGCAGGTAGAAACACAATTAGCCCTTATTAAAGAACAGATGCGTACAACATCGGAAGATGTTCTTAAAACACGTCAAGCAGAACTTGAAAATCAGAATAAAGAGCAAGTTTCTAAGATTATTGACCCTCTTCAAAAAAGTTTGAAAGATATGGAACAGGCTCTTAATAATTCGAAAGAGCAACAGAAAGAGGCACTTACACGACTTGATGCGACAATTAAATTAAATATGGAAAAGAGTGTGTCGCTTGGTGAAACAGCAGATAGATTGACAAGAGCTCTTACGGGAGAAGTTAAGGTTCAAGGTAATTTTGGAGAGTTGAAGTTGAAACAACTTCTTGAAGATTTGGAACTTAAAGAGGGAGAACAATTTGATACTCAAGAAACATTACGTGATAAATCTGGAAAAATTGCAAAAGGTGATGATGGTAAGGGTTTAGTACCTGACTTTATATTACATTTTCCAAACAATCGTCATGTTGTGGTCGATTCAAAGATGTCGTTGACTGATTATGAGCGATATATGAATACTGAAGATGGAGCTCCGGAGAAGAGTATATATTTGAAATCGCATATTGATAGTATAAGAGCGCAGGTGAAATGTTTGGCAAAGAAAGAGTATACTAAATATTTGCCTATGGGATATAATAGATTGAATTTTGCCATCATGTATGTGCCAATAGAAGGGGCTTTGAATCTTGCATTACTTAATGATGCTACTTTATGGCGTGAGGCTTATGATGATGGTGTTATGATTTTGGGTCCACAAACAATGTATATGAATCTTCGTGTGTTAGAGATGATGTGGACACAAGTGCGTCAGTTAAATAATCAGCAAGCTATGGTTGATGCAGCTAATATAATTATAGAAAGAGTGCAGATTTTTGGAGAGAGATTTCTTGATGTTGAATCTAGTATGAACGATGCAGTGAAGAAAATCTCGAAACTTAAAATTACAACTTCTGATAGTGGTCAAAGTATTATTACTGCGGCTCGTAATCTTTTGAAAGCTGGGGCGAAAGAGAATAAGAAAAAGAAAGCTCTTGCAGAAATGGATGATTCTATATTTATAGATACCGATTCTACTTTAATGATTTCAACTAATGAAGTAGCTCGTGAAGAATAAATTATATATGATAAAGAGATAAAAATCCTCAATTCAACAGAATTGAGGATTTTTTATTTAGTGTTATTTTTTGAGGAAACAAGTTTTGAGAACTATACTACTACCATCAATTTTACAATCTACTTCTTCAGGGTTTTCGGTGAGGCGAATTGATTTTACTTTTGTGCCACGTTTGATGACCATTGATGAGCCTTTTACTTTAAGGTCTTTTATAACGGTTACTGCATCGCCATCGAAGAGTTCGGCACCATTACTATCTTTTGCTATTTCTGGACCTTCGTTAGTTGCAGCATGGTCGTCGGCGCTGAATTCGTGCGCACATTCAGGACATACATATAGCGAACCATCGAAATATACATATTCGCTACCACATTTCGGACATTTAGTTATTTCACTCATAAGGTTTTATTTGTTTTGTTTAATGAATGACAAAGATACGAAAAAAAAGTGATATATGGAATAGTTTATTTACTTCTGTGTATATTTATATAAAAATGGTTTGATTTCCTTTGTTTATTTATTGAAAAACTGTACCTTTGCATAAATAAAATAAATTAAAGTATGTTTAAAGATAAAGTAGTTATTGTTACGGGTGGTGCTAATGGTATTGGTAAGTGTATTGCTGATATGTTTCGCTCGGATGGTGCTTTTGTTTATGTGATTGATAAACAAAAGGAGGGTGAACATTTTGTAGGAGATATTGCGCAAAAAGAGGTGCTTGAAGCCTTTGTGGAGTATGTGATTGCACGACATGATAGAGTGGATTGTATTATAAATAATGCTTTGCCATTGATGAAGGGTATTGATGAGTGTTCGTATGAGGAGTTTCAGTATGCACTGAGTGTGGGTGTTACAGCACCGTTTTATTTAGTGAAATTGTTGATGCCTTATTTAGCCGAATGCGGTGCATCGATAGTGAATATATCCTCTTCGCGCGACCGAATGAGTCAACCACAGACCGAGAGTTACACTGCAGCAAAGGGTGGAATAGCGGCGTTGACGCATGCGTTGGCGGTGAGTCTTGCAGGTAGAGCAAGGGTCAATTCGATTTCGCCAGGGTGGATTGATACGAACTATACGGTGTATGAAGGTGCAGATGCCGTTCAGCAACCTGTAGGGCGTGTAGGTAATCCGATGGATATTGCAAATATGGTTTTGTTTCTTTGTTCGGATAAGGCAGGATTTATTACGGGCGAGAATATTTGTATTGATGGTGGCATGACCCGACAGATGATTTATCATGGCGATTGTGGGTGGAGGTTAGAAAAATAAAAATTGAAAAGAGATTTATTGTAGAAAAATAAAAAGTGTTAAAATTATGAGTAAATATAAAAATAGTCAGTATGAGCGTCAGGTGAAACTGATAAGAGATACTTTTAATATATTTTCAGGCGATAAGGGTTATGGATATTTTATGAAGATTCGTCGAAATTTTGTACTTAAGAATGGAATAAATAATCTTTATGAACCAATACGTGATGGTGTCATTGAATATTTTAATGATAATAATATTTCATGGTGGGGTGGCCATAAACCTACGGGTCATACATTATCTTCACAGATAGCTTGTCTTAATCATCTTTTTGCTATAATGCATGACAAGGATGCAGTTCTTGCTATGTTGAATGGAGTTAGGAATGAGTTTGAAAAGGTACTTCCTATAAGTTGTGATGCTAAACCACAATATATTGGTTTTGAAGTGGTTTCTAGAGAGGATCATTTGAATGAAAAAATATCAACTAGGGGATCTAATTGTACCTCTATAGATGCTCTTATATATGCAGTACATAAGGGTGATAAAAAAAGATGGATTATTCCTATTGAATGGAAATATACAGAATATTATGGCAAAAAGGATAAATCTAATGAAGATAGAAAGGGTGAAGTAAAAGGAACAAATGGCAAAGGACAAGAAAGAGTGAATAGATATGAACCATTAATAAATTCATCAATGCAGTTAAAAAGTTTGGATTGTTATTATGGTTCTATATATTATCAAGAACCTTTTTATCAGTTGATGAGACAAACTCTTTGGGTGGAAAATGTAATTAAAAATTCTAATATTGAAAAACTTGAGGCAGAAGATTATTTTCATATTCATGTTATTCCTAGTGATAATAAGGATCTTCTTGATAAGGTTTATTCTGTTTCAAATAAGAGAATGGAAGAGACTTGGAAAAGTATGTTGGAAGATCAAAGTAAGTATATGATAGTTGATCCAAAAACATTATTCTTACCTATAGTTGACAAATATTCAGACTTAGCATCTTATCTTGATAAGCGATATTGGTAAATATAAGATTGAGATTCATACGGCGATTGTGGGGAGGTGTTGCGCTTGATAGAGCAGGGTAAGATTGACACCACACCGCTCATCACGCCATTGCTTTGCGTTGAGCGAAATAGAGGGAGCATATCGGATATTTGAGAACAAACTGGATGGTGTGATAAAGGTGGCGATTTGTGGGTAGCTAATATCTACGTAAATTAGAGTTTTTATTTAATCCTTTATTTAAGTTGTGGTATTTAAGATGATGATATAAATACTGAAATAGTAGTTATATTTGGTGAATTTGTAAAAAAAATACAAATTTGTGGTTTATAATTTGTATAATATTGATTTTATTTGTATATTTGCAGTCGAAATGTAGAATTAAAATGCAATAACTATGATAGCTGAATTTTCAATTGAGAATTTTTTCTCCATCAAATCATCACAAAAGATTAGTTTTGAGCCAACTTCAGATACGTTTATGTCTGATGAGTACTCGTATGAAGTAAAAGAGGGTGTTAGATTGTTGAAGATTGGTATTATGTATGGAGCTAATGCTTCGGGCAAAACTAATATATTGAATGCGGTTGAGTTTTTCAGAATGTTGGTTTTGAGTATGCCTAAAGACCGCAATGAGAAGACAGGTGTTGTTCCTTTTCTTTTAGATGAAACTTCAAGAAATGAAAATACAAAGATGTCAATGACATTTTATATCAATCAATTGAAGTATATTCTTAGTTTCGAATTGGATTCAAAGCGAATTTATTCAGAATCATTAGTGGTTTATGAATCAATACGTCCTACTAAATTATATAGTCGTAATTATGAAGAGAGTACAGATTCTTCAGTAATTGAATTTGGAGTAAACTTAAAGCTTTCTAAGAAGGGGCAAGATGCTATATTGGGTAATACTATTAATAATAGTAGCGTGTTGGCTGCATTTGGTAAGAGTAACGTTGAAAAAACAAAGTTGAATGACGTTTACGATTATTTGGCTATGCAGGTCAAGGATGTATTGGCTCCAGGTATGTTATTGTCGGCATACGTTAAGAAACATCTTGATAAAGACAAGGATGGTGAACTTAAGAAATTTATATTGAATTTCTTAAAAGCATCTGACTTTAATATTGAGGATGTGGCGTTGCATGAAGAAGAGGAATTGATTACTCCAGAATTAGAACAACTTATACAGAAGGCTCCATTTGATGATAATGCTAAGGCAGAAATGTTGAAGAAAGGAAAAATTACGAATACAGAATTAACATTTACACATAAAGCAGGAGAGAAGTTGTATGATTTGTCTGAGGAGTACGAATCAAATGGTACAATGCGTTTCTTGGGAATGGCTGTGATTTTAAATTTCCTTTTGAAGAAAAATCAGTTTGTTCCTATTGATGAGGTGGAGACAAGTATTCATTATGAGTTGTTGTCATATTTTATCAAGGTGTTTTTAGCTAATAGTAATGGTACATCTCAAATGTTGTTGACAACGCATGACATAAATCTTCTTAATGAAGAGTTTATTCGTAGAGATACTATATGGTTTACAGATAAAGATGAGCAAGGGGAAACAAAAGTGCTCCGTCTTTCATCACTTGGATTGCACAAGAACTTGTCACCATACAATGCATACAAGCAGGGTAAATTGGTTAAATTACCATTCTTGGGCAGTCAATACTTTAACTTAAACGATTGATTTTATGGCAAGAGTAGTAAGTAAAAGTATAGCTATTATAGGAGAAGGGGAGACTGAATGGTTTTATTTTGATTCTCTACGTGTAGCTTGCCGCTTTCCTTTTAAGGTGGCGCCAGACTTTCCTCAACATAGCGATATACATCATGTACTTAAACTAGTGGAGTCGTATATAGATAAACAATATGACTATGTTGTTTGCTTGTTTGATATGGATAGGCTATATCAAAATTCTACAGAGATGCAACTATATCAGCGTGCAAAGAAAAAGTATGGTGTTAAGAAATATGCCGGTCGAGTAATGTTTGTTGAAACGAATCCATGTACCGAATTTTGGTTCTTGTTGCACTTCTTACCGAATGTAGTTTGTAGAAGATATGACAGCTATGAGCAGTTGCTTCCTGAATTGCAGAAGTATATGCCAGGATACGAAAAGACAAAGCGTTATTTCATACGCACCAATCTCTATAAATATTTGACTGAGAATGGTGATTTGGAACGTGCTGTCCAAAATTCAGAGAAGTTATGCCAATTGTGTAAGGAGACTCCTGAAGACATGAAGGCGTATTCGGAGATTCATAAGGTGATAGAATTGTTAAATCAAATATAAAGGACTATGATAGATTTTTCTCAAATTACTTTAGTCATCGGAGTGCATGATCGTACCGAAGGAGCAATAAGAATGTTAGGGACTGGTTTCTTAATTTCCAATGATGGTAAAATAGTAACCGCAAGACATGTCATTGGGAATGAAACAAAAGATTTGGTTGTCCTAATGCCTCATATTAAGAATATTGATGAGTATCAAGATACATCTGATAGTTCTTGTCATCCAATACCTGCTATTGTTGAAGATATTAATCCAATAACTGATATTTGCATACTTAAAACTCAATTAAGTTTTTCAGGTATTTTGCCACCACTTGAATCATTAGATGATATAAAAGTTGGTGAAAGAATTGGAATGTATGGTTTTCCTCATTGTGTTATGGGAAGACGAGTTTTGACATACCAAGAAGCTGAAATTGGAGCTAAAATGTTATTGGAAAGTTCAGGCGTTAAATCGAAGTATGCAACTATAAACATACAAACTAGACCAGGACAATCTGGATCAATAGTATTCAATAAGAAGACAGGATCTATTATTGGTCTGCTAATAGGTGCGTATGCGCCAAATTCTGGGGTAATAATCGCCGGCATTAACCCTCATGAGTTAAATCAAACATCATATTGTATATCAGCTAATCATATAAAAGAAATGTTATGATTGAAATAGAAAATATCCCATTGGAGGATTGGCTTAAGCCTCTAAAGCCATACCAAAGAAATTTCATAGAACAATTAGTTGCTATATATGGTGAAGAAAAGGCTGCTGAAGAATGGATTAATGCAAGAGGACCTATGCAGACCGTAACATTTGGAGGTGTTACAGAAGATGCTAATAACAAAAAGAATTATTGGAATAGGTTTAGAAATGAATTTGATAAGTTTATATGTGGTCATACGGATTATCAAGATGAACATGATAAATTTGTCGCAGCGGGGAAACCTATTGGTTTGGGGGCTGTGACATATATCGCAGATTGGATAGCACCAGCTGTTGGAATGAGTACTGCAATACTAATTCCTGCTATTGCTCTTATTTTGAGTACTACAGCAAAAATGGGAGTTAAGGCTTATTGTGCGACAAAACAATTTAATGGTTAATATATGGCGAATCATTACAGTACATATTTTAATATAAAGCATCAAGATTTTGTCAACAAAGGTGTGTATAATGCTTTTTTGGATCAGGACTCATTGCTCCATATAGATCCTTTATTATTAAAAGATTGCAAAATCCTAGAGTTTAAGGATGCCTATGAAGACTTTTTACAGTATTTCAGAGGCTTTGTTACATTAACCAACGCAGCTTCTAGTAAATCTAAACAAGATCGTTTTTTCAAAATGATGATAAGACGATACACTCTAAAGGAAATTTCAAATACTGGATTAGGCTATTCTACAGGAAACACCCATGGTAGAGGTATTAGTGGAGCTTTATCAATTCAATTAGCCGAAAGTACATATGATATTATTAAGGCAGGAATGACTGATCCTGAAATATTTTGTTTAATGCAGCTAATTGAAGATAATATGGGGGCAGACAGAATTAGCGATATGACGATCTCTATATTACAGAAACATTTTCTTTCATATACACAGCGTATCAGTTTAGAGTTAGATTTGCCAACAAAACAGTATAGGTACTCATATAATCTGTCGTTTAATGTGCCTTTTTATAATGGTAAACCCATATTATTTATTCCAGCGCAATTTTTATGCGATTTACCATATGCTGTAGATTATGATGACATAGATAGAGTTTGTAACTATAATAATAAATTAAAACAAAAAATTGCAAGTGTGATTGGCGTTTGCTGGTCCGACTATCGTAATTTCAAGAAATCAGATTGGAAATCATTGATTTGTAATAATCGTGACTGCTATAATGTTGCAATAGAATATTTCAAAGGTCTTATTGGAGTTCCATATGATTTTATTGAGGATAAGAAAGAACAGTATCAAGGAGTGCTACTTCATGAATTATTGCGTACTATTCCCTTTGTGTGTGAAATTAAACAGAATAAATCTGCCGCTGAAGAAATTTATGAGCTTACATATTCTATGTGTAATCAATTTAAAAGGCTCGTGGAAAACATGCGACTTTCAGAGATATTATATCGCAAGAATAGGAAACCTGACGAAACAGACTGGCAACTATTGCTTTGGATGGTTGCTGACACATATAAAAATGCTGGGGAATTTGATGTTGCCATAGCACGGGAGTCGAATCCAGGAGTCGGTGAATTAGATTTTCAGATAACGCGTGGAGCAAAAGCGAATACAGTTGTTGAGATCAAGCGATCATGTAATAAAGATTTGCTACATGGGTATCGTACTCAATTGGCGGCATATATGAACGCAACCCAAGCAACTGATGGGCTTTTCATGGTTATTGTAGAAGATGATTCAATAGATGAAATTAGAGCACAGTTAGAAGATGTGAAAAAAGATATGTTTGAAAAAGGGGAATATATCCCAGCGGTAATATATATAAATGGAAAGCAACAACCATCAGCTAGCAATCCTGGATATAAACTCAGTTACTGAGAAATGTGAATTTAAGTTTAAATTGCAAAGAAATTTGTATTATTAAAGTTATGGATTTTAGTAAGTTGTTCAAAGAAGCAAAGAAAGAATTTGGGAGTAATTTAACCATGAAAATAGGACATCCTCCTAAAATGAAATATTCTTCATGTTTTTGTTTGTGGTCAGATTTATTAGGATTCTCAAATATATTTGTTGAAGCTAATTGGAATTTAGATAAATCACAAATGGAGAAAATCTATAGTAGGTTAGAAGCTGCACATAGTTCGGCATTGTATTATAGTGCACCATTTGAGAGAAATCTGATACTCAATGATGGAATAGCTAAAGTATTTCACCCTAAAAGTAAACTAGAAGATAAAAATAATATTTTGAGTATTAGTATGTTTCTACGATCTTGTGTAGAATTACATATGTCTATAAGTGAAACAGAACACGAGAATGATTTACCTGGATGTAGAACAGTACTTGCATTTGGAGAAAATATTGAATATCTTGCAGATGAGGTAAGACTTGATGATTATGTATGTAATTATTCTAAACCACAAGGAAGCGAAATTAGCAATTTAGCAAAATCTATTGGAAATCCAATAGTTATCTACAACCCCAAAGAGTTGCAGATGAACACAGCTTTTTCAAAAGCATATATATTAGAATCAGGTGGTAGTAGAGCTGGGCTTCCAGGTAATTATATGTATATTGACAAGTCAGTGATAGATGCTATAGATAAGTATGCTATAGATAAAGGATATCATCCTATATGGCAAGAGAATGAAGTTGGGATGAATTATTTTATCCCATATAATAGTGGAGATTTATCAAGAGTAGTGTTGGGTTTTTGTTTTGATAAGAATGTAATACACCCGCAAGGTGTAATATATAAAACGAAGGTATACAAACTTATTAGATACTATCCATGGGATGAAGATACTAATGAATTTTATTTTGATGTAAATAATCCTAATCATAGATAGTTAATTAGGACGCTAATAAAATCTTATAGAATAAATAAATGATGACACTTCAATGGGCAATCGTTATTATTGTGATAGAGTTTTTTTATTATTGTCAACTAATATTTTTAACCTCATTGAAGCTTTGTTAGCAGTTTTCTTCAGTGCTTTTTTGTTGGGTAAGGTGAGTAGATACACAATGTAAGGGGGGAGTCTTGTTAGCCCCCGTTGGAGACGTTGTTGGTGGGATTTTATAGTCCGCAGGTTCCCTTTGGTCACCTGCGGTTAAGCATAGTTGGGCGTCTATGACGCCCTTTTTTGTTATTTCCCGATGCAGAAGTGTGCGAAGATGTTGCCGAGGACTTCGTCGGTGGTGATTTCGCCGCCTGTGATTTCGGCAAGGTGGAAGAGGGCTTCGCGGATGTCTTGGGCTACGAAGTCGGCTGGGATATTCATCTGTAGGCCTTCGATGACGCGGTCAATTGATTCGAGGGCGTGGGTGAGGGCTTCGTAGTGACGGAGGTTAGATATGATGATGTCGCCAGCTGAGAGGTCTGGCATTTGTGCGCTTTCGTAGAGGAGTTGAGTGAGCTGGTTGGTGTTGATGGATTGTTTGGCGGAGATTTCGAGGATGGTGTTTTGTCTACAGTCAACGGTCAACGGTCTACAGTCGCCATCCGGATTTAAATTTTGTCTATAGTCAACAGATGTTAACCCCTCCGCCTTTGGCACCTCCCCTAAAACAGGGGAGGAGTTTGAGTTTGCTTCGTTAGGCGATTGTCTGTTGACTGTTGTCTTATATGGTTCGAACCAGTCGCGGAGGGTGGTGAGTTCTTCGTCGTTGAGGCGGTCGACTTTGTTGAGTAGGATGATGAGACGTTTGCCTTCGGTGCGGCGCATGATGCGCTCGGCGAGCCACTCGATATGTTCGGTGACGTTGGTTGAATCGACTACCCAAAGGATGATTTGGGCGCGAGATATCATTTCGTAGGTGCGTTCAATGCCAAGGTTTTCGATGATATCGGATGTTTGGCGTATGCCGGCTGTGTCGATGAAGCGGAATGTGAGTCCGTTGATATTGACTGTGTCTTCGATGACATCGCGTGTAGTGCCGTGAATGTCAGACACGATGGCACGATTGTCGCCTACTAGGAGGTTGAGTAGGGTAGATTTGCCTGCATTGGTTTCGCCTACGATGGCTACAGGGATACCATTTTTGATGGCATTGCCTTGAGAGAAAGATTGTTGTAGGCGAGTGAGTTGCGATTGTATTTCTTGTGCAACGGAATTGAGTTCGGTGCGGTCGGCAAATTCGAGGTCGTCGTGGTCGCCAAAGTCGAGTTCGAGCTCAAGTAGAGAGACGAAATGGAGTAGTTGACGGCGAAGTTCTTCGAGTTTAGACGAGAAATTGCCACGCATTTGGTTGAGCGCAATAGTATGAGCAGCAGCAGATTGGGCATTGATGAGGTCGGCTACGGCTTCGGCTTGAGAGAGGTCGAGTCGACCATTGAGGAAGGCACGTTGAGTGAACTCGCCAGGACCAGCCATGCGAGCACCAGCGACGATGAGTAGGCGAAGGATTTCTTGTTGGATGTAGACAGAACCGTGGCACGAGATTTCGACAGTGTTTTCGCCTGTGAATGAGTGCGGTGCACGGAAGATGGCAACTATGACTTCGTCGATGATTTTATGTCTACAGTCAACATTTAGATTATTGTCTGTTTTATTATCAATGATGTTGCCGAAGAGCATGGTGTAGGCTTCGGCAGTAGATACGGTTTTGTTGCGATTGCGGGCGCGGAAGATGCGGTCGGTGATTGTGAATGCATCGGGTCCGCTGAGGCGAATTACGGCGATGCCACCTGTGCCAGGTGCTGTTGCTATTGCTGCTATGTTCATATGAAAGTTTAGAGTTTAGAGTTAAGAACCCCCTCGTCCTGCGGACACTCCCCCTAAGACAGGGGGAGAATAAGTTTAGAGTTTAGAGTTTAGTGATTAGAGTTTAGAGTGATAGGTTAAAGGTTAAAGGTTATAGATTAGAGTTTAGAGTTAATACCGAAGGTCTCTCAACTCTAATCTTTTAACTCTAAACTATTAGATTCGTTCGAGGACGATTTTGATGAGGCCTTCGATTGAGCCTTTGTATTCGGTGTTCATGTTGTGAGAGACGCGGCCTGCGATGATGGCGCAGACGGTCATGGCTTTGTGGCCAAGTAGGGCAGACATACCTGCAAGTGCTGAACTTTCCATCTCGAAGTTGGTGATTTGCCATTCCTTATCATCACGAACTGAATTTACTGAGTCCATTGCAAATTGCACTTCGTCGCTGGAATGTTTTGGTGTATAGCGGAACGACTGAATTTTGGAGTTGAGCTCCATGTCGGCAGGACGAGCGCGGACGTAGCGACCTTGTGGACCGTAGAAGCCAGGAGCGGCGATGGTGATGCCTTTGACCATGTCGTGACCAATGCGATTGACAAGTTCGGGGTCGGCACTTACGACGTAAGGAGCAGGCAAACGATGATTCCAACCAACGTGTTTACAGAATGCAGCTTCGAGGTCTAAATCAAATATACCGTCAGGCACTTCGTAGTAGTTCAATAAGCCATCGAAGCCCATAGATTTGGCTGCTACGACATAAGAACCTACTGGCGAACATTCTTGCAGACCACCTGACGTGCCTATTCGCACGAGAGTGAGCGTAGTATGCTCGGCTTTTTCTTGGCGAGTAGCGAAGTCGATATTGACCAGCGCATCGAGTTCGGTAACGACGATGTCGATGTTGTCGCAACCGATGCCATGAGAGACGCAAGAGAGGCGTTTGCCACGATAGGTACCAGTGATGGTGTGGAACTCGCGGCTAGAGATGTCGCACTCGATTGTGTCGAAATGAGAGGCAATGAGGTCAACGCGTTTAGGGTCGCCACAGAGTAGGATTGTGGTGGCTATTTGGTCGGGACGGACGTGAAGATGGAAAATAGAGCCGTCGTTGTTGATGATTAGTTCTGAAGCTGGAATTGTACGCATAATATATTGTTTTTTTAGACAGAATGACATAAGGACATAATTTTTGTCTTTACATACGCCTCGCTACATCTGCGATGTATCTTGGCGGAATAAAGACAGACCTTTTTTCGCCTTTGGCTCAAGACCGTTGGTTCGGCGTTAGTCTTTTTTTTAGACAGAATGACATAAGGACATAATTTTTGTCTTTACATACGCCTCGTTACGTTTGCAACGTATCTTGGCGGAAGAAAGACAGACCTTTTTTCGCCTTTGGCTCAAGACCGTTGGTTCGGCGTTAGTCTTTTTTTAGACATGAAGACAAGAAAATATGTTTTTTTAGCCCACAAATTACACGAATCACCACAAATGAATAAATATAAATGTTGTGAATATTTGTGGGAGTTTTATTGTTTTAATAGGCAAAGTTAATGATTTTGTTTTGGATATGCAAGAAATATGCAAAAAAAGAGATGCAAATGTGGTGTTTTGCATCTCTTTTTGTAGTTTTTGTAAGAGGAGTTCTCTTAGTTTAGAATAAAATCACAGACCGGTTGTGTGGTTTGAGGGTTTGCAACTTGATAGACCGACGCAAACGACAACAAGAAGTTGATAGTTGATTGTTTAGGCGATTTGGTTTGTGATTTTGGAGTTTTAAGAGTAGATTTTTCTGTCATAGGCAATTATTTTAATTCACAATTCACAATTCAAAATGCATAATTATTTTACGTTTTTGTTTGTATAACGATGTGTGGGTGGGGTTTATTGTGTGATGGTGGGGATTTTTTTTATTTCATAAACTAAATTTCGTTTTTAATTTATATTTTGATGGTGTTTTTACGTGTAAATAATCTAATTGCAATGATGTCATTTTCACATTTATTATATGTGTTAAAAAATGTTTTGTGTGTTATTTGGTTGATATATAGCGATTAATAAATGTTAAAAGTGTGTTTGTTTTTTTTAACGTGAATTTTTGTGATGGTGTGATTTGAGTTGTTTAACTTTGCAGAGTGAAAACTATGAATTTTTAGAATATTCTTTTTGTCGACAATCTATAATCTAACCTAAATTTCCTAATTGTTTTTTTTGAGTTTTTATTGATTATTTCTTTACTAAATAGAGTGAAGATAGGGGGATTATTGTCTAATTTTTAAAATTTTAGCCTATTGAAACGAGATTTACTTTTTAGAGTTTTTCGCTCATATATGCGATTTGTACATGATTCGTTGTACTACAGAAATGTTGATATTATTGGGCGTGAGAATGTACCAGAATATGGTACGCCTACGCTTGTAGTGGCTAATCATCAGAGTGCGTTGAGTGATCCGATAGGGTTGCATTTTGCATTCCATAAAGAGAAGGTTACGATATTTGCTCGTGGTGATATATTCAACAATCCGAAGTTAGGTGGGTTCTTTCGTTGGATTGGTCTATTGCCTGCTTATAGATTGAGAACTGATGGCGAAGAGACGTTAGGTAAGAATTATGGAGCATTTGAAGAGGCAGGCGATAGATTGTTGGATGGAGGAATTGTGGCAATATTTCCTGAAGCAGTGAATCAAGACAAGCATTGGTTGGGCGAGTGGTCGCAAGGATATTTGCGTATGGCATTTGAGGCGGCTGAGCGTGATGGATTTAAGACCGACATTAAGGTGTTGCCTGCAGCGGTGCATTATAGTCATTATTTTTCGGCTCGGAAAGATATGATGATTAAGTTTGGTGAACCTATGAGTTTGATGCCTTATTATGAGCGATATAAGTCGAAACCACGCACTGTGTGGCGTGAGGTGAATGCAGAGATGAGGCAGAGAGTGGATGATATGATGTTGAATATAACGGATTTGGATAATTATGATGCAATAGACTATATTCGAGAGACTTATGGAGTAAGGTATGCACGTAGGCGTGGTGTTAATCCACGAGTTTTGCCTGAACGATTGATTACGGATAAAGAACTATGTAGAGGGTTAGAGGAGAATAGTGATGAGCTGAAAGATGTGTATATCGAGGCCTTGTTATTAAAAGAGTTTACGCAAAGAGAGCGGTTGAAGGATTGGGTGTTTGATTATCACTGGGCGTGGTGGCGAGGTGTGTGTGGTGTGTTGTTTTTGTTGGTGATGTTGCCACTTTATTTGTTTGCTTTGATACCACATATTTTGATTTTCTATGCACCGCAGCCATTAGTTAAGAAGTTTGATAAGAAAGGAAATGAGTTTACGGCATATACTATGTTTGCAGGTGGAATTAGATATGCTGTTAGTGCATTGTTTTCTATCCCAGTGTGTTATGGAGCTGTGTTCATAGTCGATTGGTGTTTGATGAATTTTTGGATTGCGCTGTTGCATGTGATGATGTTGCCTGTGTTGGGTCGATTTGCATGGTACTATAGGTTGTATTTCATTAAAATGCGTGGACTGTTTCGTTATCGTAGAGGTTTGAAACGTGGAGGGGAATATCGAGAATGGAAGGAGAGACGGAGTAGATTGTTTGATAAGTTAGAAAAGATATGTTTTTAATTATTCATTAATTATAGTTTTATGGAAAAAAGAGTAGTTATCACGGGTATGGGTATATACTCGTGTTTAGGAAAAACGCTTGAAGAGGTGCGCGATTCGCTTTATACTGGTAAGTCGGGGATTATATTTGACCCTATTCGCAAAGAGATGGGCTTTCGTTCGGCTTTGACAGCAGAATTGCATGAGCCTGATTTGAAGAAGGTTTTGAGTCGCAACCAGCGTGTTTATATGCCAGAGCAAGCCAAGTATGCCTATTGTGCTACGGTTGAGGCTTTGCGCAATGCAGGTATCGACCAAGACTATTTAGATGCACATGAAGTGGGTGTTTTGTATGGTAATGATTCGACAGCCGATGCTGTGGTGAAGAGTGTTGATACTATGCGTGAGAAGAAAGATACTACGTTGGTAGGGTCGGGGGCGATATTTCAGTCGATGAACTCGACGGTTACGATGAACCTTGCGTGTATATTCAAATTGAAGGGTATGAACCTAACAGTTTCGGGGGCATGTGCTTCTGGTTCGCATGCTATAGGTCTTGGCGCAATGTTGATACGCAATGGATTGCAAGAGATGGTTATATGTGGTGGAGCACAAGAGGTTAACCCATTTTCTATAGGTTCGTTTGATGGAATTTCGGCTTTTTCGGTTAGAGAGAGTGACCCAACGAAGGCGTCGCGTCCGTTTGACCGAGATAGAGATGGTTTGGTGCCAGGAGGAGGTGCAGCTACGGTAATTATCGAAAGTTACGAAAGTGCAGTGCGCAGAGGTGCACCTATATTAGGCGAGATATTGAGTTATGGATTTTCGTCGAATGGCGACCATATATCAGTGCCAAATGTAGATGGTCCAAGTCGTTCGTTGCAGATGGCTATACGATTGGCAGGCATAGACTTACGCGATATAGGCTATATAAATGCACATGCCACATCGACACCTGTAGGCGATAAGAACGAAGCAAAAGCAATTTATAACGTGTTTGGCGATGCGTGTCCTGAGGTTACATCGACCAAATCGCAGACAGGACATGAAATGTGGATGGCTGGAGCATCGGAGGTGATATATTCGATGTTAATGATGAAAAATGAGTTTATTGCGCCTAATATAAATTTTGAGAATCCAGATGAAGATTCGGCTAAATTGAATATTCCAGCTAAGCGTGTTGATAAGAAATTTAATATATTCTTGTCGAATTCGTTTGGATTTGGTGGTACAAATTCTACATTGATTATAAAGAATTTATAATATTATTAACATTAAAAGATTAAAAAAAACATGAAAAAAGAGAATTTAATTTTACGAGTAAGAGAAATTTTGGCAGAAGAGTTTGAAAAAGACATTAATGACTTGACTCCAGATGCTAATGTTAAAGCGACATTGGAACTTGATAGTTTGTCGCTTGTTGATATGGTAGCTTTGATTGAAGCCGAATTCAAGGTGAAAGTTACAGGCACAGAGGTGGCGCAAATCAAAACATTTGCTGAACTTTATGATTTTATTGAGGAACGTTTGAAATAAAAGGTTGATTGTCAATAGCCAATGGTCTTTTGGCTTTTGGCTATTGATTTAAATATTATAAATTATTAAACTGATGAGTTATATGATAATGCAGGGTGAAGATTTGTTTTCTTTGATTCCACAACGACCTCCAATTGTTGAAATTGATACGTTGTATGAAGCATCGGCAACCGAAGCTCATACTGGGTTGACTGTGTGTGAAAACAATTATTTTTATGAAGATGGTAGATTGAGCGAAGCGGGTTTGATTGAGCATATAGCCCAATCGGCAGCGGCATTTGCGGGATATACGACATATTTGCGAGGCGAGGAACCTCATCTTGGATTCATTGGCGAAATAAAGAAGTGTAAGATTTATGAATTGCCCGAATTAGGAGCAGATTTGCATACTTGGATAGAGTTTGTGTCGGATGTTAATGGAGTGTCGTTGATGAAAGCATTTACCACAGTTGATTTAAAAAAAATAGCTGAATGTCAGATAAAAATATTTTTACGATAATGTTAGAAAATAAGTTTTATAAGATAATAAATATTAGCAATGATTCTGAATTTCACGTGTTTGAAGTGGAATTATTGCAGGATTGTGATGTGTATGAAGGTCATTTTCCAGGCGAAGCGATTGCACCAGGTGTGTGTAATATACAGATGATAAAAGAGTGTGCCGAAAAGGTTGTTGGACATAAATTATTGATGTACAATCTGCAACAAGTGCGCTTGACCACGTTGGTTAAGCCCGATGTGCATAGTCGTTGCGAAGTGCGATTGCAATTGCAATCATCAAGTGATGAAGAATATAAACTTCGCGCTACTATCGGTAGTGGAGATGATATTTATTTAGATTTAAAAGCTGAATTGAGAACGGTACAAAGTAATAAGTCGTAAGTAGTAAGAATAGTTATTACAGATTACTTATTACTAAAAAAATGTAATATGGAGAACTTATTCATTAAAATATACGAATTCTTGAAGCCTAAACGCTGGCTTACCTATACGCTGATATTGCTGTCGATGGCGTTGTTTGGGTTTTATGCCTTGAAAGTTGAATTTGAGGAAGATATTTCAAAATTATTGCCAGCGACTGATACTGAAAGTAGTAGCGGATTGGTATTCTCTGATTTGAAGGTTAAAGATAAGATTTTTATTCAGATAGTTGCGAAAGAAGCGGGGAGTGTCGGTATCGAGCAAATGGCTGAAATATGCGACAGATTTATGTTCGAACTTCTTGTGCGTGACACTGCTACTCACTATATCTCTGATGCATTGTATCGTATTGATGACGATTTGATGATTAATGGGTTAGACTATTTACTCGCTTATTTGCCTACGTTTGTTGATACCACAATGTATGCCCATTTTGATTCGCTACTGACCGATGAGGCTATAGCTTGTCGTATGGCAAAAAATTATGATTTATTGTTTAACGAAGGGCGCACTGAGTTGCTCGATTTACTGCAACAAGATCCTGTTGGGTTGCGTTATGCTTTTCTCGAAGCGGGGGTGTTAGACAACTTGAAAGGTGCGGGATTTTCTGTCGTTGACGGACATCTATTTAGTCCAGATAGCACTGTGGCAATGGCATTTATATCACCTAATCTTAGTTCTATGGATTCGAAAACGGGCACTAAATTGGTCGAATTGATAGAGCAAGTGCGAGACGAAGTCGAGTCCGAACATATCGACATTGATATATATTTCCATGGTGCACCTGTGCAAAGTGTATTTAATTCGCGACAAATTAAAAGCGATTTGTTGATGACAATAGGCATATCTTTGATTGTTATTTGTGTAGTTATATGCCTCTGTTTTAAGAATTGGAACACATTGTTGCTTCTACTGATGCCAGTGGGTTATGGGGCTTTGTTTGCCTTGGCGTGTATTTATTGGATTCAAGGAGGGATGTCGCTCATGGCTATGGGTATAGGGGTTATAGTGTTAGGTGTGGCATTGAGTTATGTATTACATGTTCTCACTCATTATAAACATGTTACCGACCCTATACGTGTAATACGCGAACAGACTATACCTGTTATATTAGGTTGTATTACCACTATTGGAGCATTCGTTGGATTAATGTTTACGGATTCGCCTTTATTAGCCGATTTTGGCATGTTTGCTTCGTTGGCTTTGGTCGGTACTGTTTTGTTTAGTCTTTTGTTTTTACCTCATTTTTTTGATGAAAATAATAATCAAAAATCGCATAAAGCATTTGCTATTATTGGTAAAATAAATTCCTATCCGCTTGACCGTAAGAGGTGGTTTGTATTTTTATTAATTGCGTTATCGATTGTATGTTTCTTTACTTCACGTTGGGTTACATTTGATTCTGATTTAAAGAATATAGGCTATACCGACCCTGAGGTACGTATTTCGCAGGAGTTGTATGCCGATAAAATCAATCATGGCAATAAATCGATGTACTATGCCTCTACGGCTAAATCGTTGGATGAGGCGATAGAGTATAATGCACAATTAATGAAAGTTGCCGACTCGTTGCAATCAGTTGGTGTTATTGACTCTTATGGTAAAATGTCGAGTGTTTTGTTGCCTAATGCCGTTCAACAACAACGAATAGACCATTGGCGCAACTATTGGAATGATGAATGTATTAAGCAAGTGATGAATACAATAAATCATGAAGGTGAGCGTGTTGGTTTTCGTGCAGGCACATTTGATATATTCGAGACCATTTTAAGAGCCGATTATCAGCCTGGCTCAATATATGAGAGTGGAGTATTGCCCGATGGTTTGATGTCTAATATAGTGGAATTTACGGATGAAAATTATATGGTGTTTACTTCTGTACTAATGTCATTAGATAAGCAAACAGAAGTTAACGATATAATGGCTTCGGTGCCTCATACTGTGGTAGTTGATCCATTCTATTACACCAACAATATGGTTGAGGTTTTAAGCGATGATTTTAATACCGTACTTGGCATTTCTAGTTTTTTTGTATTCATAGTATTATTGCTTTCATATAGAAGTATTTCGCGTGCTTTGTTGGCTTTTATGCCAATGTTTCTTAGTTGGTATATTGTGCAAGGTATTATGGGAATATTTGGGTTGCAATTCAACTTGATAAATATTGTAATTTCGTCGTTTATTTTTGGGGTGGGTGTTGATTATAGCATTTTTATTATGGATGGTTTGTTTGCTAACACTCGTCGTGATGATATAACGTTGTTGCTTTACCATAAAACTGCTATTTTTTTGTCGGCATTTGTATTGATTGTAGTCACAGGTTCGCTTGTCTTTGCCACTCATCCTGCTATGCGTAGCATTGGTGTAACAACATTAATCGGTATGTCGGCAACCATATTGCTTGCATACACATTGCAGCCATTTGTTTATCGATTGCTAATGAAAAATAAGATGTTAGCACACAAATTTGGTCGTAAACCACAATTCAAACGTTAGGAAATATGCATTACGAATATATAATAATCGGCTCAGGTTTAGGAGGTTTGCAATGTGCATATCGACTTACCAAGCAAGGACATAAGGTGTTGGTTCTCGAAAAAGAGCCTCAACCTGGTGGTTGCTTGCAAACATTTCGTCGTGCTGGTGTCGAATTTGATACGGGTTTTCACTATGTAGGAGGTCTCGATCAAGGTCAGCCCTTGCGACAATTGTTTGAGCAATACGACCTTATGTCGCTTCCGTGGCAAAAGATGGATGCCGAATTTGACCATGTTTATATAGGCGACCAACATTATGCTTTTAAACAAGGCTATGATGCTTTTATCGATCGTATGGCTCAAGATTTTCCTCACGAACGAGATAATTTAGTCAATTTCACTGCTTTGCTTCGTGAAGTGGGCGAGCACACATTCGATGCTTTCAATCGTCGTTCGACCGATGAATTTTATACTCAATCGCTTTTTGCTCGTTCGGCGTATAAATATTTAAACGATACCATTCACGATCCTCAGCTTCGTAAGGTCTTGTCTGCCACATCGCTCAAAATGCAACTCGATGCCGACACTTTGCCACTTTACATTTTTGCTCAAATCAATAGTTCTTTCATTCAAAGTGCTTATCGTTTACGTGGTGGTGGACGTATGATTGCCGATGCGTTGACTGCTAAAATTCGTACTATGGGTGGCGAAGTGCGCCTTAATTCACCTGTTACTGAATTGATTGAACGCAACGGACAAATATCCGAAGTTGTGATAAATACAGGTGAACGCTTCTCGTGTGATTGTGTGATAAGTAATGTTCATCCTAATGCGACCTTATCTTTAATAAAAGAAAGTGTATCTATTCGCAAGATATATCGTTCGCGTATCAATCGTTTACAAAATAGTATGGGTGCTTTTACGGTTAACGTAAAACTCAAACCTGAAGCAATGCTTTATCGCAATCATAATCTCTTTATTCACACCGAGCAAGTTGACCAATGGCGTTATCAGCCGAGCCATATACCACAACAAGTTATGGTATCATGGGGTGTGCCACGTGCCAATTCGGTATGGGCTGAGACTATCGACCTCATAACTCCAATGTCATTTTCCGAAGTAGCAGAGTGGAGTGATTCTCGTTTGGGGCATCGACTTGAGGCATATAAAGAATTTAAGGCTCATAAAGCCGAGCAACTCATACAACTTGCAGCACAATATCTACCCGAGCTCCCTGCTGCAATCGACCGTGTATATACATCAACGCCACTCACATACATGCACTATACTGCAACTCAAGAGGGTTCTGCCTATGGCATCATGAAAGACTATAACAATCCAATGACAACCATTCTTACCCCTCGCACACCAATTCCTAATCTCTTCTTAACAGGTCAAAATCTCAATCTTCATGGCATACTTGGAGTATCTATGACAACAGAATTAACTCTTCGTCAAATAACAAAACAATTATAATAAAAACATGAATTACGCATTAGTTACAGGCGGTAGTCGTGGTATCGGTCGCGCTATCTGCGTTAAATTAGCTCAAATGGGCTATCGTGTAGTTGTCAATTATCTTAGCAATGATGCTGAGGCACAACACACTCTCGAACTTATCAAACAAGCTGGTTCTGAAGGCGAACTGCTCAAATTCGATGTTGGCGATTATGAAACAACTAAAGCCGTTATCGAAGCATGGCAAACGGCCCATCGTGGGGATTATATCGAAGTATTAGTCAACAATGCCGGTATCCGTAAAGATAATCTCATGGTATGGATGGAGCATGAAGAATGGCTTAAGGTGATAAACACTTCTTTGTCATCTTTTTATAACGTAACTCAACCTTTATTGCAACCGATGATACGCAACAAATATGGTCGCATAATCAATATTGCATCACTGTCAGGGCTAAAAGGACTACCTGGACAATGCAATTACTCAGCAGCTAAAGGCGGACTAATTGCCTCAACCAAAGCGTTAGCTCAAGAAATCGGACGTAAAAACATAACTGTTAATGCCGTTGCTCCTGGGTTTATTCATACCGACATGGTTGACGGACTCGATGAATCAACTATCAAACAAACAATCCCTATGGCACGTTTCGGAGAGCCTGAAGAAGTTGCATCCCTCGTTGCCTTTCTCGCCTCAAAAGAAGCTTCATATATCACAGGTGAATGCATCTCTATCAACGGCGGACTATACACATAAATCAAGCAAACTACAACATACTATAAATATAGGATAAATATACTATAAACATACTATAAATATACTATAAACATATTATAGAGCTATGCGCAAACTATATATTCTTACTTTAATATTGCTATTTCCCGTAATAGCAATGTCGCAAACCAACCCTATCGCGCTAATAAAAAATGCCGGGTCTGTGACCTCTGATATTATTTGTGATTTTGTACAACAACGCCATATCATTACGCTCAATAAAGTAGAGACTCTCGAA
>JBGVPL010000014.1:0-10166 GCA_045126975.1 Candidatus Aphodosoma sp. | reverse complement strand
TGGCACGTTCAATGAGAAGTTCAATACATACGCTTCTGTATTCAAGTTTGTTGCATCGCCATTGAATTTAATTGCACCTGCTGGCACTTTTATACGATAATCACCTGATGTAAGGGCAAAATATGCTCCATATTGTGGTGCGTCAAGATAACATGTTTCTTTATCAATAGAGAAAGTTACAGATGTACCTTCTGCGGCTGCATCCATATAACCATCACTACACATACTTGGAACCAATGTTTCTGTGCCATCTTCTGCTACTTTATAGAAGAAATAGTTTGTATATGATGATTTTGCTGCTGCTGATTCTACACCTGTAAATGTAATTGTTGCACTTTCAAATGATTCCAATACTGCACCCTCTTCGATGTTCCATGTTCCTACGATTGGATCTGGATCTGAATATTCTCCTTCTACATAAATTCCCCATTCACCTGCTGTTTCATCAGCGATAGGAGTACGCAAATCAAACACAAAGTTTTCTGGCAACATGAACATATTGTGTTCGCCATCATATTTAAGTGGTGTGATATAACCAGAAATCATTGTTCCTTTACGTGATACTACGATATTAAAAATACTATCTGATGTACCTTCTGGTGCTACTACTTCCCAAATGTCATATTGGTCTGCTTTTGAATATACTTTAGTCATTGCAGTGCCTGGAATAGTTGTTGAACCGCCCAATGAATTTGCTTTTGACAATGGACGCACAGTGCCACCTGAACCACCACTACTTGGAACTTCAAATTCGCCAAATACTACGTTATATCCATAAGATGTTGCATTTGATACACCAAAATATGATTTAAGATACAATTTTGTTCCTGCTACAATTGTAGGCACTACTTCTGGTTCTGTTGGATATACACTTAATGTGAAGTCACCCAATTCTGCCATACCCCATTGTACGTATGGTGCATCTGCTTTCAATGTGTATAGGTTATTTGTGCCATCATAGAACAATGTAGTTGCACTACCTACCAATTCTGTTGATGAATTACCAAGATTAACTGTTACATGGAAATATGCACCTGCTGGCACTGTAAGTTCCCACAAGCCTTCTGAAATATTTACCAAATCAACAATTGTTTCTGTTGAACCATCAGCCAATACTGCTCCTGCGTAAGGTAAAGTTTTCCATGCCTCAACTGCTGAGAAATCATAATACAATTTCAAGCCTTCTGTTATATTCTTTTGTGCTACTGTATATGACAATGCGATAGCTTCATTATAAGCCTCTTCTGCAGCTGTTTTTTTGAATGTAACAAGACCTTCTGGAATTGTAATACCATAAGTACCCATAGCAGTAACTGCTTCGTCAATATAGAGACGCAATGCATTTGGTGTTCCTTCTACAGCTTCCCATTTAACTTGTGCTTTCTCTACATTTGCACCATTTTCTGATACTACACATGGAATATATGTTTGATTATCTCCGTATGTTGCATTTACAGTTATTGATTCATAATCTGTGAATTTAACTATGATTTCGCTAAGAGATTCAAGCAATGTTGGAGGTGCATAACGATCATATGCTGGTGTAGCTTCAAAATTAGCTGATTGTGCATATCTTGCAACATAATCATTTACGATTTTGAAATCAAATGTAAATACTTCTTCATTATAAACTTTTGGCAAACCAGTACGATTTGGTTGGAACAAAATGTCTCCTTTACCAGCTTCACCTGCATCACCATCAATAACGATACGATAATTACCTTGTTTCAAATAATTATAAGTACCTGATTCAACTGCTTTATAATTTTTTGCTTGCAATGAATATGTAATGGTTTTATTTGAAGATTTTGCATACATAAGGCCATTACCTTCTACTGGTGTCAAAGAACCATCTGCCAATACTTCGTAGAACAAAATATTTGTTGAAGATCCTTGATGATATACTTTTGTAACCTCACGACCTACTGAGTCGATACCAGAGAATGCAACGATAACATTTGTAAATTTATCCAATACAAGGTTACCACTTTCTGCTGCTGTTGTACCGCCATCAAAACTCCATGATGCTTTAACACACAATTTTTCCGCTGTTGCATTAACAGTTTTTGCGTTAGCATCGAATGTAAATGTTACATCATATTTACCATCTGCAGCAATTTCTAATGTTGCATTTTGTGATGGATATGCCTCACCCCACCCGTGGTTTTTAGCAATTTTGTATTCGTAAGTTCCTGCTTCAAGAGTTACACCAGCGTATGTTTTTGTCCATACACCATTTTCACCTTCAACAAGATCATTTTCTGTTTTATCTGTAGCCCATTCTGCACCTAAGCAAGGAACGCTACCTGCGATAGTCCAAGTAGTAGGAGTTGGAGCATAAACAGCCCAAGATCCTGAACCTTTACCGTTAGAACTTGATGTAATTGAATAACAATTGTTAGTACCATCATAGGTCAAATCGTTTGTTTGATCCCATTTAGCAGCCCAATCATTTGTTGCATTCGCACCATTCATACGGCAGAAAATAACATTTGTCCATGTACCTTCTGGAGCTTCTGCAAGATAAGTTGCATCATCTTCTTCAATTGTCATACCCACCCAAGTGTTAGTAGTCGAATTGAAGAAATAAGCAGCAAAACGCTCATTACCTTGACTCCAACTAGATCCTGGTTTAAGATACAATTTTGTGCCGCCCGTAATATCGACAGCAAATGCAGTCATCGAAATTAACAATGCTGCAAAGAAAAGAGTAATCTTTCTCATAGTAGTTAAAATTTAGTTAATATTAAGTTAATTAAAAATAGTATTATCACATCATGTATAATCAGACGGCAAAGGTAACATTTTTTTTTGAAATAACATCATTTTTTTTGATTTTTTTGCATTTATTCCCCAAATAACATGAATTTAATATAACTTTACGGCACACAGAAACACAGAAAACACAGATTTTTTTATTGGTGTCCGATAAAAAAAGTAGAGACGCAATACATTGCGTCTCAAAAAAAAGAGACACAATATATTGCGTCTCCAGGAAAACAAAAAGAGACGCAATTTATTGCGTCTCTACTAATGATAAAATATCTTCTGTCGTTGCACCTAATATATACTCCTCTACTTTCACTTTACTTAATACTTCACGCATCTCCTCTGTCCGAAATTCAACATCCACGAACGCATCACACAAAGGTTTCAAGTCTTGATGCGTGAAAAAATCGCCATTAAATTCTACCGACTTAATCCGTCCATTCTTCACATCCAAGCGCACCTCTATTCCTCCCCATGCAAATCGTTGCTTATTCTTGAATGTATATGGTGGATTGTTGCCCCACAACCATTCATCGGTAAGATATTCAGGCTCGATGGATTTTACGTTATTATAATCTTCTTCGCTCAAATAAATTACCAATTGCTCATCATCTCGTGTCTCGTGTCTCGTGTCTCGTGTCTCGTGTCTCGTGTCTCGTGTCTCTTTTAATTGTGCATTGTGCATTTTGCATTGTGCATTAGATAAGTGTCGCATCAACTCCTCACGCCCAAGCGTCATATAGTCGCCCACATTGATAACTCGCTGACGCACACTCTCTATACCCTTCGAAATCAACTTCTCATTATCAGGTGTTATCGTGCGTACCAACTGCTCAATATCGGTCTTATATAATAGTGTGCCATGCAAAATTGAACCATTTTCGTTACGATAATAAGCATTACCTGAGAATTTCTTTCCCTTAAACAACAAATCATTACGCCCCGACAACTCAGTTTCCAATCCAATCTCACCAAATGCCTTTACAACCGACGACAAGCACTCTCGGAAAACATCATCACGCTTTCCCGAACGCTTTATAAACGTAAACATAAAGCATCCCTCATCGGCAAATATAGTTCCGCCACCCGAATGACGACGATAAATAGGCACACCTATCTTCCGTACATACTCCATATTAACCTCACCCTCAATCAATTGATGCTTACCACACACTATCGCAGGATGAATATCCCAAATGAAGAACAATTCCTCATCGAGCCACTCAGAGGCATTCAAAATATATCGCTCCAATGCCAAATAAAACGATACATTCTGCCTACCATATTTAGTTAAATCAATCGTTTTCATAGAATTAATGTCTATAGTCTATAGTCTACAGTCAACGGTCGCCATTCGGATTTAATTTTTGTCAACGATCAAATATCTTCTTTCAGATTATTTTTCGATCTCCGACCGATAGGACGCAACACGGGCCCTACTGTTGTCTGTTGACTGTCGACTGTCGACAAATATCATATCGTTTCTATAAGTTGTCTCAACACTGCAAATGTCATTTTTGGTGCTTCGGCAAAGAAGTCGAGATATTGCGTTGTGTTGTCTTTCTCCATACCCGGAGTGTCGCTCACTATACGTAGGCTCATAAATGGCACCTGTTTAGCATAACACACCTGTGCAATAGCCGCACTCTCCATATCAACCGCCTTGCCATCAGGAAAATTCTTCTTAATCCCTTGCAATATAGCCAAATCCGAAATAAATTGGTCACCGGTACAAATCAATCCAAATACGAGTTGAGAGTTAAGAGTTGAGAGTTGAGAGTTAAAAGCTTTCATTGCATTAACAAGTTCGAAACTCGCCGAAAATTTCAACGGATAACCTTGTACTTGCCCCCATTCGCCTTCGCCACACCACACATCGTGATAGCAACACTCTGTTCCCACTACGATATCGCCTTGGTGCATACCTTCGCCAATACCACCTGCTACACCACTATTAATAATGTAATCGGGATGCATTTCGGCTATCAACGAAGTAACTTGCATTGCAGCATTCACCTTTCCTATACCCGACTTCAACAAGATAATTTGTTTGCCCGACAACTCACCCACAAGAGCTTTCGCGCCTCCTATTTCACGTGCTTCGGCATTCTCTAATATATTGCTTACAAGCTCAAACTCGCTTTGCATCGCAACTATAATCGCTATTTTTTTCATTATTGATTTTTTTATTTCAACATAAGTACAGAACTAATTTGCAGACTTACAAATTATAATCTGTATTTTAAAATTTAGTGAGGACAATCTCTTTTTTAAGTACAAGCCTTGTATTTTGCGGACGCTCGAACCGAGCGTCCCTACATTATGATTTATGGCATGTACTTGAAAAAAACAAAGGTAACCAACTAAAACAATTCAAGTGCAAAAGACTTAATCATCCTATAAATATATTCTGTACTTATGTTAAAAATCAAAATTAATACCCAAGTATTTTCAACATAGATTTATACGATTGCTCTTTTGCGAACAATTTAGTAAACCACTCACCATCTTCGTCGCGGTCAATCACCACCAACTTCGGACCAGGTATCAAGCAGTGTTGAATACCGCCATAACCGCCAAGACTCTCTTGATAAGCACCCATGTGGAAGAAACCCACATATTGATCCTCGCCCTCTTTGATTTTTGGCATAAACACAGCATTCGAGTGTGCCTCAGCATTGTAAAAATCCTCTGAATCACAAGTCAAACCACCAAGGTTCACACGTTCATACTCCGAGTTCCAGTTATTTATCGCCAACAACACAAAACGCTGATTAATACCCCACGTATCTGGCAATGTAGTCATAAACGACGAGTCAATCATATTCCACTTCTCACGGTCATTTTGTTGCTTTTGGTTCACAATACTATACAACATCGCGCCACTCTCGCCCACAGTGTAACTACCAAATTCAGTGAAAATATTTGGCTCAGGAACGTTATTATTCTGACAAATAGTTTTCACTTGTGCCACAATCTCCTCCACCATGTATTCATAGTCGAACTCAAAATCCAAGTGCGCTTGAATTGGCATACCCCCACCTATATTGAGCGAATCCAATTCAGGACAAATCTCTTTCAAGTCGCAATAGAGATTCACCGCTTTTGCCAACTCATTCCAATAGTAAGCCGTATCACGAATACCTGTATTCACAAAGAAATGAAGCATCTTAAGACTTACATTTGGATTATGTTGTATCTTATTTTGATAATAAGGAATAATATCATTATAACGAATACCAAGACGAGATGTATAAAATTCAAATTTAGGTTCTTCTTCCGAAGCAATTCGAATACCTACATTCAACTCTTTTACTTCATTCATATCAAACAAATCCAACTCAAATTTGTTATCAAGAATTGGAATTACATTATTAAATCCTCGCTTAATCAAATTCTGAATATTCTCTACATATTGTGGACGTTTAAATCCATTACACAATATATATGTATCAGTATTCAAATGACCTGAATCATGCAAAGCCTCCAACATATTGATATCAAATGCAGAAGAAGTCTCAAGATTCACCTTATTTTTAAGCACTTCCTCCATCACAAATGAGAAATGCGACGATTTAGTGCAATAGCAATAATTATAAGTACCATTATAATCCACCTTCGCCATAGCCACATTGAACATACGGCGAGTTTTCTGAATATTTGCCGCAATCTTAGGCAAGTAACAAATCCTCAACGGAGTACCATACTGTTTAATAACCTCCATCAAAGGAATACCAAACCATTGAAGTTCACCATCTTCCATTGTGAACTCTTCATTAGGCACCTCAAACGCCTGTTGAATCAAATCGATGTACTTATTCTTCATATTTTAGATTTTTAGTAGCGAGTAGCGAGATATGAGACTTACTCGCTTCGCTCGTTTCCTTATTATAGATATTTAATAGTAGAGACGCAATATATTGCGTCTGTACACGAGTTGCGAGAAAACACTCACACCACTCATTGTTTTACACAAAACAAAATCCAAATGAGTCGGATTACATTATTTTTAACAATGTAATTAACTTAGTTTGTCAAAAATAAGATAAACTAAACATTTCGACTGCAAAGTTACATAATATATTCCAAATACACAATATAATAAATAAAAATAAAAAAGAGACGCAAAATATTGCGCCTCTACTTAATAACGTCATTTATCATTAATTATTTATACTCTGCAATTTTGCTTTCATTGCATCATATCCATATTGATATATCTCTTTGTAATGCTTAAAATCAAATTCGTGATATTTCTCTAATGCAAAACTTTGCACTAATACATCGCAAGCTTCACGATTGGCATCCATATTCTTGATTTGAAACAACCGCAATGCCCATCTCGCCATATCAATTGCATTTTTTGCCTCGTAATTCTCAATAAATGGCAACACATCGACAGCAATGATTGAGAATTGAGAACCTACGGTCTTTGAGCCTTCAGCGATAAAATTACCATCTCCCGACTGTTGACTATTGACTATCGACTGCCCAATATTGCTCCCCTGTCTTAGGGGAGCTGTCCGAAGGACTGAGGGGTTAGACTGTTGACTATCGACTATTGACCTTAAACTTTTAGCTGGCAAATTATCCGTAACACCGCCATCTACATAACGCACACTATCAATAACAACAGGCTCGAACAATCCAGGTATAGACGCCGATGCAGCTACATACTCTGCCAAATTGGCTCCTTCGTAACGATAGACAGGCTCGCCTCGCTCTACATCCGTAACACACACCATAAAACGTCGTTCGAGACTATCAAACGAATTATGTGGTATTAGTTCATGCAATTCATGCAACAATGTCTTATGCGTACTCATTCCGCTATTGCGCAATGCCGACTGCAACCTAATCAACCGCCCAACTTTATACAATCGTTCTTCTTTAACTATCTGCATTATCTCATCCGCCGAATAACCAGCGGCATACATTACACCAATTATCGCTCCCATACTCGACCCAGCAACCCACGCAGGCTCAATACCAGCCTCCTCCAATGCCTTAATCGCCCCTATATGCGCCAAACCTAATGCTCCACCACCACTCAAGACCAAACCAAACTCTTGAGTGAGGAATGAGGAATGAGGAATGAGGAGTGAACTTTCCGTCACAACATCCACACAATTTTTTATATCTTGAGCACCTACCATCATAACCCACACGAATAAAAACAAATATGTTAATAATCTTTTCATTATGAATTACAAATCAAATAAGCACCAACTTGATATGGTTTTAATACTAATTCGACTGGTTCATCTGCCGAAAAGTTTAATTCAACCACCTCGTCTGTCATCAAATCAGTTGCGACAACTTTGCCAAACGACTCACGACCCATTGCATCAAACAAATGATGTGTGAGATTAACCTGAACATTGCGCTCTTCACCTGCAAAGTTAGCAACTACAAACAACACCTCTTTTTGGGTATGACGCACAAAAGCATACTGATGGAACGAATCGAACTGCGGATTACGCTGATTGAGCCACATCAAATCATAAAACTTACCCTCTGCCACCACCTCACGATTTGCAATTTGCAACAATCTACGATACAAGTTAAGAATTGAGAATTGTAGAGACGCAATATATTGCGTCTGCACAAGAGTTGACTCCTCTCTACCAACCTCAAATATTTTTTGTAATTTACAAAGACTCTCCACCTTCCAATAGTCGAATATCGTAGTACGACCATCAAATCCACTAAATCCTTCGGCTTCAGATGCTTTTTCGCCTAATTCCTGACCTGCATACACCATCACAGGCGAAGCTGAAATCAACGCAGATACTGCCATTGCAGGAAAGCCTTTCACCGCATCACCAGCAAAGAATTGCGATGCAATACGCTGTTCATCATGGTTTTCCATAAAGTTGAGCATGTGCTCTTTTATGTCGTCCACCGCTTGCCATGCGTATGTAATTGCCTCTGCTGTGCCTTGTCCTTGCACCACCGAACGCAATGTGTCGTACAACCCTACTTTATCATACAAATAATCAAATCCGCCATGGTGGATATAGCTACGATACTGCGTAGGATTATAGACTTCGGCAATAAATATCACATTTGGATACACCTTCTTGACATGTGCCAATGCCCAATGCCAAAACTCCACAGGCACCATCTCTGCCATATCACAACGGAAACCATCAACCCCTTTCGATGCCCAAAACAACAAGATTTGCAACATCTTATGCCATGTGTCAGGGTGCGGATTGAAATGCGTTGCTCCACCTCCACAATAATCAACACCATAATTCAACTTCACTGTCTCGTACCAATCGTTCTTGCCTGGCGATGCCGAAAAACAATCATTACCCGTAGCACGAGCAGGATATTCCACATAGTCTTCTCTATCAAACTGCGGACTAAACGACTCATTCACACAATAATAGAAGTTATTGTCGCGCTCGAAATGCCAATCGGTTCTATCCCCTGCGCCCAATGGTTCAACTCCCTCAGGAGCCGAAATCGAATTATAATTACGCGCCACATGATTTGGAATGAAATCCATAATCACCTTAAGTCCAGCCTTATGCGTGCGAGCAATCAATCGTTCCCACTCTTGCATGCGCTCTGCTGGTTTATCTGCCAAATCTGCATCTACATTATAATAATCCCTCACTGCGTATGGCGACCCTGCCTTGCCTTTCACCACTGCACGATGATTAGCTGGCTGACCTATCTCGCTATAATCGGTTTGAGTAGCATGGTCCAACACTCCTGTATACCACACATGTGTGTAACCAAACTCCTTCAAACCACTCAACACCTTTGGCGTAAACATACTGAACTTACCCACTCCATTCTCCTCAATCGTACCATTCTGCGTATTCCCCTTCGCCCGATGCGACGCCTTACGCCCCTTATTACCAAACAACCTTGGCAATACTTGATATATAACTATTTTCATGATTTATCTATTTTTTATTTCAACAAAAGTAGATATTTTATATTGACAAGTTCACAAATTATAATCTGTATTTTATAGCTTTACAAGGATATTTTCTTTTTCAAGTACAAAACTTAAAATCTTATATAACGAAAAATTATTCTTTACCAAATAAATAGGTTCAACATAAAACTAATTGTTTCAAAAAAATGACGTCGAAGATGTCAAAATTGCGATTCAATGAAACAGAGTTAAGCTTGCTTAAACTATACTGAATACAAGCAATTTATTAAACTATGCTTAACTGCTGCGTGACCGACCATAGGAAGAGATCTACGAATAGCAAACTCATCTTACAAATGGCGTCGAAGACGTCAAACTATGCTTAACTGCGGGTGACCGAAGGGAACCTGCAGTAAGCAATCCTCCCCCTAATCTCGTCCCCGAAGGGGGCGAACACATAAAACATTAATCAACCATAAAATACTTCATATCAACCTCA
>JBGVPL010000013.1:0-71073 GCA_045126975.1 Candidatus Aphodosoma sp. | reverse complement strand
ATGGCAGCTCAAGATTGTGCCAAAATCGCTTTCGACCTCGGTCTTCGCAAAGTTAAAGCCTATGTAAAAGGACCCGGTAACGGCCGTGAGTCTGCTATCCGTACTATTCACGGTGCAGGTATCGAAGTAACTGAAATCGTTGACGTTACTCCACTTCCACACAACGGTTGTCGTCCTGCTAAACGTCGTAGAGTATAAACCCTTAAAAATTTAAGTAAAAAATGGCAAGATATACTGGACCTAAATCAAGAATCGCTCGTAAATTTGGCGAGCCTATCTTTGGACCTGACAAAGCTCAAGCAAGAAGAAACTATGCTCCTGGACAACACGGTAACTCTCGTAAACGTAAAACTTCAGAGTATGGTACTCAGTTGAGAGAAAAACAAAAAGCTAAATATACTTATGGTGTGCTTGAAAAACAATTCTCTAATTTGTTTAAAAAAGCTCAATCTAAAAAAGGTATTACTGGTGAAATTCTTCTCCAACTTCTTGAAGCTCGTCTTGATAACGTAGTTTATCGTTTGGGTATGGCACCTACTCGTGCTGCTGCTCGTCAACTTGTTTCTCACAAACACATCACTGTTGATGGTAAAGTGGTTAACATCCCTTCTTACTCTTTGAAACAAGGTCAAGTTGTAGCAGTTCGTGAACGCGATAAATCTATGGTCGTTATTAACGAAAGCTTGAACGGTTTCAACCACAGCAAATATCCTTGGTTGGAATGGAACGAAGCTAACATGGCTGGTACATATCTCCACACTCCAGAACGTGCAGATATCCCAGAAAATATCAAAGAACAATTAATCGTTGAGTTGTACTCTAAATAATAAATGAATTATGGCAATATTAGCATTTCAAAAACCAGATAAGGTAATCATGTTAGAAGCGAACGATTTCTATGGTAAATTTGAATTTCGTCCGTTGGAACCAGGTTTTGGTATTACAATAGGTAATGCTTTGCGCCGTATTCTTCTTTCTTCACTCGAAGGTTTCGCTATTTCATGTATTAAAATTGATGGTGTTGAACACGAGTTCGCTACTATCCCTGGAGTTATCGACGATGTGACAAATATCATCCTCAACCTCAAACAAGTGCGTCTCAAACGCCTTGTTGAGGAAGCTGAGGGCGAAGTATTTACTATCAACGTTAGCGGTCGCGAGGAATTACGCGCAGGTGACTTCAATGATGTGATGTCAAACTTCGAAGTCTTGAATCCTGAATTGGTTATCTGTCGTATGGACCCTTCTGCTTCTTTCAACATGGAGTTGACTATCATCAAAGGTCGTGGTTATCTCCCTGCTGACGAGAACAAAATGGTTACTCCTGAAATTGGTATTATTCCAATTGACGCTATCTTTACTCCTATTCGTAACGTGAAATATGATCCACAACCTTATCGTGTGGAACAAAAGACCGACTACGAGAACTTAGTTTTAGAGATTACAACTGATGGTTCTATCCATCCAAAAGAGGCTTTGAAAGAGGCTGCTCGTATTTTGATTCACCACTTCATGTTGTTCAGCGATGAACGTATTTCTCTTGAAATCAATGATGGTAAAGGTGATGATGAATTCAACGAAGAAGTTCTTCACATGCGCCAATTGTTCAAAACTAAATTGTCTGACCTTGATCTCTCTGTTCGTGCTCTCAACTGCTTGAAAGCTGCAGATATCGAAACTCTCGGGCAATTGTGTAGCATTCAACGTGCTGAACTCTTGAAGTTCCGTAACTTTGGTAAGAAATCTCTTACTGAATTGGATGCTAAACTCCTTTCTTTGAACCTTTCTTTCGGAATGGATTTGACAAAATATAAATTAGATAAAGAATAATCAAGATGAGACATAATAAAAAATTCAATCATTTGGGTCGTACTGCATCTCACCGTGATGCTATGTTGTCAAATATGGCAACTTCTCTCATCATGCACAAACGCATTTCTACGACTACAGCTAAAGCAAAAGCTCTCAAACGTTATATTGAGCCTCTTTTGACTAAAGCTAAAATGGATACTACTCACTCTCGTCGTGTAGTGTTCAAAGAGTTGCAAAGCAAAGAAGCGGTTACTGAATTGTTCCGCGAAATCGCTCAAAAAATTGCTAACCGTCCAGGTGGTTACACTCGTATCCTTCGCACTGGTTTCCGTCAAGGTGACGCTGCTGAAATGTGTATCATTGAGCTTGTTGACTACAACGAAAACATGCTTAAAGAAAAAGCAGCTAAAAAAGCAGGTCGTACTCGTCGTAGCAAAAAAGCTACTGCTGAAGCTCCTGCAACTGAAACTCCAGCTGCTGAATAATTTGACTCTGACGTTAAATTATAATATAAAAATTGCTCACTCTCTCTTTGGAGTGAGCAATTTTTTTGCTTTTTGGTTGTGAGATATGGAAGTTTTTATTAACTTTGCAATGTTATTATGGCTTTGAGCAATCTAAAAACTTTTAATTCTCAATTCTTAATTTTTTCGATTAAAAGGTAAATATCTTTGGCTCTCAACTTTTAACTTTCAACTCTCAACTTTAAAATTATGCTTGTAAAAACATACGCTGCTGCAGTGCAGGGGATTAGTGCGATAGAGGTTACTATAGAGGTGAATGTATCTATGGGAATTCGGTTTTTGATGGTTGGATTACCTGATAATGCAGTGAAGGAGAGTCATGAACGTATTTATTCGGCATTGCAGTATAATGGTATTGCTATCCCACGTAAGCAGGTGGTAATAAATATGGCACCTGCTGATATTCGAAAAGAGGGTTCTTCTTATGATTTACCACTGGCTATTGGTATATTGGCTGCAAATGAAACAATAAGTGCAGAGAGAGTAGGACAGTATATGATGATGGGCGAATTGTCGCTTGATGGTGCTTTGAAACCAGTGAAAGGGGTATTGCCTATTGCTATTTTGGCTCGAGAAAAAGGTTATAAGGGTTTTATTGTTCCTTCGGAGAATGCTCATGAGGCTGCAGTGGTGAATAATCTTGATATTATTGCTGCAGATACGATTGTTGATGTGGTGCAGTTTCTTAATGGAGAAAAAGATATTGAACCTACGGTGATTGATACTCGTGCTGAGTTTTTTGCAAGTGTAGAGAATTTCGATGTTGATTTTGATGAAGTCAAAGGGCAAGAATCTGTTAAACGAGCTATGGAGGTCGCTGCTGCTGGTGGACATAACATTCTTATGGTAGGTCCTCCTGGTGCAGGTAAAAGTATGATGAGTAAGCGATTTGCTACCATTCTTCCTCCGCTTACGTTGCATGAAGCACTTGAAACTACTAAGATACATTCGGTCGCAGGCAAGTTGGATGGCAATTCGGGTTTGATTACTCGTCGTCCATTTCGCAATCCGCACCATACTATTAGTGATACTGCCCTCGTTGGTGGTGGCACATACCCTCAACCTGGTGAAATTTCGTTGGCTCATAATGGGGTGCTTTTTCTCGACGAATTGCCTGAGTTTAAGCGAGCTGTGCTTGAAGTGTTGCGCCAACCATTAGAAGACCGCAAAATAACTGTTTCTCGCACTAAGATGACAGTCGATTATCCTGCAAGTTTTATGCTTGTGGCATCAATGAACCCTTGTCCGTGTGGCTATTATAATGACCCAAACCATGAATGTACTTGTGCTCCAGGCGTAGTTCAACGCTACCTTAGTCGCATTTCAGGGCCGCTTCTTGATAGAATTGACATGCATATTGAGATAGTTCCAGTGCCATTTTCTCAATTAGCAGAGGCTAAACCATCGGAGAGTAGCGCAGCAATACGTACTCGTGTAATAGAGGCTCGAAATATACAAACCGAGCGATTCAAGTCGGAAGAAGGTGTTTATTGCAATGCGCAGATGAGTTCGAAATTGATACGCAAATATTGTCAGTTAGATGTTAAAGGACAAGATTTGTTGAATAAAGCAATGACTAAGCATAACCTTTCGGCTCGTGCCTACGACCGAATCTTAAAAATGTCGCGCACCATTGCCGACCTCGACAAATCCGAAAATATCCAGTTTTCTCATGTTGCTGAAGCAATCAACTACCGCAACCTCGACAAAGAATCTTGGGCACTTAAATAACTCTTAACTTTCAATTCTTAATTGTTATGGAAGATTTCATAGAAATAATATTTTATGTTGTGATTCTCGTGCTTTCGGGGATTGGTTCGTTGTTGAAAAATAGGAAAAAACAACAGAAACCTGTCTCTGTGCCTAAACCGGAGATGCGTTCGGCTGAGTCGGAAATGGAAGATGTGGTTATGGAAATGAATGAGCCAGAGGTCGAGGAGGAGAATGAATTGGTGCGTATGCTGCGTGAGGCAGCAACAGCGGCTGCTGCTCAACAACGTGAAAAAGAGGCGTTAGAACAACAACAAAAAGCAGAAGAATTGCGTCGAAAAGAAATAGAAGAACAAAAGAGAAAAGCGGAGCTACTTCGTCTTGAAAAGGAGAGAGAATTTGCAAAACAGCAGGTAAAACTTCAAAACGAGAATTTGGAGGTTGCTAATGGCGATAATAGTTCGGTTTTTGACCTTAATTTGTCTGATATAGATGAAGCACGACGTGCATTTATAGCATCTGAAATATTTAATAAAAAATACTGTTAAGGTGTATTTATAACATCTTGACGATATATAGAGTTAAAAACATATTGTTGTACTCCTAAAATTTGCTCAGGTCAAAAATAGTTGCTACCTTTGCACTACCTAAACGAGGGGTATAAGAAATATGGGAGATCCAATCTGTAAAAAGGTTGGGTTTCTCCTTTGTTATAGTTTAATGAATGATGAATTAGTAGTTATTAGTTATTAACGAAATTTTATCATTTATTAAATTAAAATGAGACTAATTACTAACTACTAACTATTAATTACTAACTATTAACTACTAACTAGTAACTAATTTTAAAGATTATGGCTGTAACTTACATGACCGAAGAAGGTTACAAGAAATTGATTGATCAAATTAAACAATTAGAATCTGTTGAACGCCCACGTATTTCAGCGCAAATTGCAGAAGCTCGTGATAAGGGTGATTTGAGTGAAAATGCAGAGTATGATGCTGCGAAAGAGGCACAGGGTTTGCTTGAAATGAAAATTGCTCAACTCAAAGATACTCTTGCAAATGCACGTATTCTTGATGAGTCGATGGTATCGGCTGATTCTATTCAAATACTTTCAAAAGTAAAAGTAAAAGACCAAAAATCTGGTCGTGAAATGAATTATATGTTGGTGTCTGAAAACGAAGCTAATATTCGTGAAGGTAAATTGGCTGTAACTACACCAATCGCTAAAGCATTGATGGGCAAAAAAGTGGGCGATGTAGCAGAAGCAAAAGTTCCTGCTGGTACGTTGATGCTTGAAATTCTTGAAATCTCAATTTAATATAGATATAAGAAATAAGTCGTAAGTCGTAAGAATTTTTATTTTGGTCTTTTATGCCGAATGGTTCTTGCTACTTACTACTTGCTACTAACTACTAAATTATGACTATCTTTACAAAAATCATAAACGGAGATATTCCTTGCTACAAGGTGGCAGAGGACGATCGTTATTTTGCGTTCCTTGATATCAATCCAATGACCAAAGGGCACACTCTTGTAATCCCTAAGTTTGAAGCAGAGAAAGAAGGTGATTATATTTTTGATATGGATGATGAGATGTATGCAGGTTTGATGATGTTTGCTAAGCGTGTTGCTAAAGCAATTGAGGCGGCTGTGCCATGTAAACGTATTGGTGTTGCAGTTATGGGAATGGAGGTACCACACGTGCATGTGCACTTAATTCCTATAAATGCCGAAAAAGATATGGTTATTTCTAACCCAAAACTCAAACTTGAAGCATCGGAAATGGCAGAAATTGCTACTGCTATTGCTGCTAAAATGTAATTATTATACTGAAAACCAATATTTTGGTATAAGGTTGTAAATTTTATGCCAAAATATTTGGTAGTTTCATTAAAAATGCGTAACTTTGCACTCGCTTTTTAAGGAAAGAAAGTATGGCGGGATAGCTCAGTTGGTTAGAGCGTCGGATTCATAACCCGGAGGTCTCGAGTTCAATTCTCGATCCCGCTACAAAAAAAGGCTGATTAACATTGTTGATCAGCCTTTTTTGTATATCAAATATATATTATTTTATGATATCAATTGAATATTTTAGACCAATACGAAATTCGTGATATTGCCAATCATGGATTCCATATTGATATGCTACGTATGGCTCAAATCCAAGAGGACAAGGTATGCCTAAACGAGTCTTTATGCTCATAGGGCAGTCTCCATTATTTTGCCAACCAGTATAACCTCCCCATTCGGTAAGTAAGCGCAGATATTGAGCCTCAAATTCGGCTCTGATGCCATACATATAGGCATCGTTTTGTTCGGCACATCCTGTTTGCCAGCAATAAAATCCTATTGAACTTGCAATACTTAATGATTTAGCCCATTTGTTTTGCCAATGAAATTTTTCTGCTAATGTAAAATCAAGGAAATATCCTGGAGCATCAATAAAACGGTGGTTTTCGAAATCTCCTCCTGATGCAGTTTTAATACCGATACGAATTACTGCCGAAGGAATATATTGTAGAGATGCAATATTTTGCGTCTCTTTTTTTTGTGCAGTAATCCAACTATGATGCAAAACTTGAATATTTGTACTTACATAAATATCTCCTGCTACATTATGCCAATTGGTCTCGTGTTTTGTATCTTGCATTTCGTGTCTATAGAAATCCATTACAGAATACCATGCCTCAAGATTGACCCAGCGTGTGAAAAGGGGAATATTGAGCCGTAGATTAGGCGTGAGAGTATTACTCCCATCGAATCCCTTATAATAACTATTTGATATCTCAATGGATAAATCTTCAGTAGTTTCGCCTGAATGCATATCTATTATAGGCAAAGCATTTGGTCCCCACACAATTTGTCCCCATCCCGATAAACTAAAAAACAAAGCGCAACATATAAGGCTTAACCTTATATATTGCGCTTTAATATATAGTGCTTTAATCATAAAACTAAATGCCGAATGGCTAATTATGCATTATGAATTATGAATTGAAAAATTACATTCTCTCTGGCATTTCAATACCGAGCAATCCCATACCTGAAGTAATAACTTTAGCCACATTTGCCGAAAGCAAAAGACGCAAGTTTTTCACCTCTGCATTTTCTTCTTTTAGGATTGGAGATGCTTGATAGAATTGGTTGTATTCTTTCACTAAGTCGTAAACGTAGTTTGCTATCAATGCAGGCGAGAAGTCATCACCAGCTTGGCGTACTACATTAGGGTAGTTTGTGAGCATTTGGATGAGGACACGCTCTTTGTCTGTGATTTCCATAGCTTCGTTGGCTGCAGTTGCGTTGATACCTTGCTCTGCTGCTTTGCGAAGTACTGATTTGATACGAGCATTAGTATATTGGATGAATGGACCAGTGTTACCGTTGAAGTCAATTGATTCTTTAGGGTTGAAGGTCATGTTTTTGCGAGGGTCAACTTTCAAAATGAAATATTTCAATGCACCAAGACCAACCATGCGACAGATATCGTTGATTTCATCTTCTGAGCAGTTGTCAAGTTTGCCAAGTTCGTCAGATGTTTCACGTGCTTGAGCCACCATTTCTGCGATAAGGTCGTCAGCATCAACCACTGTACCTTCGCGGCTTTTCATCTTACCTTCAGGCAACTCAACCATACCATATGAGAAGTGTACTAACTCTTTACCCCATTCAAAGCCGAGTTTATCGAGTAATAACGACAACACTTGGAAGTGATAGTTTTGCTCATTACCAACTACATATACCATTTTGTTGATAGGGTAGTCTTGATAACGAAGTTTAGCAGTACCAATGTCTTGAGTCATGTAAACAGAAGTACCGTCTGTTCGCAATAATAATTTTTCATCTAAACCATCGGCTGTCAAGTTAGCCCAAACTGAATTATCAGGGCGGCGGTAGAAAATGCCTTTTTCAAGTCCCTCTTCTACTTTCGATTTACCTTCGAGATATGTATCTGATTCGTAGTAGATTTTGTCGAAATCTACACCCATTTTCTTGTATGTTTCGTCGAAACCAGCATATACCCATTCGTTCATTTCGCGCCACAAACCGCGTACTTCTGGGTCGTTTTGTTCCCATTTGAGGAGCATAGCCTGAGCTTCAACCATGAGAGGAGCTTTGCGTTTAGCCTCATCTTCTTCCATGCCTTGAGCCATAAGCTCTTTAACTTCTGCTTTATAGTGTTTGTCAAATTCTACATAGTATTTACCTACCAAGTGGTCGCCTTTCATGCCGCTTGACGCAGGAGTTTCGCCGTTACCATATTTCAACCATGCAAGCATTGATTTACAAATGTGGATACCACGGTCGTTTACGATGTTGGTTTTTACAATTTTCCAGCCATTTGCCTCTTGGATGCGTGAGATTGAATAACCGAGAAGGTTGTTACGAATATGACCCAAGTGTAAAGGTTTGTTTGTGTTAGGCGATGAATATTCAATCATCATAAGAGGTGAATTTTCATCAGCACGAGTATGACCAAAGTCGGCATCTGCATTGATATTGTTGAGTGTAGCTACCCAATGTTGTTGATTGATAGAGAGGTTTAAGAAACCTTTTACAACATTGAATTTCACTACAAGTGATTCATTTGCAACTAAGTATTCTCCAATTTCGGCACTTACTTGTTCTGGTGCTTTGCGTGCAGCTTTTACAAAAGGGAATGTGAGAAGTGTAATATCTCCCTCAAATTCGCTACGAGTTTTTTGTAATTGCACTGCATTTTCTTCAACGTCAAGACCGTAAAGCGATTTTACGGCAGCAACAACTGCTTTAGATAATTTTTGTTCAATCATATTGTAGATTTATAGTAATTAGTAGCGAGTAGCGAGATTTTCTATACTCGATTTTCGCTTATTTATATTATATTTCAAATGCCAAATGGCTAATTTTCAACTTTCAACTTTCAACTAAATAGAGCCATATTGGGGACTCGAACCCCAGACCTACTCATTACGAATGAGTTGCTCTACCAACTGAGCTAATGTGGCAAGGTTATTTTAAAAACCTACATATAATATCGTTATTGCCGATACAACCGATATGATAATCCAAAGAATTATGCCCAATAAAATAGGGCGGAATCCCACTTGCTTCAAACTTTGCCACGATAATCCCGAGCCAATCAAAAACAAAGTATAAATCATGCCATATCGTGCAATACCTACCGTCTTTTCATACAATTCAGCACCTTGTGGTACGTATGTTGCAATCACCATTGCAATCACATAAAGGAATATAAACCAAGGAATTGATATTTTACCTTTACCGCCTTCCTCTTTGTTGTATTTATTGTAAACAACAGATATTATCAATGTTAGCGGAATAATCCACAACGCACGAATCAATTTTGTTGTAGTTGCAATTTGTAGAGCCAATTCACTCCTTTCTGCTGCAGCACCAACCACCGACGACGTATCATGTATCGCAATTGCACACCAATATCCAAATTCCGTATCGCTCATTCCCAGCCAATTACCGAGTGGCGGAAACACAAACAATGCAATCGCATTCAATGTGAAAATTGTGCCTAATGCCACAGTCATGTCGTTATCTTTTGCCTTAATCACTGGCGCAATCGCAGCAATAGCACTACCTCCACATATCGCCGTACCTCCCGACACTAAAGTACGTGTTCCTGTATTAATCTTCAACAACTTACCAATCCATAATCCCAATCCCATCGTCAATGCAATTGAGAATATTGTAAACACAAACCCTGTTTTTCCTGCCTCCATTGCTTCAGTCAAATTCATACCAAAACCCAATCCTACAACCGATGCTTGAAGCAATATCTTTGTAAAAATCTTATTGTGCTGAACAAATGGGTTACCAATTGTAAACGCAATAATCAACCCCGACAATAAAGCTGTGGCAGGTGTTAAGAACGGAACGAGAAACAATAGAATTATAAAAATAGTTTCACGTGTCTTTTGTGATAAATTAAGCATAATTTAATAAGGTTTAAAACAAAATGCAAAGTTAATAAAAAATGCACAATGCACAATGCACAATGCACAATTTTTTTGTTCAAAAAAAGTTGATTAGTAGATGATTTATGAATTATTTTTACTAATTTTGCAAGGAGAAAAATGTATAATATATGAAATCACAACAACAAGTAAATATCAAGAATAAGAGGGCAAGTTTCGATTACGAATTAGTTGAACGTTTTACGGCTGGTATTGTGCTGTATGGTACTGAAATTAAGTCGATTCGAGAAGGTAAAGCAAGCCTTGTTGATACCTATTGCCAATTCTCTGCTGGAGAACTTTGGGTGCGCAATATGCAGATTTCTGCTTATCGTCTCGGCTATTATTACAATCACGATGTCAAGCGCGAACGTAAGCTTTTGCTTAATAAGCGCGAACTTCGTAAACTCGAAAAAGCTACCAAAGAGACTGGTTACACTATTGTTCCAACCAAACTTTTCACCAACGAAAAGGGACTTGCTAAACTCGAAATAGCTCTTGCTCGTGGTAAAAAAGCTTACGACAAACGTGAAACTTTAAAAGAAAAAGAAGACCGTCGTGACATGGATCGCTTTATGAAAATGTAATTATGAAAAAAACATTCTTAATCGTATCAATATTCTTTTTTGCCATTTCTCTTTTTGCTCAAGAGACGTATCTTTATGGCTCGTTCTCTCATAATGGCAAAACTCTTCCTTATCGTTATCTCGAACCTCAAAACATAAAGGCTAACAAAAAATACCCAGTAGTCATATTTCTTCATGGAGCAGGAGAGAGAGGTGTTGATAATGAGGCGCAACTTTTTCATTGTTCTGGACAATTTCTAAATCCAGAAATCCGAGAAAAATATCCTGCGTATGTATTTTTTCCTCAAGCACCACAAGGTGCGTTTTGGAGTATTCCAGATCGCCTTACCGAGCTTAGTCAAGCAATGTTTGCCGCTGTTGATGAGCCAAGTTGGCAACTCCAAACTGTCAAGGCTATGGTCGATTCTATTGCTAAACTCCCTAACGTTGACTCTAAAAGAATCTATATAATGGGTATCTCAATGGGGGCAATGGCAACCTACGAACTTTGTTGGCGCTATCCTCATCTATTTGCTGCAGCAGTGCCTATTTGTGGTGGTGCTGACATTAATCGTCTCTCGAATGCAGCTCAAATTCCTTGGCGCATATATCATGGCGATGCCGACTCAGTAGTGCCTGTAACATTTTCTCGCACAGCATATAAAACATTAAAACAAGCAGGTGCTAAAATAGTTTATCGTGAATTTGCAGGTTGTACTCACAACTCTTGGAATCCGGCATTTAACGACCCTGATCTATTCACTTGGCTCTTCAAACAAAAGAAATAACCCCAATATTCTCCCCCTGTTTTAGGGGGAGTACCCGCAGGGGAGGGGGTAATTCCTCATTCCTCATTCCTCATTCTTCATTCCTAACTCCTCACTCTAAATGAAATACATCCTCCACATATTACTCCTTTTCTCGTTTCCATTTTCTCTCATATCTCAAACCGTAAAAGGTTTTGTTATAGATGAAGATGGTGAACCAATACCATACGCCTCAGTCTATGTGAAAAACGACCCTATAGGTGGCACTATGACTGATTTAGATGGGCGATATGAATTGCAATTCGATTCTTTTAGCAAGGGTGATGATGAAGTGGTATTTTCTTTTATTGGTTATCGTACAGAAATATTTTCTATTAGTGAAATAACCTCTGATTCTGTTTTTTATGTTCAGCTTGTTGAGCAACCTATCATGCTCGAAGGTGCTACTGTAATGGCAAAAATTTCACGTAAAGAGAGTGTTAAATTAAAAAAAGAGGCTCTTAAAAAATTTGTGGAGCAAATGCGTGAAGATTTTCCAAAACGGACAGCAGAATATCCTGTTTTTTCTATGTATAACGGCTCGCAAGATTCTCGTCAACTTATTCATCACGAGATAGTAGGCACGATTTTTGAATATCCAATAGATAATAGGTATGGTGGTGATTCTGTAGCACTTGTTGTAAAATCAGTGAAAGAATTTACAACAGAAGAGGCTAAAGTTGCGTATGATAAATTTAATGAGATGGCTGATGATCGTATTAATAGTAAGAAAAACAAAAAGAAGAAAAAAAATAAATTGTCATATACTAAGCGTGATTTAGATGACCAATCTCTTCGTATGCATCGTTTCCTTTGGGGTGGCCCTACTGGCTCTTTGATTGATTTACTTAATGTTAAGAAACCTGCTAAATGGGATTATACGATGATTGGCGATGATGCAGTGCTTATTTATACAGAAAAAGAAAATTATATGGGGATTGTCAAGGGTGAACTTCAACTCCATTTTTATATTGACCCCGTTACGTTTCAAATCAATAAAATAGCGCAAAGTTTATCGGGTGAATTACATATACCATTTGGTTATAAACTCAAAGATGATGAACTTGAATTTATCAATGCGTTACAATTTGGTCATGATACTCTCGACCGTTATCGTGTACGTCATGCCTATGTTGATGTTCTTCGTAATGTATTTTTCCGTCGTACAAAAGATGGTAATGTTGTAGTTCGTGAAAAAAATCTCGAAGTGAGAGGGGATATAATTGACACCAAAAGGAAAAAACTAAGTTATAGTGCTGAAGCAAAAGCCATCGTATCAGGTACACCTAAAATTAAAAAATGAGATATGAGAGCATTTGCTTGTTAGCTCCAGTTTATTAGTATCTTATTTTTAAATTATTACCTATGAAAAAACATTATATTCGTCAGCAAGATAATTTGTTGTACGAAAAACTTCTCTATACGGGGGAGTTTCATCAACCATCGAATTTTACATTTGTTGTTTATGATAAGAAAACAGTATCTCATGACTCTTTCGATGATGTGACAGAATTGTCTTCTTTTATTGATAAACCAGGTGTTAAATGGCTTGCAGTGGAAGGTTTAGCTGATACTGAGCGTTTGGATGTTTTGTTTCAAATGCTTGATATAGACCGTCTTTGGATGCAAGATATAGTTAATGCTCGGCATATTGCTAAAATTGATTTATTAGATGATGATGTTATAGTAGTGATGGACTATTGTTTGACAATTCTCTCTGCCATATTTATTCCTCTTACTTTTATGGCCGGTGTTTGGGGTATGAATTTTAAGTATATGCCTGAATTGGATTATCAGTGGGGGTATTTGATTGCAATGTCATCTATGTTGTTAATAGCTGTTATTGTGGTTATCTATTTTCGTATAAAAAAATGGTTGTAGTTTTTTTCTAAATATTAGATTTTTTGTGTATCTTTGCATATTGAAATACATAAAAAATTTGTTATGAAAAAGAATCTATTTTTATTATTTTTTGTCTTAGCATTTTCTTGTGTTTTAAGTGCTGAGACATCTTTGTTTATAGAGTATCTCTCTGATAATGAAAAAGAAATTGCTTTGTCTGTTGTAGGTAGAATTGAGATTAAAGACGAAATTTTCCGACTTATTGATGTTAATGGCGAAGTGATAGCATCTTGCGATTTGTATGAAGTACGAAAAATTGTTTTTCAAGAATCTTCAGTAATCACAAATGTCGATGATTTAGATATGGGTAGTATTGTTGCGGTATATCCAAATCCTGCTCAAAATGTTTTATTCGTTGAGGGATTAAACTCGAATGATATTGTTCGTATTTATGATTTAAATGGTAAGTTAATTGATATGTCAGAATCGAATAATGAAGGTATAGTTATGTTGTCTGTGTCAGATTTGCCAGAAGGTGTATATCTTCTTCAAATTGGTGTAGAAATTGTAAAATTTATTAAACAATAAAATTATCTAAATATGAAACGAATATTTACAATAATAATTTCTTGTTTTTTCTTTTTATTCGGGTTTGCTCAAATGTATGTTTGGCAAAATCATGCATTAGTAGGTGATTATGCTGTTGGAGAAGTTGATAGTGTTAAATTTTATAAAGCACAACCAACAGTAGATGTTGTTCGTACAGAACCTATTGAGGGTGGAATAAATGCTCAATTTTCTGTATCTGAAGGCTCGACTGTGTTTTTTTCACAAGGCAATCTTCGTTATAAACCATCTACAAAAGAATGGGCTTTTGCTCCGTCTCAAACAAGTAGAGTAGGTAATGGCAATACCTCTATTGCTGAAAATTATGATGGTTGGATTGATCTTTTTGGTTGGGGAACAAGTGGTTATAATGGTGTTATGCCATATTTTTCGGCTCAAGATTATACTAAATATGCTAATTTAAAAGATATTGCTGAAACAAATTATGATTGGGGTGTTTACAATAAAATATCTAATGGAGGTAATGAGGCTGCTTTGTGGCGTACGCTTACAGCTGATGAATGGATGTATCTTTTTTTCTCTCGTCCTAATGCAGATTCTCTTTTTGCCTTTGCTACAGTAAATAGTGTAAAGGGACTTATTCTTTTACCTGATAATTGGCAACAACCTGAGGATGTTGATTTTTATCCAAGTACGACACGTGGTTTGTGGCCTGAAGGTAAATATTTTTGGAATATGGCAAGTGATAATTACGAGCATAATACATACAACAAAGAGCAATGGGCAAAGATGGAAGTCGCAGGAGCTGTTTTTCTTCCAGCTGCGGGCTATCGTAAGGGGACAGAAGTTCAAGATTTTAATGAGTATGGAGCTTATTGGACAGCTTCTGGTCGAGATGATAATTTTGCTTATCGTTGTCTTTTTTATTCTTCAATACTTAGTCCTGGTGGAAGTAATATTACTTACTCCTATGGTTATTCTGTTCGCTTGGTGCAAGATGCCATTAAAACTATTCAACCTCAAGGCGAAATGCAAGTTTTCAAATCGAATTCTAAAGTAGATCGTTATTGGGTTAATGAAATAGATAGCATTACTTATAGAAAATAATTTTGTTATGATAACTTTTATTATTTCAATTATTTTACTCATATTAGGCTATGTAGTGTACGGAAAAGTAGTAGCCAAAGTTTTTGGTGAAGATACTAATCGTGTAACTCCTGCTATTGCTAATCCTGATGGTGTGGATTATGTGGCTATGCCGTGGTGGAAAATTTTCTTAATTCAATTTCTTAATATTGCAGGACTTGGACCTATTTTTGGTGCAATTATGGGCGTTATGTTTGGTCCTTCTGCTTTTCTTTGGATAGTTTTTGGCTCTATATTTGGTGGTGCAGTGCATGACTATCTTTCGGGTATGTTGTCTATGCGTCGTAATGGAGCATCATTACCCGAACTTGTTGGCGAACAACTTGGTACGGGTGTGAAGCAATTTATGCGTGCTTTCTCGCTTATTCTTATGGTGCTTGTGGGAGCAGTGTTTGTTAGTGGACCTGCAGGACTTCTTGCTGGAATGGTTGATGTTATCAGTGTTACATGGTGGATTGTAATTATTTTTGCCTATTATATGCTTGCTACATTGCTCCCTATCGACAAACTTATAGGTAAAATATATCCTCTTTTTGGTTTTGCTTTGCTTTTTATGGCTGTAGGCATTTTGGTTTCTTTGTTCATAAATAAAGCCCCAATTCCCGAAATTACATCAGGACTTGCAAGTCAACATCCTCAAGGTTTTCCTATCTTTCCTATGATGTTTGTTTCTATCGCATGTGGAGCAGTCTCAGGTTTTCATGCTACTCAATCGCCTATGATGGCGCGCTGTATGACTAACGAACGTTATGGTCGCCCATGTTTTTATGGTGCTATGATTGCTGAGGGTGTTGTTGCGCTTATTTGGGCTGCGGCTGCTTCATCATTCTTTGGTTCTGTGGGAGGATTGCAAGAATACGTTGCTACATTACCTGCCACTGCAAATAAAGCAGCTGAAGTTGTTAACCTGATTTCTAATAGTTGGTTAGGTAAAGCTGGTGGATTTTTGGCTATACTTGGTGTAGTGGCGGCTCCTATTACTTCTGGCGATACTGCACTTCGCTCTGCTCGCCTTATAGCGGCTGACTTCCTCCGTATCGACCAAAAGCCTATAGTTAAACGCCTTATGGTGGCGGTGCCTCTTTTTGTGGGTACGTTTATCTTGTTACAAATCAATTTCGATATCATTTGGCGTTATTTTGCGTGGAGCAATCAAACTCTTTCAGTCTTCACTTTCTGGGCTTTGACCGTATATCTCTATAAAGAAAAACGCAACTATTGGATAACTCTCCTTCCTGCACTTTTTATGACAGCCGTTTGCTCAGCCTATATCATGGTAGCCCCTGAAGGCTTTGGTTTCCCACTATACATAGGCTACATCGCAGCAGCACTTGTATGTGTTACATTTACCCTCTTGTTTATTCGTTTTACAAGAAAAAAATAGGGTATAACTCTCAACTCTCAATTCTCAACTCTCAATTCTTAAAAATGTCTATTTACGAGATTGCCGAAGAATTTATTCAGTTGACCAACTGTTCTGTTTTCCTTACAGGAAAAGCCGGAACGGGTAAGACTACTATGCTTCGACAAATTCGTGAAGTGGCATTCAAACAAACTGCAGTGGTAGCACCTACGGGTGTGGCGGCCATCAATGCTGGGGGTACTACTATTCACTCTTTTTTTCAACTCCCATTTTCGCCTTTTATTCCTACTATTGAGGCAAAAAAAGCCTTTATTGCAAAACAACAGGTTAATAACGTACGTCGTAAAATCTATCGCGAACTCGAACTCCTCATTATCGACGAGGTCTCTATGGTGCGTGCCGATGTGCTTGATGCTATTGATACTGTATTGCGCCACTATCGTTTTCGTCCAAACGAACCATTCGGAGGTGTACAAGTTGTTTTTATAGGTGATATGTATCAGTTACCACCTGTTTGTGTAGGTGAAGAGTGGGAACTCTTGCGTCGTTATTATGCTTCACCTTACTTCTTTCATTCTCAGGCTATTCAGCAACAACCTCCTATTTATATCGAACTTGACAAAATCTTCCGTCAAAGCAATCAGCAGTTTATAAATCTTCTTAATGAAGTGCGTAATAATCAGCTTACGTCTGACACGTTACGTCTTCTAAATCTTTGTTATAAACCTGATTTTCGCAATGTAGATGAATATATAACTCTCACAACTCATAATGCCTCTGCTGATGCAATCAATAATGATGAGTTGTCAAAAATCGATGCTCCATACTACAAGTTTGTAGCACATATCGACCGTGATTTTCCAGAACGAATATTCCCTACCGAGGTAGAACTTTCGCTTAAACTCGGTGCAAAAGTTATGTTTATTGCCAACGATATGGCGCAGCCACGTCGTTATTACAATGGTAAAATAGGAGAAATCACTGAAATAAATAACGACGAAATTTGGGTTACTTGCGATGGTGAGGATGAAGCTATTAAGGTTTCTCTCGAAGTTTGGGAGAATAAATCATATACTATTGATCCTAAAACTAATCAACTTGAAGAGAAAACTTTAGGTACATTCACTCAATATCCATTGCGATTGGCATGGGCTATCACTATTCACAAAAGTCAGGGCTTGACATTCGATAGGGTAGTAATTGATGCTGCTGCGGCTTTTGCGTCGGGACAAGTATATGTGGCTCTTTCTCGTTGTCGTTCGCTTGATGGTATTGTGCTTACTTCGCAAATTAATCCATATTCTCTTGCAGTTGACCCTCAGATAGTTCGTTATAGCGAACAGCGCTTGCCTATGATTGAATTGGAGCGTCAAGTTGAATTGTTTAAATCTCGTTATAGCGTACAATTGCTTGCTAAACTTTTTAGTCTTGAAGATTTGATGTCGCACGCGTTCGATTTTGTTAATTATATCAAGACTGTTTTGGCTGACTTCAATGAAGAAACTGCACCTTATCTCGATGAAATCCTCTCTCGTGTCAATGAATTGTATGGTGTAGCTCAACGTTTTTTGGCGCAACTTCATTCGTTTAATCCAAAAACTGATATTGTGCGTATTGCTGAGCGGGTTAAGGCGGCTTCAGGATATTTTGTGCCACAACTCGATGATTTATTGGCGCTTATTGAGTCTTCTCCAGCAATTACAGAGAGTAAGGTTGAAGCCCAAGACTATATAGAACGCTTACAGGCTGTGTTTGAAATAGCATCGCAACTTCGTCATATTATAGCTGGTATTGCCGATGATATTTCGGTGGTCAATTATTTCGATGTAAAACAATCATATAAAGTACCTCCATTCAAGGTTAAAGCGTATGTGATTGAGCGTGAGGTGAAAATGCTTAAAACGGAGCATCCAAAATTATATAAACAGCTTGCATCTTGGCGTAATGACTATTGTAAAGAGCAGAATATTCCTGTATTTACGATGTTTAGTAATGCAACTTTGGTAGAAGTGTCGAATAAATTGCCGATTGAAATAGAGCAACTTACTAAAATCAAAGGTTTTGGTAAAGTCAAAATTCAACGTTACGGGAAGGAGTGTGTCGATATAGTTCGAATCTATTGTCGCGAGAATGGCATTGATGCATCAGCTCAATCTGATATTGCTTTTGAGCCTGAATCTGAATACGATAGTAGAGACGCAATACATTGCGTCTCAGAAATTAAAGCCGAGCGTAAACGTAAACGCAAAGAAAAAGAAAAAACTGAAAAAATACCTACAGAAGAAATTACCTATTCCCTTCTTATTCAAGATAAAACTCCACAAGAAGTTGCAGACGAACGTGGTCTTGTTTTAAGTACCATTTACACCCACATAGCCAAACTTATACACGCAAAAAAAATCGACATACAACAATATGTTGATGCCGATTTATTGAGTAGGGTAATGTCTGTTCTAACCGAAACCCCAGAAATATCTAATTCTGAATTATTTGAACAACTCGAAGGTGTTGCAACTTACGATGATTTAAAACTTATTCGCGCTCATCAGTTGCTCGTTTCTTCATCTCTTCATTATAACAATGACGACAAATAGGTTCATATTTGTCAGTTTCTCCCAATAATACTTGCGATTCTCCAGCAACTAAACGGTGTGAAACGTATGCAGGAGCCCCACAACGCACGCACACAGCATGCACCTTTTGTATATCATCAGCTATAGCCATTAGTGCAGGCATCGGTCCGAATGGAGTACAACGGAAGTCCATATCCAATCCAGCAACTATCACACGATAACCATTTTCTGATAATTGGCGACATACATCAACAATTCCATTATCAAAGAATTGTGCTTCATCAATACCAATAACATCTACATCTCCAGCCATCAACAATATATTTTGTGATGATTCTACTGGTGTTGATTGTATAGCATTATGGTCGTGACTTACAACTTCAGTCTCTGAATAGCGTGTGTCTATACAAGGTTTGAATATTTCAACTCTCTGTTTTGCAAATTTTGCTCGTTTCAATCGGCGGAGTAATTCTTCTGTTTTTCCAGAAAACATTGACCCACAAATCACCTCAATACTTCCACGGTGATGGCAACTGCAATTGGCAGACTCAAAAAAATACATATATTATTGTTTTTTATTCGTAAAAAATTCGTACCTTTGTGTCTGCAAAAATGGCGCAAGCAGAAAACAGAACCAAATTCATTTTGGTTATGTTGTGGCGTAGCCCATTTTCGCAATTGCATATGCAAAATTTTTGCATATGCGATTGCAAAGTTACAAAATAATTTCTAATAAAAATAATACTTTTTACACAAAAATGAACAAAGATGTTTTAGTTGCACTTATAGCAAAGGATGTCAACGAATTACAAACGTTAACTGAAGGTCTTGATTTGATGGAGGCTATTCCTGCTCCATATCTCCGTTTAGCTTTGGATAAATCTAAAGCTCTTACTGCTAATCTTGAAAATCTTATTAACTATCTTAATAACAAAGAAGTAGAAGATAAATTAGAGGCGCAGCGTCAAGCTGAATTAGAGGCAAAACAAGCCGAAGAAGCTGCTCGTCAAGCCGAATTAGCTCGTATTGCAGAAGAGCAAGAGGCATTGTTTCGTGCCGAAGAACTTGAACGTCAACGTCGAGAAGAAGAGCGTATTAAAGCTGAAGCCGAAATAGCACGTCAAGCAGCTGCATTGGAAGCTGCTCGCCAAGCCGAATTGGCTGAAAAACGTCGTCGTGAAGAGGAAGAAACTCGTCGTAAAGAGGAAGAGATTCGTCGTCAAAAAGAAGAACAAGAACGTCAAGCCGAATTAGCTCGTATCGAAGCAGAAAAAGAAGCTGAACGTAAACGCATTGAAGAAGAAATGCGTAAATTAGAGGAAGAACAACAAATTTCTGAAGAAACTGAACATATTTCAGCCGAAGAACAACAATCAATTGTTTCGGTTGTTGATATTGTTGGCGATAATCAAGTTATAACTCTTGCCGAATCTATTGAAACTACAGAATCAGTTGCAGATAAACTTGCAAAAAATGCTGATGATACTCTTGCATCTGCTATTAATAATAAGAAAATAATAGATTTAAAATCATCTATTACACTTGGCGACCGTTTCCGTTTTCAACGCGAATTATTTGGTGGTAATGGTGAAAAAATGAATAAAGCAATATCTGATTTTAATTCATTCGAAACTATGACCGAAGCCCAAGAATATATCGCTAAAAATTTTGTTCATTGGGCATTAGATAACGAAACAGTTTCCGATTTCATCCAACTCCTTCAACGCCGTTATTTATAGTTGAAAGTTGAAAGTTGAGAGTTGAAAATTGAGAATTGAGAATTGAGAATTGAGAATCGAAGGTCTTTTAGCCTTTAGTGAAAAAAATATGAATTGTGCATTATATTTAGTTCCAACCCCTGTTGGTAATCTCGAAGATATAACCTATCGTGCTTTACGTATTCTTAAAGAGGTGAATCTTGTGCTTGCAGAAGATACTCGTACTACGGGTATATTGTTCAAACATTTTGATATTCATACTCCTATGGCATCGCATCATAAATTCAATGAGCATAAAACCATAGCACAATTTGCCGATCGTATTCTTGCTGGAGAATCAATAGCATTGGTTAGTGATGCGGGTACTCCTGCCATTTCCGATCCAGGATTTATGCTTGTACGTGAGTGTGTTGCTCGTGGCATTAGGGTAGAGTGCCTTCCTGGTGCAACAGCCTTTGTGCCTGCGTTGGTCGATTCTGGACTCCCTACCGACCGTTTTTGTTTTGAAGGTTTTCTTCCTCAAAAAAAAGGACGCCAGACTAAAATACAATCGCTTGTTAGTGAAGAGCGTACAATGATATTCTACGAATCACCTTATCGTTTGGTGAAAACTCTTCAACAATTTGCCGAAGCCTTTGGTGCAGAACGCCAAGCATCAGTATCGCGCGAAATATCAAAAATGTTCGAAGATACCCAACGTGGCACACTTCAACAACTTGTAGAACATTTCACTGCAACACCACCTAAAGGTGAAATTGTAATTGTCGTGGCTGGTATAGATGGCAAAAACAACGATACATCTTCTGATGAAGAAGATGAAGAACAAGACCTTGCCAAAATCCGCAAATCAAAAAAACACCGCTAAATAACTCCTCACTCCTCACTCATAAATGCATCTTTTAATTGACCTCGATGATACTCTTTGGGATTTCCGCCGAAATTCTAAAATAGCAATGCACGAAATCTATAACGACTACGAATTGAATCAATATTACGATTCATTCGAGTCGTTTTATGATATATATATGGTTAAAAATCACCAACTTTGGGAACAATATGCAAAAGGTGAAATAACCAAAGACTATCTTTCTCTTGAGCGATTTCTTTATCCCTTACGTGTAGTAGGTAATGAAGATGTCGAATTAGCTAAAAAATTAGGTAAAGATTTTCTTTATCGTACAACTATGCAAACTAATTTGGTTGATGGGGCAATCGAGACACTTGAATATCTCAAAGCTCAAGGGCATACACTCTCAATTATTTCCAATGGATTTGTCGAAGTGCAATATACAAAATTGCGTCGTTCTGGACTTATACCTTATTTTGCTAATGTTTTTTTATCTGAAGAAATAGGCTATCAAAAACCAGATATTCGATTCTTTCAAACTGTTTTGGATAGGTTAAATGCTTCTCCATCTGAATGTCTTGTTATAGGTGATAATTTCCAAACCGACATACAAGGTGCACAAAATGCCAATATACGTGCAGTGTTTTACAAAAATAATGCTGATTTACCCTTAAATTGTGAGTTTATGGGGCAAATAATTGAGAATTTAGTCGAAATAAAGGCCATTTTATGAGATTTTTGTCTGTAAATAATCTCTATTTTTATTCATTTTATTGTACTTTTTTCACTTTTTTCTATCTAAAAACATGTTTTACAACATAAAATAGTTTTTAATCAATTTTGTGAAAAAGCGGATGTAATTTTAGTGTTTTTGATAATGCTTTTATTTAAAATATTGATATTCAGTTGATATTTTCATTTGTTTTGTTGCTTATAAAATGAAAGTAAATGATTCTATTTTAGCCTAAAAAAACGGAATAAAAGTGTATTATCTAAAAAAGGTTGTATTTTTGTTTGCACATTTGCAGATAAATATGTAATTTTGCTAACTGAATTTGTGTGCAGTAGTGTACACTCGTTTTCGTTGTGTAAAATAGATATCGAAAACTAATTATTAACATTATTTATAACTAAAAAAAATCATTTATGAGAAAGTTAATTCTTTTGTTCTCGGCATTGGTACTATGTATTGGTGTCGTATTTGGACAGGGAAAAACTGTTTCGGGTCGCGTTATCGACGAAAATAACGAACCTGCAATCGGTGCCTCTATCCAGGTGAAAGGAGCAGAAACAGTTGGTACTATTTCTGACTTTGATGGTAACTTTACTATCACTCTTCCTTCTGGTACTACTCATCTTATTATCTCTTATGTAGGTTACACTACAGTAGAGCAAAAAGCTGAAGATGGTATGGTAGTTCGTCTTACTACTGATGCTGAAGTTCTCGACGAAGTCATGGTTGTGGCTTATGGTACTTCTACTAAAAAAGCATTTGGTGGTTCTGCTACTGCTGTAAAAGCTGAAACTCTTGAGAAGAAAAATCCTACCGACGTATCTAAAGCACTTGCTGGTGAGGTTGCTGGTGTGCAAGTAGTTTCTACTTCTGGTCAACCTGGTACTTCTGCTACAATTCGTATCCGTGGTATTGGTTCTATCAATGCAAGTACAGCTCCTCTTTACGTTGTCGATGGTATTCCTTTCGATGGTGATATTTCTTCACTCGACCCTAACGATATCGCTACAATGACTGTATTGAAAGATGCTACTGCTACAGCTCTTTATGGTTCTCGTGGTGCTAATGGCGTTATCTTGTATACTACTAAAAAAGGTACTTCAGGTTCATCTGGTCGTATTGAAGTTGACGTGAAATATGGTGCGAATATGCGTCTTCTCCCTATGTATGACTTTATCAATGACCCTCAACAATATGTTGAGCTTTGCTGGGAAAGTATGCGTAACCAATTAATCCTTGAAGATACAAATCTTGGTAGCCGTACTCCTGAAGATGTAGCTTCTGCTAACTTGTTTAATTCTAACGCAAAAGGTCTTCCTGCAGCTTATAACTGGTGGAATGAAAATCCTGCTGACCTTATCGACCCTACTACTGGTAAATTCTATACAGGTGTTAATGCTCCTACTTTGAAACAAGGTTATATCGATAATCCTGATCCAGGTTGGAGAAAATCTATCTTCCGTACAGGTCAATCTCTTGATGCTAAAATTACTATTTCTGGTGGTTCTGATAAAACTACTTACTTTACTTCTTTCGGTTATTTGAATGAAGGTGGTTACTATATCGGTTCTGACTTTAGCCGTTTCAATGCTCGTGTTAATGTTGAACACCAAGCTAAAAAATGGTTGAAAGGTAACTTGAATATGAACTATTCATATTCTATCTTCGATGCTCCAGGTCAAGATGGTGGTGGTGCTATGAACAATGGTTTCATGTATGTTAACCAATGTCCTGTTATCTACCCAGTTTTATTGCGTGACCCTAATACTGGTTATGTTGTTGAAGACGAAAATATTCCTGGTGAACAACCAGCGTACGACTATGGTACTAACACTTATAAAGATAAAAATGGTAAAGAACAAGTTTATGGTCGTCTTTATGGTTCTGGTATCAACCCTGCTGGTGCGCTTCAATATGACCGTTATAATGTACTTCAACATCAATTGGTTTCAACTGCAATGTTGGAAGCTACTCTTTACAAAGGTCTAAAATTGACAGCTAACTTTGGTTTGACTTATGCAGGTTCTATTTCTAGCGATTTGACTAACCCATATTATGGCGATGCTGCTGGCGTTGGTCGTATCTCTAAAAACTCATCACATGGTTTCCAATTTACATCTAACCAACTCTTGTCTTATTCTAACCAATTTGATGTTCATAACTTTGAAGCATTCGTAGGTCACGAATCTCTCTATTTGCAAAGTTCAGGTCAAGCAGGTGCAAAAGACGTTGTAGCTCGTCCTGATGGATTGGAATTGAGCAATGCAGTAGTTATGTCAGGTGTAAGTTCTTCTACTTCTTACATGGCTCGTGACTCTTATTTCGCTCAAGCTAAATATAACTACAAAGAAAGATATTTCATTCACGCTAACGTTCGTGGTGATGCTTCTTCTTTGTTCGCTCCAGGTCGTCGTTGGGGTGCTTTCGGTGGTGTAAGTTTGGCTTGGTTGATTTCTAACGAAGAATTCATGTCTGGAGTTAATCTTCTCCGTGACTTAAAACTTAAAGCATCTTGGGGTGTTTTGGGTAACGATGGTATCGGTTCTTATATGTACACTAACCAATATGGTATCGGTAACGTTAATAACCAAATTGCTATTATCCAATCATATCAAGGTAACCAATCTTTGACATGGGAGTCTTCTTCAATGTTTAACGTTGGTACAGAATTCTCTCTTGGAAAATATCTTACTGCAGAACTTGAATATTGGTATAAACATACAAGTGATATGTTGATGGCTCGTTACGTAGCTCCATCTTTGGGTTATGGCTCATATTGGATTAACGATGCTGCTATGATGAACCACGGTTTCGAAGTTATGTTTAACGTTCATGCAGTTAACACAAATGCAGTGAAACTTGACATCCGTCTCAATGGTTCTTTCTATGATAGTAAGATGACAAAAATGCCTGTTGACGAATTAGGTCGTACTATGGATATGAACGGTGCTATGGCTCTTGGTCACTCTCAATATGACCTTTATGGTGGTCACTACGAAGGTGTTACTGCTGATGGTAAAGCTGCTTACACTTCTTACTATGATAAAGGAAAAGCTGGTAAAGAATTGCAACCAAATGATCCAGAACTTGCTCAATATTTTGTATCAAGTGTACACCAATATATCTTAGACCAATATCGTGGTAAAGTTTCAGACAAAGACCTACAAAAGTATTTGGATAATCCTGATTTGATTTTGGGCAAAACATATACTACAGACCCAACTTATATGTCTAGCTTCTATCTTGGTAAATCTGCAATTCCTGATTGGTATGGTGGTTTCGGTTTCGATTTGAATGTTTATGGCGTTGAACTTAATGCTACATTCCAATATCAAATCGGTGGATGGAACAGCGATGGAGTTTATGCTTCTTTGATGCACACAGGTCGTGGTGGTGAAACTAACTGGCACCAAGATATGTACACTCAAGCTCGTTGGACTCCTGAAATTGGAGAACAAATGGTTGCTGATGGCGTAGAACTTCGCACTGATATAAATCCTGCTTTGGCTAACGGTTCTTCTCTCTGGAGTTATTATGGTAATGGCGACCGTTTCCTTGTTTCATCAAGCTATTTGTCTTTGTCAAATCTTAGCTTAGGTTACAACTTCCCTAAAAAATTGATGGAAAAAGCTAAAATCAATAGTTTGCGTCTATTTGTTCATGCTGACAACCTATTTGTATTATCTGCACGTAGAGGTTATAACCCAATGGCAAACTTCTTTGGTGGCTCTGATGCTTCTCAATATACTCCAGGTTCTGCAATTAAGGGTGGTTTTAAAATTTCATTCTAATTTTAATCAACTAAAATTTTCTAACGATGAAAACAATTAAAATATTTTCTTTATGTTTAACTCTGATTCTTGCGCTTTCAAGCTGTTCTAAGAATTTCTTGGACACTGAAATGACTGGAGGTTCGCTTTCGCAAGAACAATTTGATGATATGTCAGGTATAAATAAGGCTTCTGTTCGTGGTTTGTACCTATTGTTGTATGCCGATCAAACAAGCAGTGATCACATCTATTTCGGTCAAAAGTCTATCGATATGGCAACTGATATGACTGCAAGTGATATGGCTTTGGTTAATAATCTTTATGGTTGGTGGGGCGAAGAGGCTGCTTTGCGTTCTTATGCTTCAGATCGTTCTGCTACTACTTGGTCTTATTATTTCATTATGATTAATAATGCTAATAACTTGATCCGTAAATTTAATGGTTTGACTGAAGATAAATTGACTGCTGACGATAAAGCGGATTTAGCTCAAGCTAAGGTTATGCGTGCTTTTGCTTATTATAATTTGGCTTATATCTATGCTCCTTCTGTTGATGATAATCAAACAGTCAATCGTTATGCTCAATACATGAATTCAAAGGATTTAGTTGGCGATGGTTTAGGCGCAAATTATCCTGTATGTCCTATCTATGATGCTTCTGAACGTCAATATAACGACTCTACTGACCTTTTGATGGCTCAACCTTTGTCTTCTGTAACAGATGTTTATGAGTTTGTTATTGCCGACCTCGATGGTGCAATTGCTTTGTTCGATTCTGTTGCTGCAGATTATACTCGTGAATCTAAATTGGCTGTTGATGCTAATGTTGCTAAAGTTTTATTAGCTTATACTTATCTTCAAGCTGGTGGTTATGATGTTTATGAAACTGAAAATGGCAACGCTGATTACTATGCAAAAGCTTTGGCTTTGGTTGATGATGTTATCAATAATAGTGGTTATATGATGTTGAACTATGACGAAGTATTGACAAATGGTTTCAATAACGTTAATAGTGCTTCTTGGATGTGGGGTCATGATGTAACTATCGAATCTCGTACTGGTTTGGCTTCTTTCTGGGGTCAAGTTGACGTTTACACATATTCATACGCTTGGGCAGGTTCTATTATCGGTATCGACCAAACTTTGTGGGAATCTATCGCCGATACAGACATTCGTAAACAATGGTTCGATGCAAGTGGTGAAGGTGATAAGAAAAATCTTAACCCATATAACAAATTCTATTCAGCTGCTAATGGAAACAAATCAACTAACGAAGCTGATATCGACCGTGAATGGTTGCAAGATGTTGTTTATATGCGTATCGAAGAAGCTTATCTTATCGCATCTGAAGCAGCTTGGCGTAATGGTGATTTAGCAACAGCTAAAAATTATCTTAAACAACTTGTTGAACAACGCGACACAACTATTGCAGCTCAAATAGATGGTTATAATGAAGAAGAGTTCAAAACTTATCTTTATAAAAACTGGCGCGTAGAGTTGTGGGGTGAAGGTCGTGCTTTGAGAACTTTGAAACGTTTCTGTATTGAAACTCCTAAAGAACGTGGTAAAAACCATTACTATAACCTTGGTGCAGGTAATAAAGTTGAATTCAATAGTGCAACTTTGACTTTCTGGATGCCAAGTAGTGAGTATCAATATAACTCAAATTATCGTCAAGATGTTGAACAAGAATAATTAATATTAATTTAAAAAATAGAAAAATTATGAAAAAAATCGCTTTGTTTTTAATGGCTGTTGTTGTGCTTTTCACTGCTTGTGGTGAAAAAACACCAGAGTCTGTAGAAATCGACTCTTTGACTCTCAATCCAAACAATTTTGAACTTAAAATTGGTGCTGAAAAGAAAATTAAAACTACAGTTTCTCCAGCAACTGATGCTATTTATACAGTGAACTGGAAATCAAGCAACGAAGCTGTTGCTACAGTTGATACTAAAGGTAATGTAGTTGGTATTGCCGCTGGTGAAGCTACTATCACAGCTACTATCGAAGGTACTACTATTTCTGCTACTGCTAAAGTAAATGTTGTTTCTCCTTTCGATGCTCTTAAATTCTACACTATGGCACTTATGGGTATGGATGAAAACTTCTATCAAATCGATGGTATAGATTCTAACGAAGATGGCGAAAACGATACTATTTATGCTGTAACTTATTATATTTTGCCAGAATCAATGTATATCCAAGAAAATAGCCTTGTAGGTGATGACGATTATATGTTGATTATGAATACTGCTATCGCTGTTTGTTATGACGCTGAGTTGGGTGGTAATGTAGCTTATTCTCTCGGTGGTTATGCTTTCTCTGATGTTGAAGAAGAATATTGTATGGAAGTTGATGGTGAAAAACGCATTGTTCCTCACATGGCAACTTACACTCACTTCGATGAAGAAAAATATCTTACAGTTTATGGTTTGTTATTTGAAGAGAAAGATGAAGAAGCTGAAGCTTATGTAGAAGAAAATGGTTATTGGTTGGGAGACCTCGATTCTTATGTTGCTTATGTAAACTTCGAATATCAACAAGTTGTTGAAGGTGGTTATCTCGTAGGAGGTGCAGGTCTCGAATGTGGTTCAAAAGGAAATTACGACCTTGACTTCTATGAATTCCAACTCAAATTGTTTGAAAAACCATACGCATACGGTTTTGCAACAGAAATGGCTACAGATTCTGAAACAGGTGAAGAATATGAAACATTCGTATGGCCTCTCGAAATGGGTACTTTCGTTGAAAGAACTTATACTTACGGAGAACCAAGAACAGAAGAAGAACCAAGTGAAGTTCAAGCTCGTGCTAAAGAATTTGGTGCTGTTCCTTTCGCAGCATTCCAAAAACAACTTTCTGTTAACAGAGCTTTGTTCTCTTCTTTGAAAGTTGCATTTCAAAAATAATATTTGAATTATAACTGAATTTTAGTCCGCTAATAACAATTAGCGGACTTTTTTTTATCTTTTATTTAATTTGTGGAATAATAATTTGTGTAATAAAATTTTTTTCATTATCTTTGCGTGTTATTACAAACTAATCAATCTTATATCTATTAATTATGAAAAAAATCTTATCTTTTTTATTCTTATTTTTCTCATTATCAGTTGCATTATATGCTGTCCCAGCTTATCCTGGTTTGATAACTAAAACACAGCCTGATGGTACAACTATCAGTTATTATATGCGAGGTGATGAAAATTTTCATTTTATGACCTCTGAAGATGGCTATTTGGTAGCGTTTAATGCTGATAATATTTTGGAATATGCAGAATTTAATCAAGATATGCAAATAGTTCCAGTTGGATTGAAGGTGATGAATATTGCAAATCGTACAGCTAAAGAAAAAAGATACTTAAAAAATGCATTGAAAGCATCTGAGATGCTGAATGATTTAGATGTTGTTGCAAATCGTGCACAACAACATAGAGCTCAGCGTGTACAATCGGAAGGTGAAGTTCCTGTTCAAAGATACCCTTTGCAAGGCAGACCTACAAGTTTGGTTATTCTTGTTAATTTTCAAAATGTAGAATTTATGTATCCTCGTGAAAGTTTTGATTCTTTATTGAATCAAAAAGGATACGCTGCAAATGGAGGTACAGGTTCGGCTAATGACTTTTTTGAAGCTTCTTCTTTTGGCCAATTCTCTCCTGAGTTTGTGATTGTAGGACCATATACTTTGCCTCAAACAATGGAATATTATGGTAAAAATGGAGCTTATGGAGATGCTAATGCTCAGAAATTTGTGATTGATGCGTGTCGTCTTGCTGATGAGGATGGCGTTGATTTTTCAGAGTATGATACAGATGGTAATGGTAAAGTAGATAATGTTTTTGTTTATTATGCGGGTTATAATGAAGCCGAAGGTGGTCCAGAAAGTTCTATTTGGCCTCACCGTTCAGCTATAGTATCTACTCAAGAGTTCGATGGTGTTCGTTTGTATGACTATGCTTGTACTTCTGAGTTGAAAGGTAATAAAGGAACAACAATGTGTGGTATAGGTACTTTTTGTCACGAATTTGGTCACGTACTCGGTTTGCCAGACTTCTATGTTACAGATTATGGTCACGAGGAACCTACTCTTGGTTCTTGGGATGCAATGGATAATGGTCCATATAATAATGGCGGTAAAACACCTCCTGCATATTCTTCTTATGAGCGTTTCTTTTTGGGTTGGTTGACTCCTATTGTTTTAGAAAAAGGTGTTACTGAGGTTGAGCCTTTGATTACTTCGAATACAGCTTATATTTTGTCGAAAGAACCTCATAATATGAATGGGGCATCTCCAAATCCAAATGAATTCTTTATGATTGAAAACCGTCAACATATTGGTTGGGACTCGGTTGGTTTGCCAGGTCATGGTTTGCTTGTTACTCATATCGATTATAATAAATCTTCTTGGTTGAATAACACTCCTAACAACAAGGCTGATGATATGGGTGCACAAATTGTTTGTGCCGCAGAAAATACTAAAATGCCTGAATATAATACTTTCCCTGGCAAAAGTGAAGTGCGTACTTGTTTCTTGACTATGAAAGATGGTTATCAATTCCCTGATCCATTGACAAGTATTATTGAACATGATTCTACTAAAGTTATATCTTTTGTCTATGGTGAGACTCCAACTACTCCTTATATCTCTAAGAATGGTGATATTTCATATTTTAATGTTCCGTTTGGAGAAGTACAAAATCGTGTAGTGGAAATATTAGGACGTAATATTGTAGGAAAGGTTGAATTCAAAATGCAATCAGGTTATCATTTTATGATTAAAGATGCTGATTCTGATGCTGGATTCTCTCGTGAGTTTACTATTGATGTAAAAGAAGATTCTACATTCAAGTGTAATGTGGAAATTCAATATAAACCAAGAAGATTATCTAATGGAGAAATATTTGAAGATAAACTTATTGTTGAGTCTGATAATTATATTATCTATTATGATTTGTCTGGTGAAGCTCCTAAGGCAGTCAAGGTTTATCCTCCTGTAGCATACGAAGCTAAAGATATCACAGAAAAATCTTTCTGTGCACATTGGGCTCATCAAGAATTTGCTACTTTATATTACTTGTCAGTTTATGAGATAAGTAATACAAAATCGGTTGAGATTGAAGGATTTGATGCTTTTGGCTCTGATGAGATGACAGAAGGTTGGACGGCTAACTTTAAAGAGACTAATCGTCAACAATATGGAGAATCAAGACCTTCTATATATTTCAAAAATGAAACAGATACATTGTGGACTAAAAAATATTTCTTCCCAATCAACAAAGTTTCTTTCTGGGTTCGTTCTATGAATACTATTGGCGTATTGCATCTTGATGGTTTGGTAAATAATGAATGGGTTTCTTTGAAAACTTTCGATATTACAGCGCAGGTCAAAGGTGATATAATGGAATTTGAATTAGGTGATATTGAATGCCAACAATTCAAACTTTATTATGAGATTAATACTGGTACAGGTGGTATTACATTCGATGATTTCACTGCGGAATGTAATAAAACAGCAAATTTCAAATTAGAGAAATATGAAGCTTATGATACTGCTATGGTTATCGGTGGTTTAGTTGAGGATAGAGTATATTATTACAGAGTACAAGCTTCGGATAAAGATGAAGAAAACCCTAAAATCGAAGAGAATATTACAGATTACTCTAATGAAATTAAGGTCGTTATTGAAAAACAAAAAGCAGAAAATGATTTAAAGGTCTCTATTGCAACTGATGGTTCTGTTATTGTTGACCTTGAGGCTACTCCAAAACCAAATTATTATTTGTATATTTATACTATCGAGGGTCAATTAGTTGATGTTATTACTCCGAATGAGCAAGAGGTTGTATTGCCTAAATTGGAAGATGGTAAAATTTATATAATAAAGTATTCAGAAAAAGATAAAGTAAGAAGAAAAGATAAAGTTGCTAAAATATTTTATTGATAAATGAGTAGAGACGCAATATATTGCGTCTCTCTTTGTAATTTACAGAGTATGAAAAAAATAGTTATTTCTTTATTGTTATTTATATCTTCATTAGTTGTTTATTCTGTTCCTGCTTATCCAGGGTTGATAACAGCAATGCAACCTGATGGTTCGGTTGTGAATTATTATTTGTATGGGGATGAATATTATTCCTATATGGTTTCGGAAGATGGTTTTTTGTTGTCATATAATGATAAAGGTTTGTTAGTAAATGCTGAGTTAGATGTTGTTACTGCACAAATTATGCCTTCGCCTAATGCTTTTACTAAGTATTCTGAGGTTAAATCATTTTTAGATAGTATAGTCGCTATTCGCTCTTATGATAATTATTTGAGAGTAGAACGAGCATCGAGTAATAAAGGTTATCCATTGACTGGCTCTCCTAAAAGTCTTGTTATTTTGGTTAATTATAGTGATCGTTCTTTTAAATCAGAGACAGCATATAAAGATTTTTCTGATTTATTGAATAAGAATAATTATTCTGAAAATGGGGCAACTGGTTCGGCACGTGATTATTTTCGTCGTGCATCGAATGCTATTTTTGATCCTGAATTTGTTGTAGTAGGCCCATACGATTTGCCTAATGATATGAAATTCTATGGAGAGGAAGATGGAGATGTTCATGATAAACGTCCTGGAAATTTAATTGTTGATGCATGTACGGCAGCTGATGCAGATATTGATTTTACTGATTTTGATGAAAATGGTGATGGTTATGTAGATAATGTTTTTGTCTATTATGCAGGTTATAATCAAGCCGAAGGTGGTGGTGCAAGTACCATTTGGCCTCATCGTTCTTATATTGTTTCACAAGTTGAATTTGATGGTGTTCGTTTAGGTGATTATGCTTGTACATCAGAACTTAGGGGTAATAGTGGAGGAGATATGTGTGGGATTGGTACATTTGTTCACGAATTTGGGCACGTATTATCTTTGCCGGATTTGTATTCAACAAATTATGCGGGACATAAAACCTTGGGCGCATGGGATGTTATGGATAATGGTTCTTATAATAGTAATGGTCGCACACCACCTACTTATTCAGCCTATGAGCGTTTTTATCTTGGTTGGTTACAACCTAAGCAACTATCTGTTGATGCAAAGTTAGAATTAGAACCATTATCTATTAGTAATTCGGCATATTTGGTTGCTGAAACTACTCATAATATGGATGGTGTTAATCCTAATCCTAAAGAGTTCTTTTTGATTGAAAATCGTCAAAAACTCGAGCATGATGGTGTTCCTGCTCAGGGAATGTTGATAACAAGAGTGTCCTATAATGTTAGAAAATGGGATGAAAATACCGTGAATAATATTGCGAATAGCATGGGGGTTGAGATATGTTGTGCTGAAAGAGGTACAGATGTTCCTGTTTATAATACCTTCCCTGGTAAGGGAAAAGTTACTGATTATCAGTTTAAGTTGCGTGGTGGTACTGTTTTAGATAAAGGACTTTCTCAGATTACCGAAAACGATAGATTGATTACTTTTGTTTATGGTACTCCTATACTTAATCCTGTTTTTAGGTTTGAAGGTGATGATTTGCATGCTTTTAGTGCTATTCTTGGCGAGGAACAAATAAAAACTTTGAATATAAAAGGAGATAGCATTATTGGAGATATAAAGTTGATGCTAAATTCTACTAATTATTCTATTCGTAAGGCTGGTACTGATGACGAATTTGCAGATAATCTATTGTTTGCTGCTGATGCAGATAGTACTATTGATGTGAATGTTGAAATTAAATATGCCCCTAAAGTATATACTTATTCGAATTATATTGCTGAGACATTATTGTTGACTGCTCAGAATTATGAAAAACCTATTGTTTTACGTGGATGTGCTCCTCGTCCAGTTTATGTAATAGCCCCTACAGCATACGCAGCTGAAGATGTTTCTCCTTATACGTTCACAGCAGTTTGGGATACTGTTTTTGATGCTACTGAATATCTGTTGTCAGTTTATTCAGTTGAAGGTGTAGATACTAATTTTGTTTTGACTGATGAAATTGTATTGGCGGAAAATTCTAATCAAATGAAGTTTACTGTTGGAAATTTATTGGGTGGTACAGAGTATAAATATCGTGTGAAAGCATCTGATAAAGATTTGTATGGTCGATATGAGAATGTGACAGATTATTCTAATGAAATTGCTGTTACAACTTTACCTGGGTTCGGTGCAGAGAGTCGTAAGTTGGATGTGTTGAAAGATGGTGATAAGTATATGATTTATCTTCCTGTGGTGGATGAAAATCATAGTATATTTATCTATTCTATAGATGGTCGTTTGATTACTTCTGTGCCTGTTTTGTCGAATGTAGTTGAAGTGCCTCAATTAGCATCAAATAAAGTTTATGTATTAAAATATGCATCAAATGATGGTATTAAACGTAAATCTAAAGTGATAAAACTTTATTATGAATAGTATTGAAAACGCTCACTTAAAGTGAGCGTTTTTTTATGAAAATAGTTAGCGATTTATACTGCATAATTCATATTTTTTTTATAACTTTGTAAGTTGGAAAGATGAATATTTCGTCTTTCTACTTTCAATTCTCAACTCTCAACTTTTTACGATGGATAGATTACGTTTTTTTAGTATGGGTAGCGGCAGTAGTGGCAATTGTTACTACATAGGCACAGCGAGTTACGGTTTCTTGATTGATGCCGGAGTAGCGGTGCGTACCGTGAAACGCGAGCTAAAGGAACATGGACTTTCGTTTGAAAATATTTGGGGCATTTTTATCACTCACGACCATACAGACCATATTAAAGCTGTGGGTGTCTTGGGAGAGAAGTATCATATTCCGGTTTATGTTACTGCAGAGATGCATAAAGGTATAAATCGAAATTATCGTGTGACTGAAAAATTGGTTTCTGCTCATAAATTCTATAAAAAAGGAGATAATATTGTAATACGCGATTTTACGATTCAAGCATTTCCTGTGTCGCATGATGCTACGGATTGTGTGGGTTATTCTTTTGTTTATGGTAATCAACGTTTTGTTATTGCTACAGACCTTGGATTTATTGGCAAAGAGGCGGCAGACCATATTACGAGAGCTAATTATTTAGTGATTGAGGCGAATTATGATGATAATATGTTGAAGAATGGACCATATCCGTATCCATTGAAACAACGTGTACGTTCGCATGTAGGGCACATGTGCAATGAGCATACTGCAAGATTCTTGGCTGATAATCCTAATGACAATTTGTCGCACGTATTTCTTTGTCATCTTAGTCAAGAGAATAATACCCCAGAAGTTGCATTTAAGACAGTGAATGATGCTTTAGTTGAAAGTGGAATAACTCTTGAGTTGTTGCAACCGCTTGAGCGTACGATTCCTTCACCAATGTATGTTTTTAAATCTTATAAATCAGAGTAGATATAATATTAAGGTGCATTATTTTGATGCACCTTGTTTGCTATTTTTGTTACTATGAATAAAGTTAAATTTTGGATTGATAATGCGCGTTCTATTGCGCTTCCTCAAAGTATTTTGCCATCATTGTTGGCTATTTCGGTAGGTGCTTTGCACGATGGTTTTTGTTGGTGGATGGCATTAGTGGCTTTGTTTGGTGTTATTTGTGCCCATTTGGGAATGAATCTTGCTGATGACTATTTCGATTATAAAATTGGCTCTGCCGAAAAACGTGAGGCTTTGGCTGGTGAGGGTTTCCGTGCCCGTATGTCGAAATATCCTTATATCACATCTGGTCAGGCTACTATCAAAGATTTGCGTAATGCAATAATCGTATTCCTTTCTATTGCAGTTGTTTGCGGCTTAGTGATATTGTGGTTTAGAGGTTGGCCTATTGCTTTGGTTACGGCTATTGCAGGCATACTTGGTTTGTCATATTCGGGAGGACCACTTAAATTAGGTTATCGTGGTTATGGTGAATTGGTTATCGGACTTATGTTTGGTGTCCTTTTGATGATTGGTATGCAATATGCTGCGTGTGGCGTATTTGATTGGAATATTGTTGTCTTGAGTGTTGCAGTGGGTATGTTGGTTACAAATATTGTCTATACTCACTCGGTTATTGATATTGTGGCTGATGAAAAAGCCGATAAAATGACCTTTGCTCGTGTGCTTGGTACTCCAAAATGCGAATTGGCAGCTTTGGCTATCTTTTCTCTTTTGCCTTTTATATTCATATTCGTAGGTGTAGCTGTAGGTTTCTTTCATTGGGCATATCTCGTCGTGTCGGTATTGTTGCCTTTGGCTTTCTTCTTGTGGATTTCGGTGAAGAAGTTTGTTTACAATGAACCAGAAGACCTGACTCCACGTTGGTGGATGGGTCCTATGGGCGATTGGGAAGCATATAAAAAACATAATGTCGATTGGTTCCTTTTCCATTGGCTTATGGCTCGTAACCTTGTTACTTTCTTCTGCCTCCTTTTGGCGATTGTGAATGTTGTTATTTCTATATTATAATAACGAGCGTAGCGAGTAAGTCTCATATCTCGCTACTCGCTACTATTACTCTATCAAATGAAAAAACTTTTCTATCTCGGTTGGTGGTTTTTCGGCGCAAGAGTGCTTGGCCGTAAACGCCCATTGCAAACAGTATTGTTTATCGGTGATAAATGTAATCTTAAGTGTCGTCATTGTGCTGTATATGCACGTGAGAATCCAAATATTATGACTTATGAGCAAGTGCGTGAGCAACTTCGTTATGCTTATTCGCTTGGCTCTCGTTTTGTCGATTTCGAAGGTGGTGAAGTAATGCTTTGGCGCGATGGAGAATATCGTATTAACGACCTTATCGATTTAGCAAAAGAGGAAGGTTTCTTCTCTGCTACTATCACTACTAATGCTCAATTACCTTTCAAAGGTAGCAAAGCCGATAGTATTTGGGTGAGTCTTGATGGTATTGGCGATTATCACGAGTATATTCGTGGTAAGGGTACATTCAAACGCCTCGAAGAGAATATTGCTTCATGTGGTCATAAACACCTTAGTGTCAATATGGTGGTTAGCACATATAACTACGAAGCAGTAGTACCTACAATCGAATATGCCAAAAACAACCCTGCAATCGAACAAATATCTATCAATTTCTATACTCCATTCCCAGGCTCAGAAGTATCTATGGTACTTGATAAGCAAAAACGTATCGAAGTGATTGATAAAGTGATAGAAATGAAGAAGAAAGGCTATCCTATTATGAACTCGGTTTCGGGTCTTAAACTTATGAAACACAACAACTTCAAACGTCGTTGCTGGGTTACAAACTTTATTTATGCTGATGGTACTCGTTCGGGTTGTGCTGGTGAAGGTTTGAATATCTGTGATGAATGTGGTCTTTGTATGGCAGGTGAAATGAATGCCGTATTTAATTTCCGCATTGATACTATCTTTGCAGGGTTGAAACTCAGATTGTAAGTTTTGAGGGTTAAAGGTTAGTGGTTAAAGGTTATAGTGCTTGGAGACTATTTTTTTAACCTCTAACCTCTAATCTATAACCTAAATTTGGAATGAAAAAAATAAGTTTTATATTATTGTTTTTGTCCTCTATCTTGTTGCTTTCAGCGCAGAATTATAAGCAACAAGTAGAGGACACTTTGCTTCATTTTGCACGTAATTCACGTGTATGGGGCAATTTCAAGGTTGATAGAGTGCGCATTAGTGGTGATACATACAAGGTGGAATTGGGCGATATGTTCAATTCGCTTCATTATCGTCCTGCCTTAGTCGATTCAATGGAGCAGGCTGTGAAAGCAGTTATTGCGCCTCGATACAAGGGTTATAAAGTGCAACTTTGTGTGCAAAAAAAGAATAATATTCGTGACCTTGTACCTAACTATTATCGTGCAAAATCGGATATCGACCAATCTCGTTATAATACTAAATACACTGAAACAGTGCCATTTGTGCGTAATGAAGATAGGGTGTATGATATAAAACATGGACTTCAAGACCGTAATATTGCACTTTGGCAGAGTCATGGTTGGTACTATGAGCAACGCACTGACCGTTGGCAATGGCAACGTGCAAGGGTGTTTACTACCGTTGAGGACAAATTTACACTCTCGTTTGTCATTCCTTATCTTGCACCTATGCTTGAGCGTGCAGGGGCTAATGTCTTTATGCCTCGTGAGCGTGATTATCAGCGCAATGAAGTGGTGGTTGATAACGATAATGCACAATGCATAATGCACAATGCACAATTGAAAGCTCCAGGATTTGCTCATACACAAGAGGTTTATCATGAACACGAGAATCCATTTCGCGCAGGCACTTATGGTGTGATAAAAACTAATAAAGATGAAACATCTACGGTGGTTTGGACAGCTGAAATACCCGAAGATGGTTGGTATTGGGTATCTATTGCATACACAACTGAAAAGAAATCTGTGCCTGATGCTAAATACACTGTGCGTCACTCGGCTGGCGAAACTACTTTCCGTGTAAATCAACAAATGGGTGGTGGCACATGGATATATCTTGGGCAATTCTATTTCCGTAAAGGAGCTGATGCTGAACATGCTTCTGTTGTGTTGAGTAATGAAAGTAAGCATAAAGGCGTTGTAGTTGCTGATGCAGTGCGCTTTGGTGGAGGTATGGGCAATGTGGCTCGTCGTCCAGCTACTGATGAGGAGATTGCTCAGCTTGAAGATGAGAAAGACCGTGAGCGCAAAATATCTATTTTCGAAAAGGAGGAGTATGAAACAAGTGGTCGTGCTCGTTTTTGGGAAGCTGCTCGTTATTGGATGCAATGGGCTGGTGCTCCTGATTCGGTAATTTCTTATACTAAGGGATTGAACGATTATACTGACGACTATACTTGTCGTGCTCAATGGGTTAATTGGCTCAATCAAGGCTCGATGAATGCTCCCGACTCGGTTGGATTGGGTATTCCTATCGACCTCTCTTTTGCTTTCCACTCTGATGCGGGTTGCAAATTGGATACTGCAATTGGTACGCTTTGTATCTATACAACACCTTTTGATGTGAACGAAAAAGAGTATAAATACGATTTTCCATCGGGGCAAAGTCGTTTTGCATCGCGCGATTTCACTGATTTTATGATGCAGCAAATTGTAGGTGATATTCGTGCTACTGCCAATCCGCGTTGGACACAGCGTTGGATGTGGGACCGCTCGTATAGTGAGTCGCGTCGTCCTGAGGTGCCTGCTATGTTGCTTGAACTACTTTCGCATCAGAACTTTGAGGATATGCGTTATGGACTTGACCCTCGCTTCAAGTTTATCGTTTCGCGTGCGATTTATAAGGCAATGACAAAATTCATTGCTACTCAGAATAATAAAGATTACGTTATTACGCCTCTCCCTATCAATAGTTTTGCGCTTCGATTGATTGGCGATAACAAAGTGCGCCTCTCTTGGCGACCAACTATTGATTCGCTCGAATCTACTGCGGTGGCAGAGCGTTATGTTGTCTATACTCGTCGCGATGGTGAAGGGTGGGATAATGGTGTGTTAGTCGATGATACAGTGGCGGTTTTGCCTATTGGTGTAGATGAGATGATGAGTTATAAGGTGGTGGCAGTGAATGCAGGCGGTGCAAGTATGGATAGTGAAATACTTTCGGCATATTCGGCTCGTAATGCTAAGGGCGAAGTCTTGATTATCAATGGGTTCGACCGTGTGGCTGGCCCCGAAGGCTTCCAATCTGCGCCTTATGCAGGTTTTCCTGAGTGGCTCGACCGTGGCGTAGGCGATGGAGTAGAGTTGCAATATATTGGACGTCAGCACGATTTCGATTCGCGCCACCCTTGGATTTCGGATGACGATTCCGGTTGGGGACAGAGCAATAGCGACTGCGAAGAGATGTTGGTTGCAGGTAATACTCACGATTTTCCTTTTGTGCATGGTAGAGCAATAGTTAAAGCGGGTTATAGTTTCGTTTCTTGTTCGCGAGCAGCAGTAGAAAATGGTGATGTTAATATTGTTGATTATAAGCTTGTTGACCTTATACTTGGCGAACAGAAAGAAACTTTGTGGGGTAATGACTCAAATAGTTGCAAATACAGAACTTTTTCATTAAATTTGCAACGAGAACTGCGTCGTTATGTATCGGCAGGTGGGGCATTGTTTGTGTCGGGGGCATACGTGGCGTCGGATAATTGGTTGTCGGTGAATGCTACTAAGGCTGATAGACAGTTTGTTAAAGATGTGCTTAAAGTAGAATGGCGTGCTGACCGTGCTACTCAAAATGGTGAATTAAAGGCTGTTTATGCTCCGAATAACACATCTTTTGAGGGTGAATATCGGTTTGTTCAACACTTGAACGAAGATATTTATGCCGTAGAAAGTCCTGATGCAATAGTGCCTGTGGGTGAAAATGCCTATACAGTAGTGCGTTATTTGCAGAATAATAATAGTGCCGCAGTGGCATATTCGGGTGAGGATTATCGTGTAGTTGTGTGTGGTTTCCCATTTGAAACCCTCGCAACCGAAGAGATGCAAGAGCAGTTTATGCTGCAGGTGATAGAGTTTTTGACACGACGAAGTCCCATCGGGACGAAATAATACAGGCAGGGGTGTAAACCCCTGTGAAATTGAAACCCAAAAATAAACCCCATCGGGGTGAAAGAGGAAAAATGGGAAATTCATTAGTAAAAATAGATATACATTTAATATTTCATATAAAAAGTACAGGAGTTAAAATCTGTGATTGTGATTTAGATGAAATGTTTGCGTATATTGGAGGTATTATAAAAGGGGTCAAAGGTTTACCAATTGAAATAGGTGGAAGATCTGACCATTTACATATATTAACTTCATTGCCCAAAACAATGTCGGTGTCGGAGTTTGTAAGGGTGCTTAAATCAAATAGTAGTAAGTGGATAAAAACAAAAAATATTCGTTATAATACATTTGAGTGGCAAGAGGGGTATGGTGCTTTTTCGGTAAGTCCATCATTATTGGATAAAACGATTAATTATATTCGCAATCAAGAAGAACACCATAAGAAGCGAAATGCCAAAGATGAATATATGATGTTTTTGGATGCTTATAAGGTGGAATATGACGAGCGTTATTTGATCGATGATTGATTCTCTGTCACCCCCGTTGGGGGTTTATGTGGAATATGCGTTTTATCAGGGGTTTACACCCCTGCCTGTGGTATATCGCACCTATGGTGCTATCTATTAATTTACGGTAAAAAATTACTAAATATCTAAAATATGAAAAAAATTAATTGTTTTATTCCTGCTCAATCTGTAGAGCAATTCAAATCTACAGTCGAAGGTCTTAAGGCTTCGGAATTGGTGGCTGACATCTATCTTTTGGCAAATGAGCCAGTGGAGTATGACGGCTGCAAATGTTTGGTGGTTGACTCGTTGAATAGCTCTGCCACTGTGGCTAAAATTGCTGAACATAGCGATGCGGAATTTTCATTGATTTATACCAAATATACTACTTTGGAATTTGGTCAATATGGCATCGAGCGTTTCTATAATCTTGCTGCTGGTGCAGGCGTAGGTATGATTTATAGCGACTACTATCAAATCGTGGATGGCGAGCGCAAAAATGCTCCTACTATCGACTATCAAGTAGGTAGTCTTCGCGACGATTTCAACTTCGGCTCGGTGTTGTTCTATAATGCAGAGGCTTTGAAACGTGCTGTTGCTGAAACTTCGGCTGAATATCAATTCGCTGGTATCTATAACCTTCGCCTCAAAGTGAGCCAACACGCCACTATCGTTCGCATCAACGAATATCTCTATTCTGAAATCGAACTCGATACTCGTAAGAGTGGCGAAAAACAATTCGACTATGTTGACCCTAAAAACCGTCAAGTGCAAATCGAGATGGAACTCGCTTGTACCGACCACTTGAAAGCTATTGGTGGTTACCTCGTGCCTAATTTCGAGTCGGTTAACTTCGACGAAGGCGAATTTGCTAATGAAGCATCTGTCATCATCCCTGTACGCAATCGTGTTCGTACTATCGAAGATGCAATCCGCTCTGTATTAGCTCAAAAAACTACATTCCCATTCAACCTCATCATCATCGACAACTATTCTACTGATGGTACTTCGGATATTATCCGCAAATATGCCGAACAAGACAATCGTGTAGTTCACCTCGTGCCAGAGCGTACTGACCTTGGTATCGGTGGTTGCTGGAATGCTGGTGTTGACCATGCGACTTGCGGTAAATTTGCCGTTCAACTCGACTCTGACGACGTTTATCAAGACGAAAATACTCTCCAAACTATCGTTAATGCCTTCTACGAACAAAATTGCGCTATGGTAGTTGGCTCATACACAATGACTAATGGCGATATGCAACCAATTCCACCTGGATTGATTGACCACAAAGAGTGGACTCCAGATAATGGTCGCAACAATGCGCTCCGTATCAATGGACTTGGTGCTCCTCGTGCGTTCTACACTCCAATGCTTCGCCGTGTGAAAGTGCCTAACACATCTTACGGTGAGGACTATGCACTTGGTCTCCGTTTCAGTCGTCAATATCAAATCGGACGTATCTACACTTCGTTGTACCTCTGTCGTCGTTGGGATGGCAACTCAGATGCAGCACTTAGCATCGAAAAAATCAATGCCAACAACCTCTACAAAGACAAAATTCGTACAATGGAGCTCCTCGCTCGTATTGAAATGAATAAAAAGTGAGAGCAGAGACAAGCTCGCTTGACTATGCCGAACGCTTATGAATTCACTGTAAGTAAATGAATAAAAAATAATATTATTAAATTGAAGACAGAATAGCAGAAGGACATAAAAAGATAGTTTAATAATTTTTGTTATTATGTTCTTATGTCTTCTAAAAAAATGTTTTATGTCTTCTAAAAAATCTAATACAAAATGCAAAAGAAACTTATTGAATGCGTACCTAATTTTTCTGAAGGTCGCGATTTGGCTGTAATCAAACAGATTACTGATGTAATTGAAAAAGTAGAAGGTATCAAACTTCTTGATGTTGACCCAGGTGAAGCAACTAACCGTACAGTTGTTACTTTCGTGGGCGAACCAGAACAAGTAATGGAAGCTGCTTTCCAAGCTGTTCGCAAAGCTGCTGAACTCATCGATATGCGTCACCACCATGGTGCTCACCCTCGTATGGGTGCAACTGACGTATGTCCACTCGTACCAGTTGCTGGTGTAACTCTCGAAGAATGTGCTGAATATGCTCGTCAATTAGGTAAACGTATCGGTGACGAACTTGGCGTTCCTGTATATGCTTACGAAGCTGCTGCTTTCACTCCTGCACGTCGCAATCTTGCTGTTTGCCGTAAAGGTGAATACGAAGCTCTTTGTCAACGCTTTGGTGTAGCAGAAGAAAACCCTGATTTCGGTCCAACAGTTTGGGACGAAAAAACTGCTAAAACTGGTGCTACTGCAGTAGGTGCTCGTGATTTCCTTATCGCAGTTAACTATAACCTCAACTCTACATCTACTCGTCGTGCTAATGCTATCGCATTCGACGTACGCGAAAAAGGTCGCCCTATGCGCGAAGGTGGCTCACCTGTAGGTAAAGTGATGAAAGACGAAAACGGTAAAGATATCATGATTCCTGGTACACTCAAAGGTACTAAAGCTATCGGTTGGTTTATCGACGAATACGGTATCGCTCAAGTATCAATGAATATCACTGATATCAAAACTACTCCTCTCCACGTTGCTTTCGACGAAGTATCTCGTTGTGCTGCTAATCGTGGTTTGCGTGTAACAGGTGCCGAAATCGTAGGTCTTGTGCCAAAATCTACACTCATCGAAGCAGGTAAATATTTCTTGCGTAAACAACAACGCTCTGTAGGTCTTCACGATGAAGAAATCATCAAAATTGCAGTTAAATCAATGGGCTTGGACGACCTCAAACCATTCAACCCAGAAGAAAAAGTTATCGAATATCTCATCGAAGACAAAACTAAGAAAAAACTTGTCGATATGACATGTACAGGTTTTGCTCAAGAGACAGCAAGCGAAAGTCCAGCTCCTGGTGGTGGTTCTATCTCTGCTTATATGGGTTCACTCGCTGCTGCTTTGGCTACTATGGTGGCTAACCTCTCTTCACACAAAGCAGGTTGGGATGCTCGTTGGGAGTTCTTCTCTGAATGGGCTGACAAAGGTCAAGCTATGATGAGCCGTCTTCTTTGGTTGGTTGACGAAGACACCGAAGCCTTCAACAAAATCATGGCAGTATTTGCAATGCCTAAATCAACTGATGAAGAAAAAGCTGCTCGTGCTGCTGCTATGCAAGAAGCTACACTTTATGCAACACAAGTGCCATTGGAAACTATCAAAGCAACCATGGACACATTCCCACTTATTCGTGCAATGGCTGAAGAAGGTAACCCTAATTCAGTATCAGATGCTGGTGTAGGTGCATTGGCTGCTCGTGCTGCTGTATTGGGTGCATGTCTCAACGTGAAAATCAACGCTGGTGGTTTGAAAGACCGCGAAGTAGCCGACCGTCTCGTAGGCGAAGCTAACGCACTTGCTGCCGAAGCATGCAAACTCGAAGCCGAAATCCTCGAAATCGTAAATGCTAAAATTAAATAATCCATCAATTATTTAATCACTATAAAAAATCTTCATTTTGCACTTGCAGAATGAAGATTTTTTTATACCTTTGTACTCGTAAGCCTACGTTGGGAATATGTCATTTTCTTAAGGGTGGGTTTACGGACATATAGTTATAGGCGTTTATCGACGCTTTGTTCTGATGGTTTGGAATCTCGCAACTTTCAAAATTATCTTCAGACTTAGCAACGTTAGATGTCCTACGGGAATGTTGTACATAGCCTGTAGAGACGCAATATATTGTGTCTCATAAAGGGTATAAATATACATACATTTCAGCGTGGGCTTCGCGTTGTTGTTCTAAGATAATTGGGCAATGCGAGAGCCTCAAACCGTGGAACGACAACTGTCGAGTTCCACGTTTTTTGTGTTAAAAATATACAGAAATACTCAGCCTACCCAATAGCAACCTTCAAGCAAACTGTGCCGAAGAAAACCGCCATCCATTATATTTGTACATTTTTAATAAATCTTTGATTATAATTAACTTGAAATATTAACGTTTGATTTTTTTAATTATGAAAAAGAGATTACTTTTTTTAGTTGCATTGTTTGTTTCGGCAATGGCATTTGCGTATGAAGCGCAAATAAATGGAATCTATTATGATTTTGATCATGAGAATAAGACGGCTACTGTTACACATGATGGAACTTATCGGGATGATAACGGTGCAGGGTATATTCAATCAGAAATTGTTATTCCTGAAAAAGTAACTTACAATAGAACAGAATATAGTGTAACTACAATTGGAGAAGATGCTTTCAGTTATTGTTCATCTCTTACTTCAATTACAATATCTAATAGTGTTACGACTATAGAGTGGTTGGCTTTTTATAGATGTAGTTCTCTTGTTGAAGTAAATATACCTTCTAGTGTTACTACTATTATTGAGAGAGCTTTTCATTGTTGTCAATCTCTTGAAGCCATAAATGTAGATGAAAATAATCCGAATTATGCATCTATTGATGGGGTTTTGTACGACAAAAATATTACTAAATTAATTCATTATCCTATAAAACATAAATCAACATCTATTACTATTCTTGAAACTGTAACTACTATAGAGCAGCATGCTTTTGATGATTGTAAATCTTTATCTTCTGTTGTAATGTCTAATAGTGTTACAAATATTGGCATTTGGGCATTCTGTGTATGTAGTTCTCTTACAGAAATTACTTTTTCTGAAAATTTGGAACGTATTGAAGGTCGTGCTTTTTCGGGATGTTCTGCGTTTACGGATATTACGTTGCCTAATAGTGTTACATTTATTGGGGATTGGACTTTTGCGGATTGTACGTCATTAAAATCAATAAAACTTTCTGACAATCTTACAACTATTGATCATGATGCATTTAATGGATGTTCTGTTTTAACGAAGATAGAAATACCTCATAAAGTAGAATTGATTAAAGAAAATGCTTTTGGAAATTGTCCAAACCTTAATACGATTGTATGTTATGGTGAAACACCACAAGTAGAGATTGATTTAGGGGTGAATGTTTTGACTTGTTTATTAAAAGTTCCAACAATATTTTATGATGATTATAAAAATCATGAGTATTGGGGTAATTTTTTGAATATAGAGGCTATAGATGTTACTTATTATAAAATTGATGCTTTGGCAAATGATAGTGAGATGGGCGAAGTGATAGGTGGAAAATATTATTGGCCAGGAGATACTGTCAAACTTGAAGCTGTGGCATATAATGGTTATGAATTTAAGCAATGGAGTGATGGCTCAACCGAAAATCCACGTGCGTTTGTTGCAGAAGAAGATGTTGTTCTTACTGCGGAATTTGTTGAAAAGTTATATAATGTATCTATTTCATACGATGAGATTGGTGGAAATGCAATTGGAGGTGGTGAATATGAAGCAGGAACAGAGGTGACAATTACGGCAACAGCTAATGAAGGTTATAGATTTGTATATTGGAAAATTAATGGAGAATATAATTGGGATTATGAAACTGTGTATGAAAATCCATATACATTTGAGGTAGATTCGAAAGATTATAACATAGAAGCCGTATTTGAGTTGATACCTTTGTATCGAGTTGACCTTTTGTCGAACTTTGCATCGGGAGGTACTCTTAGTGGAGGTGGTGAATATGAAGCAGGAACAGAGGTGACAATTAAAGCAACTGTTAATGATGGTTATCATTTCTTGTATTGGTTGTTTGATGATAATCATATAGAAGAATTAGGGGGATATGGCGGAACTACAGATACGATATATACTTTTGTAATGGGAGAAAATAATTATGAATTTACAGCAGTTTTTGAACCTGATAAAGTTTTGATAGATAGTTTATATTATTATCTGCTTAAAGATGAAAATTGTATAAAAGTAAGTTTTTATTGCCCAGAAGATTGGGAACAAGTAAATCTTTGGGCTTGGTTAGATGATGGTACCAATGTATTAGGTGTCGATTGGCCAGGATATACAATTAATAATGAAGGGAATGGTTGGTGGAGTTATACATTTGATGCAAGTATTGAAGACGTTAATATTTTGTTTACCGATGGTTATGGAAAACAAACTAGGGATATTCTTGATGTGAGAGAAAGTACATGTTATATGCTCGATGAATATGGAGAAGTTGTAATTTCTAATGACTGTAATAATATTTCTTATTATGCAATTCTCACAGCTCCTGCTGATTGGGATGGTTGGAGTAGTAGTTATACAGGAGATATTGTTATACCTGAAAAAGTTACCTATAATGATGTTGAATATCCTGTAACATCTATAGATAATTATAGTTTTTATGATTCGCAAATAACCTCTCTTACTATACCAAATTCTATTCCTGCTAATGATATTTACATATGGGGTTGTGATAAATTAAATAAAGTTAAGGCCAATGTTAACTGGATTTATAAGTTAGAATCTCAATTTACTTATCTTAATGTGAAAGAACTACATTTTACAGGAGGATATATAGATTATATTCCAAGAATTCCATCTGTAGAGGTCTTGGATTTACAAAAAGTAACAAATAGTGATTTGGGGCAAACCGCATTTGCTGAATTTCTTGAAAACAACAATTATGTAGGTTTCAAAAATATTCGTAAACTTGTATTACCAGAAAATTTGTGGATAATTAGAGAACGTCAATTTGACGGTTTGTGGATGTTGGAAGAGATTGTAATTCCAGATGGCGTAACTGAGATACCAGATGGAGCATTTTACGATTGTCATGCTTTGGCGAAAGTTGAATTTAGCGAAAATCTTACATCTATTGGCAAATACGCATTCTATAGTTGTCATGCTCTCGAAAATATTGTAATACCAGAGGGTGTAACTGAGATTGGCGATGCTGCATTTTATGGTTGCAATTATGCAGACGAAATTGTAATTGCTTCATCAGTACAGCGTATAGGTAATAATGCTTTTGCACTTTGTAATCAAGTGGAACGTATGGAAGTGCATGCTACTATCCCTCCTTCAATTAAGGCAAAAACATTCTATCAAGTGAATAGAAATATTGAATTTGTAGTGCCTACAGCAGCTCGAAATGCTTACGCAGAAGATATTTATTGGCGTGAATTTATACAAGAAGTACCAACAGATGTGGAAACTACAACTATAAATTCATTGGTAGTTTATACGCAGGGTGGTATGATTTATGTCGAAGGCGTTGAAACTGACTATAATATATTTGATGCTTTTGGTAGATTGATTTATACTGGTCGTGAATCAGTGTTGTCGTTGCCTCGTGGGGTATATGTGGTTGCTATTGGTGACAAAATTAAAAAAGTGGTTTTATAAAATAACTTTGTAATGTGCAACACCTCGAAAGCTTCAAGGCTTTCGAGGTGTTTTTTGTAAAAGGATTTATTTTTTATTGTTGTTTGGTAAAAATAAATAATATGGGATTTCTTTTTCCATATTTTGTTATGATAGAAAATTTTATTAACTTTGTAGGGTGATAAAAAAATAGGACGATGAGCAAAAAGTCAATAAGGTTTTTTAATGACCATGAAGTGCGTGCTGTGTGGGACGAGGAGAATAATAAGTGGTGGTTCTCGGCAATTGATGTTGTACGAGCTATTAATGATGAGGTGGATTACACTAAAGCGAGTAATTATTGGCGCTGGTTGAAAAAGAAATTTAATAACGATGGAATTCAACTCGTGAGTGTTACTCACGACTTCAAATTTGAAGCGCCTGATGGTAAACAACGAAAAGCGGATGCTTTAGATGCTGAGTGTGTTCAATTACTGGCAAAATATTATCCTAATAATAGAGCACGAGCTTTCCTTGATTGGTTTACTTATAGCGATAATAGTATTGATGGTCAGAGTAAAAAGAAGGCTTATGTGCTTATTGAGAGTGGTTTGTTGGATGATATGGAGCCTGGCACGGTGAAGTGTTTGCAACAGATTCATGCTTATCTTTTTGGTGGACTTTATGATTTTGCAGGGCAAATACGCACAAAAACAATATGGAAAGATGGTACTTTGTTTTGTCGAGCTGAATATTTGATGCAAAATTTGAAATCTATTGAGTTGATGCCTGAAACTACTTTTGATGAGGTTGTAGATAAATATGTGGAGATGAATGTGGCGCATCCTTTTATGGAGGGCAATGGGCGTTCGACTCGTATATGGCTTGATTTGATTTTCAAAAAACGATTGAAGGTGTGCGTGGATTGGAGTGTGATAAATAAGAAAGATTATTTGGAGGCTATGCGTCAGAGTACAACCAATTCGTCTCTTATTAAAACTCTACTGAAAGGTGCTTTGACCGATCGCATCGACGACCGTGAGATTTTTATGAAGGGTATAGATTACTCCTATTATTATGAACAAGAATAAAAATAAGGCTGATTTCCAAAAGAAATCAGCCTTGTTTTATGTTGTCAATGGTTGTTTTTTGCTTCTTTGGGTTATCGGACGCTCGAGTCGAGCGTCCCTACGATAGTGTGTTTTTTAGCAAACGCCTGAGAAGCCCATGAATGCCATAGCGAGGAGACCTGCTACGATGAGGGCGGTTGGCATGCCTTCGATGCCTTTAGGGAGTTTGGTGAGGGCGAGTTGCTCACGGATGCCTGCAAAGAGTACGAGCGCAAGTCCAAAACCTGCTGATGTGGAGAGGGCAAATACTACGCTCTCGAGCAAGTTCATGTCTTTTTGGATTACCATAATAGCAACACCAAGGATGGTACAGTTGGTGGTGATAAGTGGCAAGAATACGCCAAGTGCTTGATAGAGCGCAGGCGAAATCTTTTTGAGGATGATTTCTACCATCTGTACGAGTGCTGCAATTACAAGGATGTAAGATATGGTTTGTAGATATTGTACGCCAAGTGGTTGGAGCACGTAGTTGTCGAGGAGGTAGGTGCAGATGGTGGCAATGGTCATAACGAACATTACTGCGGCTGACATACCTATCGAAGTGTCAATCTTTTTTGATACGCCAAGGAATGGACAGATACCAAGAAATTGTGCCAACACGATGTTGTTGACAAATATTGCGGAGATTATTAGTAGGAAATATGACATAATAATTTGAAATTTGAAATTTGAAATTTGAAACTTTCAAATTTTATTTGCTTGTTCTGAGTTTATTTATGATTGCGATTAGGTAGCCGAGTGTGATGAATGCGCCTGGGGCGAGGACGAAGATGAGTACGCCAAATTCTTCAGGGAATATGCGGAGTGAGAATAGCGCACCTGTGCCGAGAAGTTCGCGTACGATGCCGAGTAGGGTCAATCCGAATGTGAATCCAAGTCCTATGCCTAAACCATCGCAGAATGAAGCAAATGGATTGTTTTTGGCTGCAAATGCTTCGGCACGACCAAGCACGATACAGTTCACTACGATAAGCGGAATGAAAAGGCCGAGAGAGTCGTAAAGCGCAGGAAGATATGCCTCCATTGCCATTTGTATGATTGTTACGAATGTAGCAATTACTACGATGAATGCAGGAATACGGATTTTATCAGGGATAAGATTTTTGAGCAATGAGATGACTACGTTTGAGCAGATTAGCACGAATGTAGTGGCAAGACCCATACTCATACCGTTGAGGGCAGAGGTGGTGGTGCCAAGCGTAGGACACATACCGAGCATCAATACGAAGGTCGGATTTTCTTTGATGAGTCCGTTGATTATGGTTTTGAAATAATTCATTTTTTTAGATATTTAGTAGCGAGTAGCGAGTAGCGAGACTTGCCATTTGGTTTTAGAGTTGAGAGTGTCGATTGCTGTTGTATCAACTGTAGTTGTGTCGATAGCAATAGAATCGGTTGGTGTGGCAACGATAGTGTCAGTTTGTTGTGTTGTTGCGCCGCTCCAAGCATCTACTGCTGGTGTTTCGCCACGAGCGATTTGGTAGGTTTCGTAGGCTTTGTTGATAGAGTTGAGGAAAGCACGAGACGAGATAGTGGCAGCGGTGATGGCATCGTATTCGCCACCATCTTTGCTGACGCAGAGAGGCATTTGGTCGGCACCTGCACCACGAATATCGGATTTCACCAAGAACCAATCGACCAATTTAGAGCCAAGACCTGGAGTTTCGGCATGTTGGAGGAGCGAGTAGTTGACGATAGTGCCATTGGCATCGAAACCAACCATAGTGATGACGTCGCCGCCAAAACCGAGTTCGGATGTTTCGATTGCGATACCAACGATATTGCCAGAGGCATCGTAGGCACGGAAAATCTTTTGTTCGTTTACGACAACAGCAGTATCGACAGATGCAAACTGAGGCAATACAGCTTTGATTGCAGCCTCTTGTTTTGCTTTTTTAGATGCAGCAATAGGCTCGGCTGTTACGTTGTTCATCGCACCGAGGCAAGCAGCTGCGACGACAGTGATAACGGTGAGAACAATCACCATATTAGCGAAAGAAGACTCTAACTTTTTCATTTTTTACCTCCTTTCTCTTTTGCGCCGAAGCGTGTAGGTTTCATATAGTTGTTGATAAGTGGGGTAGCGGCATTCATGATGAGAATTGCAAACGACATACCCTCTGGATATGCACCCCAAAGGCGAATGACGCAAGTGATAAGACCGATACCAAAGCCATATATGAGTTGACCTTTGTGAGTCATTGGCGATGTAACATAGTCAGTTGCCATGAAAATAGCACCAAGCAAAAGACCACCACTCATGAGGTGAACGAGTGGGTTGGCGTATGTCGCAGGGTCGATAGCGAAGAATATGCCTGTGAATGCCAACACTGTAGCGAGAATAGCGACAGGAATGTGCCAAGTGATAGTTTTAGTAGCAAGGAGATATACGAGACCGATGAGGAGAGCAATGGCACTAACCTCGCCGAGAGAGCCTCCCATTTCGCCGAAGAGCATTTGTGTGAGCGAAGGAAGTTCGCCAAATCCGCCTTTGAGCATAGAGAGGGTAGTGGCACCTGTTTCTGCATCGAAATAGTTGAATGCGAGATTCATTGGTATTGGGCGAGGCCATGTAGTCATTTGAGCAGGGAACGAGATAAGCAAAAATACACGACCTACGAGGGCAGGGTTGAATGGATTATTGCCCAATCCACCGAATGTCATTTTGCCTACACCTATAGCTACCAATGCACCAATTATCACAATCCACCATGGCAAGTTAGATGGGAGGTTGAATGCCAACAACATACCTGTAACTAATGCCGACATGTTGCCAAGTGTACAATCGCCTTTAAGAATGAATTTTTGAATTAAGAATTCAAACAAAAGGCACGATACTATTGAGATTAAACTCACACAAAGAGCTCCAAATCCAAAGTAATAGAGCGATACGAGATATGCAGGCAACATGGCAATAACCACATTGAGCATATTTCGACGTACGCTATCGCCATTATGGATATGCGGAGCAGGAGATAATGTTAACATATTATTATTTTTAGATTTTTAGTAGCGAGTAGCGAGATATGAGACTTACTCGCTTCGCTCGTTTTTTTTATATTTTAGTAGGGAGGCAACGTGTTGCGTCCCTTTTGAATAGCGGGATATGAAATGTCTTGTGTCTTGTGTCTAGTATCTTGTGTCTATTATTATTATTTTTTTGCATTGCGAGCACGAATGATACCACCAACTGTGGCTTTGCCGAGGCGTACGTAGTCGAGCAATGGACGATGTGAAGGACATGAGAATAAGCAACAGCCACATTCGATGCAGTCCATGATTTGTTCTTGTTCGAGACGATCCCACATTGAGTGTTCTGTAAGACTATACAACAAGTAAGGCTCAAGAGCCATAGGACAAGCATCTACGCATTTGCCACAACGGATACAGTTTTCGACTGGAGCACGTTTCGACAAGCGGTCAGGCATGATGAGTAAGCCCGAAGTGCGCTTAGATGTAGTCGATTCGAGATTGCTCACTGCACGTCCCATCATAGGTCCACCAGCGATTACTTTACCTGTGTTTTCAGGAAGACCACCTGCAGCAGCGATAATATCGTTGAGAGGAGTACCGAAACGTACACGTAGGTTGCGTGCGTTTTCTACATCTGGACCTGTAACAGTAAGCACACGGTCGATGAGAGGTTTGTTTTTTTGAACTGCCTCATACACAGCATAGCAAGTAGCTACGTTTTGCACTACTGCGCCCACTGCGATAGGGAGAGCGCCACTTGGCACTTGACGACCGATAGTGGCATCAATCAATTGTTTTTCACCACCTTGTGGGTAGTGCATTTTGAGTGGGCAGATTTCGATGCCGAAATGGCGAGTAGCAATATTGCGGAAGTGTTCGATAGCATCTTTTTTGTTACATTCGATACCTACGATAGCACGAGTGACGTTGATAGCCTTCATGATAATCGAAATACCGATGAAGATTTCTTCGGCATGTTCGAGCATGAGTCGATGGTCGCAAGTGAGGTATGGTTCACATTCAACACCATTGATAATCAACACTTCGGCTTTGGCTGTTGGTGGAGGAGTGAGTTTTACGTGAGTAGGGAAACAAGCACCTCCAAGTCCTACGATACCAGCATCACCTATGCGTTTAACGATTTCGGCAGGTTCGAGATTGCAGATGCGAATAACTTCATCTTTGCGATTGATTTCAGGCATCCATTCGTCGCCTTCAACTTTGATGAAGATAGACGGACAAGCAATGCCCCAAGCATCTATTGCGTTGTCGATCTTTTCGATAGTACCGCTATATGGCGAGTGTACATTGGCACTCATAAAGCCAGATGCTTTGGCGATGAGTTGACCTACACGCACATAATCACCTTTAGCTACAATAGGTGTAGCTGGGGCTCCAATATGTTGACTAAGCGGAATGATAGCTTGCTTTGGCAAAGCAAGAGTGTCAATCGCTTTATGAGCTGATAGTTTTTGGTCTTTTGGGTGAACACCACCTATTTTGAATGTTTTCATATCTTTTTAGTCGTAAGTCGTAAGTAATAAGTAGTAAGAGAGGCTTCGGTACTAAAATAATTTATAGTAATTAGTCTTATGACTTTCTACTTACTACTTTGTACTGTTTAAAAATCAAGCGATTGCATATTATCGTTAGTATTAGCCTTTTTGGTTTGTTTAGGCTCTTTTTTCTCGCGAGGTTTGATGCGAAGCGATTCGTCGATTAATTCAGAAACAGGAGTATTGTTGAACTCGTCAAGTTTTTTGTTTTCTTCTTTGTGTTCTTCAACCTCCTCTTTAATCTCTTCGATTTCTTCTTTTATCTCCTCTTTGATTTCTTCGATTTCTTCCTTGATTTCCTCTATAACTTCTACAACTTCTTCTTTGATATCTTCGATGATTTCAACAACCTCTTCTTTAACTTCCTCAATAATCTCTTTTATCGGAGCCACTACTTGTGGAGTTTCTACTTTTGGTTGTTCTTCTTGTTTAGGCTCAACAGGTTGTTCTGTAGCGATTTTCAATGTTTCAGGTTTTACTGCTACAGGTTTTACTGCTGCAGGAGCAGGAGTAGGGAAGTTCACATCATGAATAGCCCCTGTTGGACATTCATTTACACATTTGCGGCATGAACGACAGAGTTCGAAGTCGATATATGCAAGGTTGTTTTCAACTTTAATAGCACCGAAAGGACAAACTTTTTGGCATTTGCCACAACCGATACAAGCGGCAGAACAAGCTTTGCGAGCAACAGCACCTTTGTCTTTATTAACGCAAGATACAAATACACGACGACTTTTAACTCCCTTGTTACGAAGTTCGATTACTTTTTTAGGACAAGTTTTTACGCAAGCACCACATGCGGTACATTTTTCTTCATCAACTTCAGGAATGCCAGTTTCTGGATTTATTTTTATAGCATCGAATTGACATGCAGTAACGCAATCGCCAAAACCAAGACAACCATGACTACAGTTAGTTTCTCCTGCATATAATTGTGCTGCAATTTTACAATTGTGAGCTCCGTCGAATTTGTTAGTGCGAGGACGATTAGTGCAAGTACCATTGCAACGTACGACAGCAATTTTTGGAGTTGCTTGACATACAGCATGACCTAACACTTCTGATACTTTACACATTACAGGTAGTCCACCTACAGGGCAAAGCATATTTTCCAAAGTGTCTGCTTTGACGCAAGCCTCAGCAAAACCACGACAACCAGGGTAACCACAGCCACCGCAGTTGGCACCAGGGAGGAGTTCAGCGACTGCATCGATTCGAGTGTCTTCCTCGACTTTGAATTTTTGGGCCACAAAATATAGGATTACAGCTGAAGCTAATCCAATAACACCCAAAACAATGATTGATGAGACGATTAAGTTCATTATTTAGATATTTAGTAGCGAGTAGCGAGTAGCGAGACTTGCCATTTTTCGCATACGGCTCAAGACCGTTCGTTCGACATTAAATTTTAGATTTTAGTAGGGACGCAGCGTGCTGCGTCTTTTGCAAGTAGTAAGATTATATATCTCGTGTCTAATATCTCGTGTCTATTATTTTTTTATTGCGTAAAACTGAAATTTAGCCTGTATCTTGTTGCGCATCAAGCGTAATACTGCAAAATAAGGAATCAATGACGCAAGTGCGCAAGTTCCCATTATCACTTCGTTGGTAGTGAATATGTTGACAATAAACAAGGCGACAATAATAATCACAAAAGGTAACACATACGCAAGTAATATAGCTTGAAAACCAAGTGATTTTTGACCAATTATAGTTACTTGGTCGCCTATTTTCAGTGTGTTATCAACAATATGAGCGTCAATGATTTTTTCTGTTTTTTCGGATGCACCACACATTTCTTTGACATGACAAGACGCACACGCCGAAGTTTGTTCTATTCTAACGTGTGCAATATCATTATCTATCGAGACAATAATGCCTTGATGCTCAATTGTATTTGTCATTTGTGAGGATTGCGAATTTCAACCCGCAAAGTTACAAATAATCTTTCTAATTAACAAAGGATTTAACCTTTTGTTTTTGTATATTTTCACTTTCTTTTGAACGGATAAAATATTTTATTCCGTTTATGTCTGTGAAGTTTGCTTGATATCTATTTTCTTTGACTTGTAGTGTGGCGGATGTGATGGCTATTTTATCCTCTTTTGATGTTATATAGCAGTCGTTAGGTAGGAGCGTATAAGCCATTATATTGTCGCTTATATAATATTTCCCCTCTGGCAGTGAGTTGATTGATTTCGGTGTACGAGCAACGAATGTTACTATAGTGTCATTGTTTGAAAGCGAAATTTTTATGTGATTTAGAGTTGGCTCTTCTGTTATTTCTATAGGCTCAGAGGCAGCTTCGGTATATTCTATTGTGGTTATTTTATTTTCTTGGCTCGTGTCGTATATATCTATTGTGCCATTAAATGTTGCATCGATAGTTTCGGCTTGAGCTCCTGTGAATGAACATATTATTGAATAATTGCCATTGTTTTCTACTATAATTTCTCCTTCAGTTAGAAACAAAGCTGATAGCCCATTGTTGGTATATTGTCCGAGATAAGAGCCTGTGGCATAGTAGGAATTCCCCTCTTGGCGCAATGCTCCTGGCAATATTGTGAAGTCGTTGATAGTATCTGATGTTTTATATGTGCCAATTGGTAGTTTTTCACTATCGGCTGGAGCATAAAGGTTTATGTTTAAGAATAGTCCATTGCCCGACATCGCACCTGTTGAATCTATTGTCAAGTTGTCGTCATACAAGCGGAGTATCAAGTTGCGGACTTGGGTATTATCCCCCTGTTTTAGGGGGACGAGCGAAGCGGAGGGGGTTATGATTCCTTCGTCAAACATGATACCATTCGTAAATGTAATGTTATATTCTGGTGCAACAACCGTAACATGACAATAATCTTCATGATATTTTGTCTTGCCTGTAATGATACATTCCCCTGCATATATGGCAGTTACATTGCCATTTGCATCTACTTGAGCGACATTAGGGTTGCTTGATTGCCATGATGTTGGGTTGTATATTATTGCCGAAATAGGCTTTATCTGCATCTCAATTTGGCGAGTCTCTCCAATGTTGAGTGTCAATTCCGTAGGATTTAGGCTCACCGATTGCACCTTTGTTTCATCGGTACATCCAATCAAACAAAAGCTCAAAATCAGTATATATAATAGTTTTTTATGCATGTTTTTTGTGTTTGTTATTCCTCTTTGGTTTTAGATAGAGTGTCAAAAGATTGGTAACCTGATATTCTCCCCCTGTTTTAGGGGGAGTGGTCGAAGACCGAGGGGGTCTCTCAACTCTCAACTCTCAACTCTCAACTCTCAACTCTCAATTCTCAATTCTCAATTCTCAACTGGCTTTTCGCTGTATATAAAGCTGATACATACCCCATTATTAACACCGTAATAATAACAGCTATTACATCAAATAATTGCAATTCAACAGGGTAAACTTGTGCTACATACCCAGTGCCTATTTTTATCAATCCAAAATATTGTTGTAGTAACACTATGCCGATGCCGAATAGAGTACCTATCAATATGCCAAGAGCCGAAATAAGCGTGCCTTCTAATATAAATAATTGCTGAGTCTGTTTTGGTGTGGCTCCTAATGACTTAAATAATGCTATGTCATCTTTTTTCTCGATTATAATCATTGATAGCGAGCCGATTATGTTGAATGTGGCTATCAGCACGATGAAGCATAAAATCATGAACGTAGTCCATTTCTCTATTTTCACTATACGATAGAAATCAGCCTGTTGCTCATATTGGTCAAGAACGGTATATTGTTCTGACAGAATATCTTGCAACTCTTTTTTTGCTGTTTTTACGCTCTCCTCGTCGCATTTTATTTCGATAGCGGTAACGTAGTCATCTTTCAACTGATAAGCCTCACGTACAATGTCAATCGGCATCACAACCATATTGTCATCATATTTAGGTTGTTGTACGCAGAATATGCCATTGTTGTAAAATGTTGTTTGAGTGAAATTTGCATCAGGGCGGGCAAGATTAACTTTACGATTTTTAGGAGCATACAGTGTAAGTGGATGTAATAAGTCAACTCCCGAATTTATGCGTTCAGCCAATCCTATACCTATTGCGGCAAGATTAAGATTGTCGTATGAATTATCAAAATCCATCGAACCATCCCACATAAGATTTTCGTTATCAACGATATTGCTATAGTTATATCCAACCCCCTTGATGATAGCTGGCGACTGTTTATTGTTGAAAGCAATCAATCCGTCTTGTTCAACTACTTCACACCATGCTGTGTGGACTTTCAATCTTTTGGCTTTTACTATTAACGAGTCCTTCGACGAAAACGATTTACCTTCTCGTGGCAATATTTTCAGTGAAGGGTCGAATGCCGAAAACGAATCTTGAACCATATTTTCAAAGCCATTAAGCACCGAAAGCACCGCAATCAAAGCTGCAGTACCCACAGCAACCCCCACCATACTAACCCATGTAATTAGGTTTATGGTGTTATGTCGCTTCTTCGAAAAAAGATACCTAATCGCTATGAATAATTTATAGTTCACCTTCAATTTCATCAAGCGGAGTATGGAGGAAAGGGTCAGCATTAAGCAATTCATCAATCTTCGACAATTTCTCGATTGACTCATCATTATAGAAGTTCAATTCAGGAATTATGCGCAATTGATGACGAAGACGATTACCAAGTTCAAAACGAAGAGCTTTAGTGTCTTTGTTCACTTGTTCAAGCACAGCAGCAGCTTTGTCTGTTGGAAATATGCTGAGGTATATGCGAGCAATACTAAGGTCAGGCGTAATACGTACCTCTGACACACTAATCAACGTACCTTGCATCTTGCGAGCATAATGAATAAATATCTCTCCAAATTCCTTTTGGAGCATACGAGCAATTTTCTCTTGTCTTGTAGATTCCATATATAATTAGTTTTTTATATTAATCATTTAATGTCCGTTGTCTGTCGACTATTGACATTCAACTTGCAAAGTTACAAAAAAAAAATGGTATACTAAAATTAGAAAAATAATGTGAGCACAATCAAATCAACAAAGAATCGAAATTCGACTTTTTTTTACTTGAAACACTTGTGTGTTTGAAAAATAATTTCTACCTTTGCGGTAACATATAGGAGGTGCATCTCACAATGTAGGGACGCAGCGTGCTGCGTCCGCAAAACCAACGAGAGTATGCCTAACCAGCATTGCAATCAGCACCTCCTCCGAGTAGCGTTCTCGGGTTATAAAGTATAGCATTTTTGCTCATTTCTTCTACTAATAAAGTTTGGCGACTATTATAGACTATGAAGGAATAAGTTGAAGAATGCTCACGTTTTGTGTATATAGCGGCGTGAGCTTAACTTATTCGTATAGTCAAGGTTACGCCAAACACCAATTAGTAGCGAGAAAGTTAAGTTCTCGCTTTTTTATGTCTAATTATAAAATATTTACTATTATGAAAAAATTTTTATTATTAATTTCAACATTAATGAGTATTTGCTTTGCATTAGTTGCAGAACAAAACCAACCAACAGGCGTATTTATGAATCTATTAGCTGAAGATCAATATCCTAATGCTATCTCTGAAAATGGTGCATGGGCAGTAGGTTCTGCATTTGATGATAATGTTTATTATTGTTATATAAATGCTTCTAAATGGAATCTCGAAACAGGAGAACACATTTTTTTAGTTAAAGAAAATGAAATAAGTAATGCTTTATGTATTAACAACGAAGGTACTATTGTAGGAGGTTCTTACCTCCTACAACCTGCTTACTGGCTCGAAAGCGATGGTTTGTGGCATACATTGCCAATGCCACAAGGATATGCCAATGCTAGCGGTGATGTTACTGCTATGGCTATTGTAGATGGCGACACAATTATGGTTGGTTCGATCTATAAAGGATACGACGAAGGAAAAATTGTTCGCTGGATAAATGGCAAAATCGACAACACATTCAAATATCGCGACTATACTCGTTATGCCGAAATCACAGGCGATACTATCAAAGGTGAGATGCAAAAACTCCGTGGTATGTCAACAGACGGCAAACGCTACCTTATCTCTCTCGACCACAACCTTTTCCCTGCAGCAGGTAGTACAAACCTCCCTACTACTTTCATTCAGACAGAAGACAAAACAGTGGTTATCGACCGTGAATTCGACATCTATGATGCTGTATCTTTTGTAGAAGATGCTGCAATGTCGCACAATGGTAAATTTGTTTGCGGTCGCATCTATGCAGTGCCTCGCGTTGGTGTTGATGCAACAGAAGCTGCTTCGATTGCTTTCACTTACGATGTAGATAATGATAAATTTACACACTATGGCAATATCGAAAATACAGGTTGTTACGCTAGTGCAACATGTATTGACAACGAAGGTCATGTATATTTCAAAAGCATGAATGGAGTAAACCCTCTTGGTAAACCATACATCTTCAAGAATGGTGAATATATAGAATTAGAAAAATGTCTTTTGGCTTATGAAGGTATCACTGCAGAACAAATCGATGCTATGATTACTGACGAAGACGACCTTGGTATCGTTTGGGCTGTATCTGGCGATGGTAAAACTCTTGTTGGTGCAGGTGGTGCATTGAAAGGTAACATCTGGTGCGCTAAATTGAGCTGCTCACCTTACGATTTAACTGACAAACAAATAGCACAAGGAGGAAATCCTACTGATATTGAAACTTCAAAAATTTCATCTGCAAATGTATATACACAAAATGGCACACTCTACATAGAAGGCGCAACAGAAAACTATCACGTGCTTGATGCAGCAGGTCGCCTAATTTACTCAGGTAACGCCACAACCCTACAACTTCCTCGTGGTATTTATCTCGTTACAATCAACGGTGAAATTCAAAAGGTTGTATTATAAATTTTGCTTTAATACACAACAAAGAGACTATGCTTGAATTTTGGCATAGTCTCTTTGTTATAAAATCTGCTTTTTAAAATATTGGAGAAGAAGTTTATAAAATATCTTGTAAAGAGAGGGATAGTAGTTCTTGTTGATATGATTGGAGTTCAGGATATACCGATAAAAAATAATCAGCTTTCGAACGAAGTAAATCCATGTCAATATTTTTTGCTTGGCGTTTGATTTCGCCAATACGTAATATTTGTTCTACTTCGTTTATCATTATTATGTCAATTTCGTTTTCGCCTTTGCGATTCCAATAATTGCCTATAGAGGTATATTTAAATTTAAAATACTAAAAATAAGTATTGGTGTCTGGTAAAAAAAGAACGTTGATGGCGAGATAGAATATAGACGGGGGTGTTAACCCCCCGGTAGTGAATTATATAAAACCAAAGCGCCGAAGGTGCGATAGAGAGATATTAGTTCAAGTCGTTAATACATAACAATATATATTCTGTCACCTTATTTTTCGTCATTCGGCTCAAGAGCGTTAGTTCAGGGTTTATTATATAATGGAGCCTTTTATTATGGACTTACACTCCTGCCTATGATATACCATTCCTGCGGAGTTTATTTTTACTAGACTACCATAATTTGCAAAAAGAAAATTCTAAAGGGCTTAATACAAAAAGAGGCTGTGTCAAAATGATAATTTTGGCTCAGCCTCTTTAAGATGTGTCAGAATTCTTGCGATAAGCGAAAGCAAAAGAAGTTTTACTTGTTTTGATGAGCGAAGCAAGAATCTAATGAATGCTTAAAATGCAAGGCGTTGAAATTTAAGCTGAAAGGAGTGTACTAAAGTATATGACTAAAGCTTAATATTGAAAACAACGAAGCAGTTTATGTATTATGACACATCGCCTTACAAGGGGTATTTATATATGGATTATCACACAGTTTGTTCGATATTCCAAACGAAGGCGCGAACGCCGATTTCGCGGTTACGAAGGTCGAGTTTGCGAACTGCAGAGAGCAATGATGCAACGTGCTCGTCAGGCACAACAGTGATTACTGCAGAGTTCATCTCAGGCCATGTGTGAGTTCCACGACGTGGTTCACCAGTGTTAGAGCCACGACCTTGCACTTGTTCGAAGAATGTGAATCCACGAATGCCTAATTCATCGAGCATATATTCTACACGCTCGGTATTGGCTTGGTTGAATATGATTAATACTGATTTCATATTTTAGATTTTTAGTAGCGAGTAGCGAGTAACAAGACATACTCGCTTCGCTCGTTTATATTTCTTGACAGGAAGACAAGATGATAGGTTTTTATTTTTATGTCATCCTATCCTCGTGTTATTTATAGATTATTCTGCTGTTTCTACGCCATCTTCTGGCACATCGTTTTCGTCAATTTGCATGAAGATGAAGTTTTTGCGGTTTTCTGCTTCTTTATTGCGGTCGCCATGACGGCTTGTTACGGCATAAAGAATTGGTACGATAATCAATGTTACGATTGTAGACACCAAAAGACCACCAATAACGACAATACCAAGAGGTTGCCACATTTCAGAGCCTTCAGATTGGCTCAATGCCATTGGCACCATACCAAGAATGGTTGTAAATGCTGTCATCAATACAGGGCGAAGACGTGATTGACCTGAGAGGGCGATTGCTTCGTTGAGTTCATAGCCACGCTCACGCATAAGGTTGATATAGTCGACAAGCACGATACCATTCTTCACTACGATACCAATCAACAATACGACACCAAGTGCTCCAATCATATCGAGAGATACGCCTGTAATATACAATGCCCAGATAACACCAGGGATTGCCATTACGGCTGCCGACATAATGATGAGCGGTTTCATAAAGTCTTCGAATTGCGATGCCATAACGATATACACAAGCAAGACAATGAGTGCTAACAACATACCCATATCGGCAAATGTTTCTTGTTGGTCTTCATAAGTACCACCTACGTTTACATTCACGCCTTGAGGTATTTCGGTTTGATCAATAACTGCTTGAATTGTTGCAGCCAATTCACCAAGAGATACACCTTCTGGAGTAACGGATACAGTCACAATACGTTGACGCGATTTACGTTTGATTTCAGGTGGACACCAATACTCTTCGACCTTAGCCAACTCACTAAGTTTCACACGTTGACCCATAGCATCTACGAGAGTGAAGTCCTCGATATCAGTCATACTATCGCGATATTTTTCGGCAAGACGCACTACAATATCATATTCTTCACCGTCTTCTTTCAAATATCCTGCAACGAAACCATTTACACGGTTACGCACATACATCGAAACTGCCGATGTTGACAAACCATGACGTGCAAGTTTCTCTTTGTCGAAGATAATTTGCAATTCGGCGCGGTCTTCTTGACGGTCGATATTGATGTCACGAGCAGATGGAATAGCTTTGAATTTATTTTTCAATTCTTCGGCCAAACGGTTGGTTGTATTAAAGTCGTAACCATAGATTTCAACCGCTACAGTATTAGAGTTTCCACCGCCACCCATACCACTTGACGCAGAAACAGTGTAGTTAATTACCTCTGGAATTTCATTCAATACACCACGAAGCGATTCTGCAATTTGCCAAATAGTACGTTCACGTTCCCATTTTTTAGGACAACGAATTGTCATCGAAATCTTATTATTTGTTGAAGATGAGAACAATGAGCTAATACCACCTTCGTCGTCAGAACCTACAGATGTAGAAATCAAGATAATTTCAGGTGCTACTTCTTGGAATTTTTGCTCAATAAGGCGAGCCATACGCATTGACTCTTCGACACGAGTACCACGTTGAAGTTCGATAGTTGCACTCATACGACCGTTGTCTTGTTGAGCCATAAAGTCGGTACCAATTTGACCTGTAAGAGCAGGAATCAACGATAGACCAACAAATACTATAATGGCAAGAATAGTAATGGTTTTGTGATTCAAACACCAACGAAGTGCATTGGCATAAATGTAGTCGACTTTGTCGAGGAAACTTACCACATATTTTTTGTACCATCCTTTGTGTTGTTCTTCTTTGATAAGGTGACCTTTTTCGTCAACACGAACTTTACGTGCTTTCAAAAGTTTAGAACAAAGCATTGGAGTAAGCGAAATAGCCACAACTGTTGACACACAACATACGATTGTCACAATCCAACCCAACTCTTTGAACAAGATACCTGCTTGACCACCAATCATTGTCAACGGCACGAATACCGCCACGATTACCAATGTGGTTGCGATAACTGATACCCACACTTCGTTGGTTGCATAGATAGAAGCTTCACGAGGATTAGAGCCACGCTCGATGTGTTTTGTGATGTTTTCCAATACCACGATGGCGTCGTCCACCACCATACCGATGGCCACGTTGAGCGAACAGAGCGAAATGATGTTGAGCGAACTATCTGTCATCAACAAGTAGATGAACGCAACGAGCAATGAAATTGGAATTGTTACAGAAATAATAAACGCAGCACGCCATTCGCCAAGGAAGAATAATACCACCAAAATAACGAACAACAATGCATAACCTACAGACTCGATCAAACCATTAATGGCATTTTTAATTTCAGTTGATGAGTCATAGATATTCTGAATTTTAATATCAGGAGGTAAAGTTTTTTCGATACGAGCTAACTCTTCACGTACATCTTCGGCAATTTGCACGGTGTTAGCACCAGTTTGTTTCATAACCACAAGACGCACACCATCGCGACCATTGATTTTTTCGTCGAGTGTTACGTCTTTAATAGTATCACGCACTTCAGCCAAATCGCGCACATAAACTTGTTTGCCATCACGAGTAGTAGTAACAACAATATCATTCATTTCTTGACTCTCTACATACTCACTTTGAACACGAAGTTGATATTGCTCTTTACCCATTTTCACCGAACCTGATGCAAGGTTGAGGTTGTTGCCACTAACAGCATTACCTACTTGTTCTACAGAAAGTCCGTAAGCATCAAGTTTTTGTGGGTCGAGGTCAATATATACATAACGTTTTGGAGCACCACCTAATGACAAGTTACCGATACCGTCGATACGATTCAATACATTGACTACTTGGTCGTCAAGAATTTTTTCCAAACCAGGATAGCTCTCTTCTGCCGTAATAGCATATTGCATAATAGGCATTGACGAAGTGTTGAATTTGAAAATCAACGGACGGCTCACTGCATCTGGCAAGTTGTCATACACCATGTCGATAGACGAACGGATGTCGTTCACCGCTTCATCGAGGTCGTAACCCCATTCAAATTCAAGAATAACGAGCGAAATATTATCTTTACTTGTAGATGTAATCTCTTTCAAACCCTCTACAGAGTTAAGACTATTTTCGAGCAATTTACTCACATTTGTTTCAATTTCCGAACTATTGGCACCAGCATATGAGGTCATTACCGAGATATATGGAGGCTCCATTTCTGGAAATTGGTCGATAGGCAATCTCATATATGAGAATACACCTAATATCATCACAGCCACAAACACCAACGCTGTGGTAATAGGACTGTTAATCGCCGATTTATATATACTCATTTTTTTAGACTTTTTAGTAGTAAGTAATAAGTAAAAAGTCGTAAGTCAATTATTATAAGTCTTTCTACTTACGACTTATTACTTTGTACTATACTTTATTTTACAATTTCTAATTTTACGCCATCAACCAAACGAGCTTGACCAATAACTACAAGCTCATCGCCTGCTTGAATTTCGTCAGAGATAATCTCTACTTGGTCGTCAAAACGTTGTCCAAGTTCTACTGGCACGTATTTAGCATTACCTCCACGGTTGATATAAACATAACGATTATCAGCACCTTGAAGTTTCAATACTGCTTGATAAGGCACTACGATTACATCTTCTTCGCCAAGGAACAATTTTGCATTAACATACATACCTGGGCGAAGCATATCTTTGCCATTAGCAATTTTCACTTTAATAGTAAATGTGTGAGATGCTGGGTCGATAGTAGGGAATACACGTTCTACTACGCCTTCAAATACTTGTCCTTCACCATAAATCTCAGAGCGAATATCAAGCTTCATACCTGCTTTTACCATTGGGAAATAACGTTCAGGAACTGCGATTTCTGCTTTCAATGTAGAGATTTGTGTGAGAACCAAAATTGGTTGACCACTATAAAGTTCGCCATCTTCATAGTTTTTAGCCGAAATAACGCCATCAAATGGAGCTTTTACGTATGTATTTTTCTCCAAAAAGTCAATATTTTCAGCTGTTTGGTCATACGAAAGTTTCAATTGGTCGTATGCTTGTTGTGTTGCGCTACCTGTTTTCAACAATGCCTCAACACGTGCCAATTCTACACCAAGATTTGCGTATGTAAGTTTAGCTGTTTTATATTGCAATTCGTCCATGCGTACGAGATTATCTCCTGTAGCAACTTTAGAGCCCTCTTCAACATAGATATGCTCAATTTTACCAGTAACCGAAGGAGCTACATTTTGAGTTTCATAACCTTGCAAAATAGCACTAAGCACTACTTCACGTGTAATTGTTGTAGTAGTCATCGCTTGCGTTTTCACTTTCTCAATACGCTCACTTACTGCTTTTTCATCTGCCGATTCTTTTTTTGAACCGCATGATGCAAATGTTGTCAATACTGCCAATGCAACAGCAGCAATAAAATAAATTCTTTTCATTGTATTTTAATTTTACTTATTATTTCTTGATAATTATTTGTTTAAAAGCTTTTTAAGCTCAATTTGTGCATTTACAAGATTCAATATTGCTTGTACATAATCGCTTTGAGCAGTAAGCAATGTCATACTTGCGTTTGTGAGTTCAAGCGATGAAGCATGTCCATACTCAAATTTATTTGATGTACTTTCAAACACTCGTTGCGACACATCAATATTCATTTTTTGAATATCAAAATCTTCATAAGCAGTCGAAAGGTTATAACGCAATTGTTTGTGTTGTACCATCAAACCATCACGAGCATCTGCCAATGAATTTTCAGCTGCTTGGCGAGCCAATTTCTTTTCTGTAATCGCAGCAGCACGTTTACCGCTCGACCACAATGGAATAGACAATTGCAAACCTACAACCCCCATCGATTGCTCCATGGCAGCTTCACCCGAGAAATATTTGTTAGGTGCTGTATATTGATAGAATGCACTAAGCGTAGGAACGTATGCCAAACCTGCCATAATCACATTTTGCTTAGCCATTTTCACGTTTTGCTCAGCCAATTGATAACCATAATTATTTGAAATATTAAAATCAGCCGACAATAAATTCAACGCATCTTCCACATTCAATACGCTTTCAAGTTCGTCAGTCAACACTAAAGTTACATCTGCACCAGCCGCCAATTGCAATGCCAAAGCATTGTAAATCATCTCCAACGAGCGTTTAGTTGAATTGATTGCACTACGCATGCTCGAAACTTGAACTTTAATTTGGTCTGCTGTTGTTTGTTCAGCCACACCAGCCACAACCGAATTATTTGTTATTTCATACAATTTTTCAAGGTCAACCAAGCTCTTATCCAAAATATCAACTGTTTTCTCCATTGCAAGAGCAGTAATATAATATGTCTCAACGCTCGAAACCACATCAAGTTCACTATTGCGTTTGTTGATGTCTTGCATTTCAATAGCAGTATTATTGATAAGCGCACCCATAATCAATTGACCATTAACAGCCATTGACGCAGTAACACCCAACGAACCCGCCAAGTTTTCAATCTCACGATTCATCATCATACCTTCACCCATCGAAAACTTCATTTTTCCATCAGTGTAATTTAACCCAAGCGACATATCTGCTTGTGGTAACATCGAAGCAATAGTTTGCCAACGCGAAGCATACGCTTGACGCACCGAAAGGTCAGCATTCTGCAAAGTACGATTGTGCTCAATAGCATAATCGCGAGCCTCTGCCAACGACAAACGCAACTCTTTACCTGAGTTCTCTTGAGCCATTAAATTAATGCATAATGCACAATGCATAATGCATAATAAAATCAATGATAATTTCTTCATAATTTTTTATTTATATTTTTTTATTTTATTTTTCCAAAACTGTACATTGATAATAATTCAGTCCTTTTTCATTACATAGTATATGTACTAAAATATCAAGTATATAATCAACTCTTTGAGCTGTATTCATCGACAATTTCATCAACTCTTTTAGTGTATCAGGCACCATATTCGAAATCAGAATCGCAGTAGCCTCTACATTCAAATCCTTTCGATACATACCTTGTAAAATTCCTTTCTGCAACATCTGTGCCGTATATGTTTGATCTAATTCTTTCATCTTTATTAGATGAGTATGCCATAACTCAGGATAAAACTTCTCCAAATCGTAGCCAAAAGCAAGATGTTTTTCAATTGAACGTCCACGCAATTTTTTGAAATTTTGCACCAACATATCAAGCACATTACACTCTTGTTCTATCACAACACGATAATCTTTCTCTTTTTTCTGCAAAATAGCATCAAGCAATTCGACCACCAATTCATCTTTTTGTTTAAATACAGTATAAAAAGTCTTTTTCGAGATATGCAAATCATTGCAAATATCATCGATACTCACACTCCTTATGCCGAATTTAAAAAACAATTCGCCAGCAGTTTTTAATATTTTTGCTCTTAAATCAGTACACATATTTTTTTAGCGTGCAAATTTACAACTTATTTTTCAACTGACATTACAAAATATGTTATTTTATCTTAAAAAAGATGTTAAAAATTATAAATGTCTAAATGATAGATTTTTATAGAAAACTCAAATAAATATAATAGTTTCCAAGTGCCAGTTTTTTAGAGGCTAAATCCCGCTTTTTATCCTCAAAAAACCTTAAATTTGCTAATTTATAAAAACATGTTGTACAACATAAAATCATAAAATTCTATTTTTTTACATTTTTTTATAAAAAAACTTGCATAACCCACAAGAAAAATGTAACTTTGCATGTCGGACATTGTACAACATACAATTAGCCGTAATAATTCGAGATATTTAATTTTAATCACTAATCTCAATATGAATCCGCTACCATTTCAAGTATTTTCTTGCTCTGCCAGTCGCTATTTTGCGGAAAAAATTTGCGCTTCTCTTGGCTGCGAATTAGGCAAAAGCACTTACACTCGCTTTTCTGATGGCGAGTTTGGTATTTCTTACGACGAAACAATTCGTGGTCGTTACGTATTTATCGTACAATCAACTTTCCCATCTGCCGACAATTTGATGGAACTCCTTCTTATGATTGATGCAGCAAAACGTGCTTCTGCTGGTAAAATCATCGCTGTAATGCCTTATTTCGGTTGGGCTCGTCAAGACCGTAAAGATAAACCACGTGTTGCTATCGGTGCAAAACTCGTTGCTGATATGCTCCATGTTGCAGGTGTTGACCGCATCGTGACAATGGACCTTCACGCAGACCAAATTCAAGGTTTCTTCGATATTCCTGTTGACCACCTTTACGCTTCTACAGTGTACGTTCCATTCATTAAGAGCCTAAATATCGACAATCTCGTAATTGCTTCTCCTGATATCGGTGGTTCAAAACGTGCTCACACTTATGCTAAACACCTCGATGTGCCACTCGTACTTTGTCACAAAACACGCGAAAAAGCCAACGTAGTAAGCAATATGAGTATCATCGGTGATGTAAAAGACAAAAATATTCTTATTGTTGACGATATGGCTGACACTGCAGGTACTCTCTGTAAAGCTGCCGACCTCATGATGGACAACGGAGCACGCTCAGTTCGCGCTATGGTTACTCACCCTGTTATGTCAGGCAAAGCAATCGAAAACGTAATGAACTCTAAAATGTCTGAACTCATTTTCACTGATTCAATTCCTTTCGACCAAACTAAATGCCCTAAAGTACGCGTGATTTCTGTTGCTGATATGTTTGCTGAAACTATTACGCAAGTCTATAACCACGAGTCAATTTCTGCTAAATATCTTTTATAATAAATATAGGGCTGTGTTATGTCAACACAGCCCTTATTTTAATTTCACCTTATATATAATATATGGATTTAAAAACATTAGGTCGCAATATTCGTCTTACACGTCAATCTCAAGGTTTAACACAGGAAGTGGTGGCTATGGATTTGGGTTGCTCGCTTAATACTTATACCAAATTTGAGCGTGGTGAGACTAATATACCTTTTACACGCTTGGTTCAGATTGCAAAGTATTTTAATGTTAATGTAGCAGAACTTGTGCGTGAAGCAGGTGAACCTGATATTCGTAATATTGCAGCCGAAATTCTCGATATTAAACGAGATATTCAAGCAATAAAAAATCTATTAGAGCGTTAATTTAACTGTAAACGAGCGTAGCGAGTTGATTTATCTCATATCTCGTGTCTTTTGTCTCAATTATGAAAAAATACGGTTTCCCTCTTTATGCTATAGGTTATATTGTTATTATTGTTGCTGTAATTGGGTTTGTTTTCAATCCAATTGCTTCTTTGTCGGTGTATGTACCATATATATTTTCTGTAGGAGCAGTTTTTTCTATTATAGGTCGTTTGCTAACTCTTCCTCAATCCGATGATTTTAGAGTTCGTCGTCTTAATAATATGCTTGCCGTAAGTGCAATTCTTGTTCTAATTTCTGCATATCTTATGTTTAAAGGTGAAAATTTGAGTATTCTGACATTGTTTATATCGGCTTTTCTTGATATTTATACATCATTCAGATATCCCAAAGAAAAATAATAAGTGATAGAGTAGAGACGCAAAATTTTGCGTCTCTATTTTTTTTTATATTGGTGTCCGTGGGAAAAGAACGCCGTAGGCGTGGAATATCACAGGCAGGGGTGTAAGCCCCTGATAAGGGTTATATTTAAAATAGCGCCGTAGGTGCGACAGAGAATATTCTATTTTATGTCTAAAAAAATAAATTTGACATTTTTGCGAGGAATAAAAATATCCCGTTTTTACTCAAAAAAACACAAAAAAACAGAAAATCGCGAAAAAATCATGTTATAAAACATCTTTTAGAGATTAAAAATAGCCCTTAAAGCCCTCAATATAGATATAAAATTCATAAAAATCGCAAAAAAATAAAAATTTTTCTTTTTGAAAAACAGTAACTTATAAAAAACTTTAGAAAAAAGGTTAAAAATATTTTGGTAGTATCAGAAAAAGCAGTAACTTTGCATCCGCAATCGAGAGAGGTTGCCTGCGAGTTAAGAAAGCAGACGTTTGAAAGGAAAAGTAAATATTTTTTTTGAAATATTTTGCAGATTCAAAAAAATGTCGTAACTTTGCAGTCCGTTTCGACAAAAACGGAAACAAGTTCTTTGAAAGATTGAAAACAACAAAAATGTAGTATAAGTACAAGGTAAATAAAAATACC
>JBGVPL010000012.1:0-33527 GCA_045126975.1 Candidatus Aphodosoma sp. | reverse complement strand
ATAACGTGCAATACCTAAAGATATAGTTTACTAGTCGTTAATAACTAAACACTAATAACTAGTAACTAAAAAAGATATTTAGGTGGTTATAGCAGTGGGGTTCCACCTCTTCCCATTCCGAACAGAGAAGTTAAGCCCACTTGCGCCGATGGTACTGCGTTGCATCGTGGGAGAGTAGGTCGCCGCCGTTTTTAGAGAGAGTTTATTCGAAAGAATAGACTCTCTTTTTTTGTTGTCTATGGTCAATAGTCTATAGTCAATAGTCGATTGTTTATGGTTGGAGGGGGTAATTTTATTTGTGTATATTTGTGGAAAAAATAAAAATTTGTGTTATTTAATTATATTTTGTAATTTTGCAAGCAAAATAGATATATGTTGTGATTTTTTTTTTAGTTTATGTAATTTGATATGAAAGTAGAAGTGAATCCGCAGGATACTTTGAGAGGTAAGGCATTTGAACTTTGGATCTCTTCGCCGATGCCTATGGTTACGTTAACAAAAACGTTTGATGTAAGTAGAGTGTTGAAGATGAGTAAGAAATTTGGAGTAGGGTTTAATGCCTTACTTTGTTGGTGTATTGGTAAGGCTGCGAATCAGTTGGAGGAGTTTTATTTGTTACCAGAGCAGGGTAAATTGTATAAATATGATAGATTGGCTATAAATGTTATTGTTAAGAATATAAAAGGTGGAATTAATTCGTGTGATATTCCGTTTGATGTGGATTTAAAACAGTTTTTTGAAGTTTACAAGAGAATGACGGGTCAAGTTGCATCAGAATGTAAGAGTTCGTTTTTGGATGATTATATGGTTGTTGGTACATCTGCTATGATTCAAACCGAGTTGGATTGTATAGTAAATCAATATACTGATAAGTTTTGTAATCCGATGGTGATGTGGGGAAAATATCGTAAGGGTTGGTTTAAGACTTTGTTGCCAATATCGTTTCAGTTTCATCATGTGCAGATGGATGGTGGTGATGGAGCGAGATTTTTAGAATTGTTGCAAAGGGAAATGTATGAGGTGTAGTCAGTTTATGTGCTAAACGTTTTGTTATATCAAAAAAATATTGTACATTTGTAGATTATTTGACTGTTAAGTGGGTTTAAAGTATAATATTTAAAGATTTAAAAGCATGAAACAGATATATGATGAAAATATCGGGTATCGTATTTGTTATCCTTTTGTAAAATGGATGTTTCATAGGTCTTATCGTCATATTAAATATGTGGGTAAGGAGAATATTCCAACTGACGGAGCGATAATCTTTGCTCCTAATCATACTAATGCTTTGCAGGATGCCCTTGCTGTGTTATTTATCAATAAAGGGCATAAAGTGTTTGTTGCAAGAGCAGATATTTTTCGTAATAAGAGAATAGCTAAGTTTCTTAATTGGATTAAAATTATGCCTATTCGTCGTATGCGAGATGGAGCGAGTGAAGTGCTTAAAAATGATGAGACGGAGAATCGTGCTATTGAAACATTGCGCACAGGTGTGCCATTTTGTATTTTGCCAGAGGGAACTCATAGAGCGAAACACTCTTTACTTCCTTTAAAGAAAGGGATATTCAGAATTTCGCTTCGTGCAAATGAAGAATTTGGTAAAGAAAAGCCTATATATATTGTGCCAGTTGGTTTGGAATATGGCGATTGGTTTAATCTTTGGGATACTCTTGTTGTTAATATTGGTAAACCGATGAATGTTACTGAGTTTGTTGCAGAACATAGTGATTTGGAGTATTCGAAATTGATTCTTGAGATGCGTGAGGAACTTACTAAACGAATGCGTGAGTTGATATTGTGGGTGCCTGATGATGAAAATTATGAAAAGAATTGGCAAGAACTCAAGAAAAATCCGCCTAAAGAGTTGAATTGGTTTCCTAAGCATCGTATGCCTAAATGGTTGCTAATTTTCTTGTTAGTTATTTTATCTCCATTGGCATTAGTTGCTGGGGTTGTAACCTTTCCTTTATGGTTGGTATGGTTGATTGTGCGTTGGAAGGTAAAAGATGAAGCTTTCTATACTTCGATACAATTTGTATGGCAGTTGATTTTTATTCCATTGACATGTTTTATTACATTGCCGTTTTGGATGTTTTTACAAGAATATATGTATCTTGCACGCAAACTTAATAAGTCAGATGAAATAAAATAGTAGAGTCTTATGGTTAAAGTTTACATTATTCTTGCTTGTTATATTTTATTCCCTTTGTTAATTATTGAGGGATTTAAGCGTTGGACTGTTGTTAAAAAAATTGGTACAGTAGTATTGGCATACGCAGTGGGTATTATAGCCTCGCTATGTGGAGTTTTTTCTTTTGAAACTCCTGAGATAGCGGCTACTTTCGGTAAGTTACAATCTACTCTTATGAATGTAGCAGTTCCTCTTGCTATTCCTTTAATGTTGTTTAATTGTGACTTTAAGTTATGGACAAAGGCATTACCAAAGACTGCGTGGGCTCTTGTTTTAGGTCTTGTATCGGTCATTGTAGCTGCTGTTTCGGGGTATTTTATATTTCGTAATTATGTTTCTGAATCGGATAAAGTTGCAAGTATGTTGGTGGGTATTTATACTGGTGGAACAATGAACTTTAATGCCCTTGGTGCAGCGTTAAATGTAGATAAGTCGTTGATGGCAATTGTCTTGGCTTTTCAGATGGTAATTACTATGCCATATATATTCTTTTTGTTAGGCGGTGGTTATAAGATTTTCCGTAAGTTGTTGCCTTATAAGGATGTGACTTGTCGTGGACGTAGAGATGCAGATACCGTAGAGACAGCTGATGTGGAAAATTACCACAATATGTTTGAGAAGAAGAATTTGATTGGTATGATGAAGGGATTTGGGTTGAGTGTTGTTTTTCTTGCTATTGGTGCAGGTTTGGCTTTATTTATTACTGGTACTTTGAATGAGTTAGTTGTCATATTAACAATTACAACATTATCGATTATAGCTTCATTTTTTAAGAAAGTGCGTGAGTTGCCAAAGACGTTTGAACTGGGAATGTTTTTTATCTTGATTTTTAGTGTTATTGTAGCATCAATGTTTAATATTCATAGTGTGAATGGTGGTTCGTGGTATGTAGGAGGATTTGTGTTGTGGGTTATTGGAGTTTCGGTGCTTTTGCACTTGATACTTTGTAGAATTGCAAAGGTTAGTGGTGATTTGTTCTGCGTATCACAAGTTGGTTTGTTGTGTTCGCCACCATTCGTTCCGCCTATTGCAGGTGCCATGAAGAATAAAAAAGTGCTTATCTCGGGCATTGTGGTTGGATTAGTTGGTTATGCTGTGGGCACTTATATAGGAGTCTTTTTAGCATGGGTATTGGGATAGATTTTATTTGTTGGAATTATGAAACGTTGTATTGTATTTATATTTGTAGCCTTGTTTGCAATAACATCGCAGGCAGCAAGGAAGGATAAGGTTCAAGCGACAGACTCTTTGGGTCGCAAGATAAAGAGAGGTTGGAACTTTGGTGCACTTCCATCTGTAGCATTTGATGCTGATTTAGGTTTTCAGGGTGGAGCACTTGCTAACATTTACTATTATGGTGATGGTTCGCAGTATCCAGAATATATTCACTCAATCTATGCAGAGGCGGCATATACAACTAAAAATTATGGTATATTCCGTGTAAATTATGATAGTAAGTATTTGATACCGAAGCATCGTTTGACATTGGATGCTACTTATCAGCCAGATGCGATGTGCGATTTTTATGGCTATAATGGTTATCAGTCGGTTTATGACCAAGATTTTCATAAATGGAAGAAAGATAAGAGTAAGATGGGTGATGTGGCGCAGTATCAATCTCGTGCTTTTTATAAATATAAACGAGACCTTTTTCGTTTTGCGGCTGATATTGAGGGGACAATATGGAAGAATATAAAGTGGAATGCGGGGCTTGGTGTTTTGGGTTATATGATTGATGAGTGTGATATAGATATGCTCAATGGTAAGAAAAAATATGACCCAAATATTCCGTTAGCAGACCAAAAAGCAATGAATGATCAAATAGAGGGATTGTATGAAAAATATGAAAAGTGGGGTTTGATAGACCCTAATGAGTCAAAGGGAGGTTGGCATCCATACCTTCGTGCAGGTTTAACGTATGATAGTCGAGACCAAAGAACTTGCCCAACGAAGGGAATATATGCGGATGCATTTTTTACTTATACTGCCGCATTTAATGCTAAGTATGGACAGCAAGCAGATGCAGGATATAACCATTTGCAATTTAACTTCAATTTTCGACATTATGTACCAATATACCGCGATCGTGTAACATTTGCATATCGTATAGGTACACAGAATAATATTGCAGGTAAATCGCCATTTTATATGAATACCTATCTTAATACCTTGTTTATCCAACGTGTTATGTATGAGGGATTAGGTGGTGCGAATTCGTTGCGAGGAATTATGCGTAATCGTATTTTGGCAAATGGTTTTGCTTATGCTAATATAGAATTGCGTGCGAAAGTGGCGAAGTTCGATATAGGCAGACAACATTTTTATATTGGTTTAGCTCCATTTTTTGATTTAGGTGTGATTACACAACCATATAAATTGGATTTTCAAGCGGTAAAAGCCGCATATATGGTAGATAAAGACCCGTTGAAGCGAGAACTTAGCGACTATTTTGTTCTTGATAAAGAGGGTAATCTTGATAAATCGCAAGTCTATTTGCCTCACATGGCAGCAGGTATGGGTTTGAAAGTGGCGATGAATGAGAATTTTGTGTTGTCGGTAGATTGGGCAATGTCGCTCAACAAACAAGATAATGCTAAGTGGGCTAACTTCTATATCAAGATGGGGTATTTATTTTGAGTTTTGGGTGATTATTTTTTCGCTTTGCTCAAGAATAATGCGTTACTCGGCAATAAAATACTAAACAATTTTGTTATCACAAAAAAACAATAAAAACACCCAAAACTCCTTCAAACAAGTTTGATGAGTTTTAGGTGTTTTTATTGTTTATTTTTTGCTATTGCAAAAAATATTGTTTAGTATTTTATTGCTCTCGTTTGTTGCATTATTTCATAATAACGCGAGCCATTTCGAGCACTTTGTTTGAGTAACCCCATTCGTTGTCATACCAAGAAACAACTTTAGCGAAGTTAGCATCAAGAGAGATACCTGCGTTAGCATCGAAGATAGAAGTGAGGGCGCAACCACGGAAGTCAGTTGAAACAACTGCATCTTCTGTATAGCCGAGGATACCTTTCAATTCGCCTTCAGAAGCAGCTTTCATAGCAGCGCAGATTTCTTCTTTAGTAGCTGGTTTTTCAAGAACAACTGTCAAGTCAACAACAGAAACGTCAGAAGTAGGAACGCGGAATGACATACCAGTCAATTTGCCGTTAAGTTCAGGGAGAACTTTACCTACAGCTTTAGCAGCACCTGTTGAAGAAGGAATGATGTTTTCGAGGATACCGCGACCACCACGCCAGTCTTTTTTAGAAGGACCGTCAACAGTTTTTTGAGTAGCTGTTGCAGCGTGAACAGTAGTCATAAGACCTTTAACAACACCGAAGTTATCGTTCAATACTTTAGTGATAGGAGCCAAGCAGTTAGTTGTACAAGATGCGTTAGAGATGATGTCTTGACCTGCGTAAGTAGTGTGGTTAACACCATAAACGAACATAGGAGTTGCGTCTTTTGAAGGAGCAGACATGATAACTTTTTTAGCACCAGCAGCGATGTGTTTGCGAGCTTTTTCGTCTTCGAGGAATAGACCTGTTGATTCAACAACAACGTCAGCACCTACTTCGTCCCATTTGAGGTTAGCTGGATCCATTTCTGCTGTTAAGCGGATGCGTTGACCATTAACAACAAGGAAGTTACCTTCGATAGCTACTTCACCTTGGAAACGACCATGAACAGAGTCGTATTTCAACATGTAAGCTAAATAATCAGGGTCGAGCAAGTCGTTGATACCTACTACTTGAATGTCGTTGCTAAAATTTTGGATAGCAGCGCGGAACACCATACGTCCGATACGGCCGAAACCGTTAATACCAAGTTTAATCATAATAATTTATTTTTAAAATGTTAATAATATTTTTCGTGTTTTTCACGTTTTATTTTTCAACCTTTCGGTTGTTCGGACGCAATATATTGCGTCTATACTGAACTGCAAAGTTACAAAAAATATTTTATATACTATCATAATTTATTGCAAAAATGGTGCAAAAAATAAAAAGACGCAAATTATTGCGTCTTTTTATTTTTTTGTAGGTTATTTGCTGTGTAACAAAATAGGATTGGTTTATATATTTATTATTAATTTGAAGATTATGATAGTTGTTTATGAGGATAAGTTTTTTTGTATGTGTTGATACATTTGATATTTCGTTGTAATTGTATTGTTGTCTTTGGACTTGTTTAAGTCCTTCTCTATAAGATATGGTAGAATATGTAGAGAGTAATAAAAAAAGCATCAAACTTTTGTTTGACGCTTTTTTATAACTAAATTATTGATAAATTAGATATCGAGGATTGTACACCAACCGAATCTATCTTCAGCTTCACCGAGTTGGATAGCGCGGAGGCGGTTGTAGAGTTCAGTTGATTTTGGACCTGGGTTGCCATCGCCGAATACGTAAGTAATATCGTTTTCGATATCAACGATTTTAGATACAGGAGAGATAACAGCAGCAGTACCACAAGCACCACATTCGTCGAAGTGACCGAGTTCGTCAACAGAGATAGGACGACGTTCGATACGCATACCCATATCTTCAGCCAAAGTAATCAAACTGCGGTTTGTGATTGAAGGGAGGATAGAGCGTGAACGAGGAGTGAGGTAAGCGTTACCTTTGATAGCGAAGAAGTTAGCAGCACCACATTCGTCGATATAACGTTTTTCTTTAGGATCAAGATAGAATACGTTAGAGTAGCCCATGTCGTGGCTTTCTACAGTAGCAGTCATAGAAGCAGCGTAGTTACCACCAACTTTGATGTTACCTGTTCCGAGAGGAGCAGCGCGGTCGTATTTACGGCTGAGCATGAATGGAGTAGCTTTGAAACCGCCTTTGAAGTAAGGACCTACTGGAGTAACGAATACTACGAATTCGTAGTCGTCAGCTGGTTTAACACCTACGAGAGGAGTAGTAGCGAACAATACAGGACGGATGTAGAGAGATGCACCTGTTCCGTAAGGAGGAATGAAATCAGCGTTGAGTTCAACAACTTTTTTAACAGCTTCTACGAATTTTTCAAGTGGTAATTCAGGCATTTGGATACCGCGGCAAGAGTCTTGCATACGACGGCCACCATCTTCGATACGGAAGATACGTACTTTACCATCTTTACCACGGAAAGCTTTCATACCTTCGAAACATTCTTGAGCGTAGTGAAGAACAGCAGAAGAGATGTGAAGTGTGATTTCTGGAGTGTCGCATACGCGGAGTTCGCCCCATGCTTTGTTAGTGTAAGTGCAGCGAACGTTGTAAGGAGTAGGAACATAACCAAATCCGAGGCTGCCCCAATCAATGTTTTGTGCCATTTTGTTTAGATTTTTAGTAGCGAGTAGCGAGTAGCGAGATTTTCGCTAATGCATTACGCTGTGAGGTTAGTTATTAGTGTGAATTATATTGTTTATATATTTTATAGCAATTCTCAATTTTTTCGCCAAAGGCTCAAAGACCTTCGGTTCTCAACTCTTTTAAGTAAATTCGGGATTCGTTACCCATATTAAATAGTAAATCTATTATGCTTAAGTTGGGTGTGAAACCGAATTTTGAATCGAAAATTTGGTAGTATGGATTGTTCAATTCATTGTACAAAGTTACATTAAATTTTTTAGGATTTATCACTTCTCGCAAATCTTTTGCAATAAAATTTGAGGGTTCGATGTAACTATCTGATAGAGTGAATTCTATTTTAGTAAAATTAAGTAATTCGAGTGTTTTTTGTTGGATTTCGAGGTTGAAATCGAGTAGAAAATCCCATTTTTTCTCATAAAAAGGGGCATAGTCGTCGCAAAAATATTCGAAAAAAGGTGTAGAATTGTAGGCAGATTGAATAGCGCGCCAATGAAGTTGTTGCCAATTATCGTGAGTTGAGATGCGAATATCTTTGATTGGTGTTTTTTCTTTTGGTTTTATGATTGGGATTGTAAGGTCTTGTGGTCCGTTGGTAGATAGAATTGTGCAACGATTTGTGTATGTTTGTTTAACGTAGTGTGAGTGTATGTCGATAGTGCACCCGCCTTGAATTAGGTGGGCGTAGTAGAGGATGTTGCCGAGATATGTTAATGGGAGAATTTTCATAATTCATAATTTATAATTCATAATTCATAATTAATAGTTCTCAATTATTGACTTGATGGAATAATTGTGAATTGTGCATTACTTCCCTTCGGGCGTGACCGTTGGTTGTGAATTGTGCATTAATTAAATCCCCATTTTAAGAAATATTTAATCATGTTGGTGATGTGAATCCAAAGGAGTCGTGGTGAGTGATATGAGCCTTGAGCGTGATTATGTGTTATTTCGACGGCAGGATACATCACTGTGCGGTAGTGTTGGTTGATACGGCGAGTGAGGTCGATGTCTTCGGGATACATAAAAAAGCGAGGGTCAAAAAGACCAACTTTGCGAAGAGCATCGCATCGAAGAAACATAAAACAACCAGATAGATAAGGTACTTCGAGTAGTTGTGATTTATAATTGGGTTGTTGGTAGAATGAGTGGTTTTCGAAGTGGGCTGTACGTTTTTTAGTCCATGATTTTGGTAAAAATCTGCGTGCAAAAAGGTCGAAAGGAGTTGGTAGTTGTTTTGCAAGATATTGAATATTACCATTAGGATAGCGTACAAGGGGCATTGAGTGTCCGACGTCGGGATTGGCATCCATGAAGTTTACTAAATTAGTTATTATATCGGGTGTGAATTCGATATCGGAATTTAGTACGAGGTGGTATTTTGCGTTTGTTTTAAGTGATTTTTCGAGAGCTATATTATGAGCGCGTCCGTAACCGAGATTTTTGTTGTTGAAAATGTAGGTGGCTGGGAGAAACATAAATGCTTCGGTCATTATTTCGGAATTGTCGATAAGCCAAATTTCATCAATTTCGGAGCATGCACGTAACGACCGAACTATTTTTTGTACTTCGGGTGCAGGTGTGTGATATAGGACGATTGAAGCGTTTATCATAGTTAAGAGTTAAGAGTTAGGAGTTAGGAGTGATAATCACTAATAACTATTAACTCTTTATTAGATAGACAGGTGTTCTTTGGCTTTGTCGAGTGCGGCGCGGACGATTTTGTCCATGTCGTAGTAGGTGTATTCGGCGAGGCGACCACCGAAAATGAAGTTGTTTTTTTGCGAAGCTAAAACACGATATTTGAGGTAAAGTGCATTGTTGTGAGCATCATTGATAGGGTAGTACGCCTCTTCTTTACGATTCCATGCAATAGGATATTCGCGTGTGATGATAGTTTGAGGTTGAGTGCCATATTCGAAATGTTTGTGTTCAATAATTCGAGTAAAAGGTACCTCTTTTTCAGTATAATTTACAACAGCATTACCTTGATAGTTTTCGGTGTCGAGTAGTTGATGTTCGAATTTAAGACTACGATATTCGAGTTCGCCATAGCAATAGTCGAAATATTCATCGAGCATACCAGTATATACTACTGTTTGTGCAAGAGATTCTAATTCGGTGCGTTGTTTGTTATAATCGACATTGAGTTGAATTTCGCAGTCTTTTAGTAGTTTGAATATTAGTTTGTTATAACCTCCTTGCGGAATACCTTGATAGCGGTCATTGAAATAGTTGTTGTTGTACGTAAATCGAAGAGGAAGACGTTTGATGATGAAACTTGGAAGTTCGGTAGTTTTACGCCCCCATTGTTTTTCGGTGTAGCCTTTAATGAGAATTTCGTATATGTCGCGACCTACGAGTTTTAGAGCTTGTTCTTCGAGATTACGAGGTTGAATTTTTGCGTATTCAGCCCGTTGTTCTTCTATTTTGATTTTCGCTTCACTTGGGTTTGTAATGCCCCACAATTGGCGGAAAGTATTCATATTGAAAGGCAAATTGTAGAGTTTACCTTTGTAGTTTGCAAGTGGTTCGTTAGTAAAGCGATTGAAAGGGACTATTGAATTGACGAAATTCCATACTTCGATATCTGAAGTGTGAAAAATGTGAGGACCATATTGGTGTACGTTGATGCCTGCGATGTTTTCGCAATAGAGGTTGCCCCCGATGTGAGGTCGGCGGTCAACAACAAGACATTTTTTGCCATTTTGGGTGGCTTGATAAGCAAAAACAGCACCATAAAGTCCTGCACCAACGATGAGATAGTCGTATTCTTTTTTCATTATTTGCGATATTTAAGGAATCCGTTGATTGCCCAATGAGCTAAATAGTATAGACTACGGATTAGTCCGAGTTTTTCTACTTTGTAATAAACAAGGAATTGAGGTTTTATAACTTTCTTTTTGTTACGAGAAACAGAATTGCCAAGTATTCGGTATGAGCCAATTATATTTTGATTACCCCAAGCATCACCTGTTTGTTTGATTATTTCGAGCCAATATATATAATCATCGCGTAAAGAACGGAATTCTTCGTGGAGATAGACTTTGCCATATTTACTCGTATCGTATAGCCCTGTGAGACAGGTGATAGAACATGTTTTTAGTAAATCAGTGTATGTTATATGTTTTGGCGGAATGAATGGAGTTAGACATTCGTTGTTGTTAGCGTCAATTCGTTTGTGTGCTCCATATACCAATAGAGCATTATGCTCTTTCATCAATGCCAATTGCGATTCGAGGAAATTAGGTTCCCAAAGGTCGTCGGCATCGAGGAGGGCAATGTAGCGACCTTCGGCACGACGAATACCATTGTTGCGAGCAGCAGCTGAGCCTGCATTAGACTGATTGAATATTTTGATACGATGGTCGATATCGCAATAGCCACGAACAATATTTTCGCTATTGTCGCGTGAACCATCGTTGATGACAATCATCTCCCAATTGGTATAGGTTTGTGCAAGAACACTATCTATTGTTTGTGCTACAAAGGCTTCGCCATTGTAGAGAGGTGTGATTATTGATACTAATGTTTCTTGCATAAATAGTGTTTTATATTAAATATTATAAGGTGGTATATGATTGATATTCGGCTTTTAATTTTAATCCAAAATGGTCGTTTACTGCGAGTTAGAAAGTTGTTGGATATGGTAGTTAAAGAGTTGTCGTGGCGGCGGTAGAGTATTAGTGGTGTATCTAAAAAGTGTACTTTGCCGATAGATTCTGCGACTAAACCAATCCATAAGTCATGGCCAAAAATTGAAGTGTTAGGGAATGGTTGTATGGCTTGCAGTATTTTATGGTTGAATGCCATGCAAGCACCACAATATGTACATTTTATTATGTTTTTTAGTTTTCCACATCCTGAATTGTAGTATTGAAAAAAGGATGTGTGTATAGGATTTAAATTTTGGTCGGTGATAATTGCGTTGCTGCAGACTAAATCGTATTTTTTTAATGCATTAAGCATTGTAGTATATTTGTTAGGAAGCCAAACATCGTCTTGATCTGCTAAGAATATGTATTCACCTTTGGCTTGCTTTATGGCATTTTCGAAATTGAATGTAAAATTGTGAAAATTACCTTTTATTAGTTTAATTCTGGAGTCATTTAAAGATTTTATTATTTCGGTGGTTTTATCCGTAGAGTTATCGTCGGAGATAATTACTTCGTCATCTATATTGATTTGAGATAATATAGATGTAAGTTGTTCTTTAATGTATTTTTCTCCGTTGTATGTGGCAATACAGATAGAATTCATTATAGTGATTTGATAAGTGTTTGATATTCATTGGTAACATCTTCCCATGATGATGGTATTTGGTTTGCAATGTATATATTCATTTTATCAATTTGTTTGTTGATTGTTTCGGTCGGATAATTTATAATTTCGATTATTTTAGAATGTGCATCTTCTTTATTAACGAAATTAAATGTAGATAATTGTGCTTCTGTGGTAAAATTTCCTTTTGTTGTTACAATAATGCAATGATGTAGTAGCGATGCAAGGAAAGAACCTCTGCGTTCGGTTAATCCATCGGGATAAGGTAGATATGCTATTTTAGTTTGCGAGAGTATGTCTGATACCTCTTGATTGCTACGGTTTAGTAATAAAGTTATGTTGCTGTCAGACAATGAGTCGAGTAGAGGTTTATGATAGGAGCTAAATTCATCTTGGGTTTGACCCATAATGTAGGCTTTGAAATTAGGATTTGTTTTTTGTATTTTTTTTGTAGTTTCGATGTAGTTTTCTAATCCTTTTTCTGGGCGAATATATCCAAAATATCCCATATCATACGAGCGATGTTCGAATGAAGGTTGTTCGTGTTTTGTTAGTATATTGCTGTATATTTTGATGATAGATGAATTATTTTTTAATTGAGGATATTTTTTTATAGCATATTGTCGTTCAAATTCGGTGGTGAAAACAATATGATTCCCAAATTTTAAAAATATAGATGCTGCTAATTTGCCTTTCCATCCAAGTTGAGAGTATTCGTGTAGTGTTATGATGACTTTCTTTTTGAGTATTTTGGATAGATATATAGTTAGAATATGTGGTAAAATGCTTTTGCCATAACCGACAGTGGGGTATTGAATATTAATGATATTGGAGTTTGATTTTTTGATTTTTTTGATTTTCTGAAAAAGTGTAGATATACTCCAATTGTCATCGGTGTAGAGTTTCCAATCTTTAGCTTGTGGTGTAGATAGCAGATTTTGACAATAATCGCCGACGCCACATTTGCGAGGTGGATATGTTCCTGTGATTATGAGCATTGCTGTAATATAGTTTTCCAATAGTTAACTTTTTCGTTGTTTTGTAATAGAGTAAATGTAGTAATTCGTATTATACAACTAAATTTGAGTATTGTATTAGCTATTGTCAGTTGTGTTTTAGTTCGATTTTTTAGATAAAACTTTTTGCGTGATTCGAAAAATAGTTTAAGTTTCTGTGTTCGCGAGGATAAGGTTTGGCTTTCGAGATGTACTATTTTTGCTGATGGTAGGTTGTATATTTTATATCCTAATTTGTTTAACCTGAATTGTAAATCAGTTTCTTCGAAATACATGAAAAAAGATTCATCGAACCCATTGATTTGGTTGAAAAGTTTGCGTTGTATCATTAAGTCTGCCCCTGTTATAAATGCGACCTCTTTTGGAATTGATGTTTTATTGTGTTCGTGTGAGTTGCGATATCTTATTTTTAGTGGTAGGTTGGCAAATAGAGCAACCAATTCATCGGCTATTGACGGCATTAACATCCAATATGAGAGGGTGGGTTGTTGGTTGTCTGTAAATAAATTAGCCCCACAAGTTAGTATATTGTGTGTTTTTGCGAAGGTGAATAATTCGGCTATAGCATTGTTGATTAGATAGGTATCTGGGTTTAAGAAGAATAGATATTCTCCAGTGGCGTATTTTGCACCGAGATTGTTGCCTTTGCCAAATCCAAGATTAGTATCGGATTCTATTAGTTTGATTTTATTTGTAGCGCAATATGTTTTTAGGTTGTCTTTGTCTTTCTGGTGGGAGTTATTATCAACAACTATTATTTCGTACGATATACCATTAGTCAATTCAATTACACTTTTTATTGAATTGGCTATCAGATTGAAACTATTATAATTTACGTATATTATAGATACGTTCATTTTAGGTGACTTCTATAAATTACCTTGTAAATAAAATTTGAATTTTTAGTGAACATATTATCAGTTTTTTATTTAGACTAATAGTGGACTATTTGGCTGGATAAAAAGCTGATAAGATGCCGCTAAAAAACAAATTTTATACAAGAGTTTTTTAGAATAACTTATAAAATTAGTAAAACGGGGAATTTATAGAAGTCCCCTTTTATTCTTCTTGATATTCTGTATCCCAGAAAAGTTGTGCTTTTTTTAGATTTCTTGTTTTTATATTTTCTTCACTATCGTTTAATAGTTGGAAAATAGTTGAAGTTTCGGCTATTCCACTTTTAAGATTAGCATTGCCGAAATATAAATTTTTTAGACTTACAGCGAATAGACAGTATATGAAAACGACAGTTAATTGTTTTGTTAGTAGATGTTTTTTAGGTGAGTTGTAACATATTGTAATGGCATACACCACTATGACAGGTATAAAATAAGAACGAAGACGATTGATAAAGAACCAATATTGGTAGAATAGAGCGATAACGATTAGTCCACAAATAGTGATTATGTGCCAAGTTTTTAGTTTTTGTGATTTGTAGAAATAGAAATAAATACTGTAACTAACTATTAGGTAGATTAAAAAGACGACTTGGAAACGTTGTTCGATTATAAGGTGCTTTTGTATTGATTCTAAAACTTCGGCATCGAAAGGGAGTAATTGACTTGTTGTTAGTAATAATGATTTTAGTGGAATTAGAATAAATGCAAATAAGAAAAATATTGAAATTGCAAAGAAATTATTGTCTTGTTTGAAGTATGATAGAGCTAATCCGATGAGTGAAATTCCATAAATGATGATTGCTGATTTGTGGGTTATTATGGAAAGGAAGGCGAATATTAGTAGCGTTACATATTGTTTTTTTTCGATAGATAAAATGCTTATAATGAAGAATGATACGGCTAAACATTGGCGGAATTCGAAGAAGATAAGATTGGTTTGAAGGAAAATGATAGAGAATAGCGCAAATGTTTTGAAGGTAGTTAGTTTGCGTAAAAGCAGATGTAGAGTTGTGAAGTATATTATGGTTATGGATGCTGTCATAGCCCAAAAACTTAGTCCGAGCCAATGTTTGCATATTGATATATACATTAAAAATCCGATTTCGTAATCAGATGTGTTGGGTGTGAATAAAAGTTCTTTAAGAGGTTTTATGTTTTCGTACATAGGGACATAAATAGATATGTCGGGGCCGAAGTAGTATTTGATAGCAACTAAAAAAGCTGTTATAAGTATTGCGAGTTGATATAGTTGGTTGCTTAAATTTTTTGCGTTAGGGTATAGCAATTCGATGAACGATAGTCCACATAGAATTGATATAGTAGCGCAAATAATATTAAACATAAAATAGTAATCTGTTTTTTAGTAAAAAAGCCCGAAATATGCTTTCGGGCTTTTATTGGTTTGCTTAAAGCAATTATTCGTATTTCTACGATAATTATTCAGCAGCAGGTGCTTCTGTAGCTTCTGCAGCAGCAGCTTCTTCAGCAGCAGCTTTAGCTTCAGCTTCTTGAGCAGCGAGTGCTTCAGCTTTTTTCTTAGCGATTTCTTCAGCTTTAGCTTTGTTTGATGCTTTTTCAGCTTCGAGACGAGCTTTCATTGTAGCAGCTTTAGCGTCAGCTTCTTTTTTAACGATAGCTTCAACAGCTTTAGTTTTGTTAGCTTTCCAAGCTTCGAAACGTTTTTCTGCTTCAGCTTCGTTGAATGCGCCTTTTTGTACACCACCGAGGAGGTGTTTTTTCAAAAGCACACCTTCGCCTGAAAGGATGTTGCGAACTGTGTCAGTTGGTTGAGCACCGCACATTACCCAGTAAAGAGCGCGTTCGAAGTTAAGATCGATAGCTGCAGGGTTAGTGTTTGGGTTGTAAGAACCGATACGTTCTACAAAACGTCCATCACGTGGAGCACGTGAATCAGCGATAACAATGTGGTAGTAGGCATACCCTTTACGACCATTGCGTTGCAATCTAATTTTAGTTGCCATTCTTTTCTTTTGATTTTTAATTTGTTAATACCTAAAATGCTTTTTCTCGAAAAGCGGTGCAAAGGTACAAAAAAAAATCCATAGTACAAAGTTTTTTTGAATATTTATTTTGTACTATGGATTTATTTACACATTATCCAAGCTTTTTTAGCTATTGGGACTTCGTTGCGGATGCTGTCCATGTATTGTAGAGCATCTTTGTATTTGTTGAATCCTGCGGCTGAGATGCGGTATTTGCCTTTTGATTCTATTATTATCAGTTGGTTGCGGTCGAAGTGTGTGTGATGTGCGATGTATTCCTCAGCTTCGGCTTGTGATGTTAGACTGGCGATGATTAAGTGATATCGAGAGTCTAATGAGGAATGAGGAATGAGGAGTGTGGAATCTTTTTGCTCCTGTTGTAGGTTAGATAAGTCAGATGTATTATCTGTCATCTGTACTCTGTCATCTGTCATCTGTACTCTGTTATCTGTAATTTTTACTTTGTAGAATGATGCTTCGTGGGTTGCATCGGTTACGGGAGTTGGAATTAAGAGTGAGAAGATGAACACAATAATTAGCATAGCGGCATAGCGAATGACATTCGATGATGCGTGCGGTATGTTGAGAGTGATAGTGTTGTCGGTGCTTGCTTTAGCCGCGAGTTGTTTGAGGTTTACTACTGGTAAACCGATATTTTCAGGTAGGAATTTGCAATCTTCATTTTTGAGAATGATTGTATTGCTGGCTGATAGTGATAGTGCTCCGATGCGACCAAGTATGAATGTGTTGCCTGAATTTAATGATGTAGTGATTTGTTTGACATCGGCTTTTATTGCTTCGAGGGCAGCAGTATAGCCTATGTGGCGGTTTTGCATATAGGCTTCGGCAAGTAGTCCGTCGTGATAGGTGAGCAGGTGATTGAATCTTACTCGTTGCGCTGGGGCATAGAGGCGGTTGTTGCGAATAGAGGCTTTGTCGCGATAGGTAACAAAACCACCGAGACCTGGCACTATCACGCATTCGTGTTGAATGAGTAGCGACTCTATGTATTGAGCAAGATTTTTCATGATGCAAAGTTAAGAAAAAAAGTTGAATAATTTGAAATTTGAAATTTGAAATTTGAAATTTGCCGTTCGGGATTAATTTTTGGTTTTTAACTTTCAACTTTCAACTTTCAAATTCTCAATTAGTTGGTTGGAATATGTGGTTGGATGTGATTTTATTTCTTCGAGTTTATTATTAATAATGTGATTGAGTTCTGAAGTGATGAATTTTGTATTTGAAAGTAGGTTTTCAATGGCACGATAGGCTGATATTTCGTCTAAATCTTGCGGATTTATGAGTTCGATAGCACTCTGTAGAGACGCAATATTTTGCGTCTCAAGCAATGAATTTGTGAGTCGTGCGAGGGTGTGGTAGGCTGTTAGACGAAGGAGTTGGTTTTCGCTTGTTTCGAGGTCGAGAATTTGGGTTGTGAGGTCGGTAGTTTTACGTAGTAGTGCGAATGCGAATATTTCGGCAAGTTCGATAGTTGTTATGCCTGTGGTCCATTCAGCAAGGCGTTCGGCGGTGAGTTCGTGAGGAGGGCAAAGTAGGGTGGCGAGTAGTTTGGTTTCGCGGATTGACATGAGCCAAAGGCGTTCGGCGAGTTCGTAATTCGGGGTGTAGTTTTGTGCTATTTCGCATAGGCGAGCCCACGAAACCCCGAAATTTTGCTTATATTCGAGGCCTGAATTGTCGATATTTTCGGCACAAATGCCATTCATAGAGAGATAAATTGCGCGACGGATTGATTTTATTTGGTTTTCAATCTCTTCATTTACAGCGAAATATTTGATTTGTTTCATTTCTTTTGAAAAAATATTATAAAATAGTTGTGTGAATCGATAAAAAGTTGTAACTTTGCACTCGCAAAACAGACCTGGTGGATGTAGCTCAGTTGGTTAGAGTATCAGATTGTGGTCCTGAGGGTCGTGGGTTCGATCCCCATCATCCACCCAGCTTTTTGGAGAGACGCTTTTCATAGCGTCTCTTTTTTTGTTTTATTTTGAAGACAGAATAACAAAAGAACATAATAAGATTTTTTTTCTCCCACAAATTACACGAATTATCACAAATACATATTTGTTTGTGAGGATTTGTGTGATTTGTGGGCTTTTTTTTGAACATAAATTTCCGTTAATTATTCGTAAATTTTTTGTCAGTATTATTTTAATTTACGATTGATTTATGACAACCAACGGTCTTTGAGCCTTTGGCGATAAAATTTACGTTTATAATAATTACGTTCTTATGTTCTTATGTCTTTGTGGGTTTTATCTGAATATTGCAGGGATATCGGTGTCGAATTTCATCACTTCGCGAGTTACGGGATGGATGAAAGAGATGACTTGCGCGTGGAGGCAAAGGCGACCGAGAGGGTTGGATTGTGCTCCATAGCGTTTGTCGCCTGCGATAGGGTGACCGATAGAGGCAAGTTGCACGCGGATTTGGTTTTTACGGCCAGTTTCGAGCGTGATTTCCACGAGGGTATAGCGACCGTTATTTTTGATGACGCGGTAGTTAGTAATAGCTTTTTTGCCACCATTATCTACGGGTGAGGCTTGCATTTTGAGCGATTTAGGATTCTCAGTAAGCCACGAAACTATTTGACCCTCTGATTGTTCCATCTCGCCTTCGACAACACCAACGTATTGGCGTTTGATGATGTTTTCGTTCCAACGCTCTTGTAGGATTTCTTGTATTTCTTCCGATTTGGCGAAAAGGAGGAGCCCCGAAGTATCGCGGTCGAGGCGGTGAACGATGAAGATGCGGTTGTTTTTGTTGCGACGGCGCACGTGCTCCATCATCACGGAATAGGCTGTTTGTTCGCCTTCGCGACCTGTGGACATAGTGAGTACGCCCGGTTTTTTGTCAACCACGATAATATGGTCGTCTTCGTATATGATTTTGACTTTGTGGTTAGGGTTTTGGCGTTCTTCGCCCACGCTACGCCAAGTGAGGCGGTCGCCAGCACGGAGCATGAGGTCGAACGCTGTTTCGGTTTTGCCATTTACAGCAATCTGGCGGTGAGCGAGATACGATTTGATTGCGCTACGGCTTTGGTGTGGCCATATCTCAATCATATATTGTAGAAGCTGAGCTTCGTGCTTTACTGTGAAATTTTGGTCTGGTATAGCGTTTTTGCGTTGCGGTGGGGTTGATTTTTTTGCCATAATTATTTTTTATTAAAAAGACAGAAGAACAAAAGAACATAAGAATTTTCTTTTGAACATAAATTTCGTTAATTATTCGTAAATTGGTATAGTTTTAATTTACGATTAATTTGTGGTAATCAATGGTCTTTGAGCTTTTGGCGATAAAATTTTGTTTGTAAAAATTATGTTCTTATGTTATTTTGTCTTTTATTATTTAGGGGATTTTAGTCTTCTTTAATTATATAAACATCTTCTCCTTTGCCCTTCATTTTGTATTCTTCGCGGGCGAATTTCTCTAATGCTTCAGGGTCGGATTGGATTGCGTCAAGAAACTCTTGGTCTTTCTTGATGCTTTCTTCGTAGCGTGCTTTTTCTTTTAGTAGTTCACGCTTCTCGCGATATGCTTTGTAACGGTCGATGAGGCTGCTCGAATCGACAAAAACGATGATAATAGCAAAAATCAGTAGTGTGATAGTGTATTTGTTTATCCACTTGTTTTGCTTGAGCTTGATATAGAAGATTTTTAGTTTGTTCATAGCGTTTTAGTTTAGATATGCAAAGGTACGAAAATAATTAATAATTCACAATTTATAATTCATAATTTTAAGATGTGAATTTTTGTTTTTTTTATTTTGATTTATTGATTTATTTTTTGTAAATTTGCGTCATTGAAGAATTGGGGTAATTTATTTTGATAAATAATCAATTGTTTGTTATGAAAGAAAGTGAATCTTTAAAAATTCAGTATAATAAGGCGTTAAAAATAAGAGTATAAAGAATATAAGTGTCTTAAAACTATTTAATGAAGAGGAGTATAACGTATTTCTGCGATAGGCAGTCGCAGTTTTACCATGGAGACACAATTTGCTTCTTATGAGTTATGATTTGTCTCCTGAACATGTTGTCTTTTATGCAAATGAAGTAGTTGCAAAAGGTTGGTCACAAGATATGCTTCGTCACGCTTTGAAATCTGAATATCATCTTTCAATTCAAGCAGTATTTTGCGGCTACAGTGTCAACGCAACAAGCTTTTTTTCATCGTTGACTTCGTTCTATGGGTGCAATTGAATTGAAAATAGGTGAGTTTAAGCCTGAATATGTGGGTAAAATGAATTTTTATTTGTCGTTATTAGATAAGTTAGAGAAAGCTCCCGATGAAAATCCTTCAATTGGTATAATTCTTTGTATTGTGAAAGACCATTTGGAGGTAGAATTAGCCCTTCAAGATGTAAATAAACCAAATAGAATGGCAGAATATCAATATTTGTTGCCTACAAATAAGTTGCAATAATTAATAACAGACGAAATAAGAAAGTTAAAGAATTTATAAAATCACTTTTAATGGAATCCTTGGCAATTCTGATAAGCTTAAAAATATTTTATATATGAATAGACAAGAAACCTTATTTAGAATATCGCAATTACTTTCTCGTTTTACAGAACAAGTTAAAATACTAAATTCAAATGGGGAATTTAGTATTAACATCCATGCTGAGAATATTTTAATAAATATTCTAAATACCATATATGACTGTAATCTAAAGAATGTAAACTATGAGGAAAATAAGATTTATCCAAGTATTGACCTCAGAGATTATAATAAAAGAATTGCCATACAAGTAACCTCCACTTCTAGTTTAGATAAAATTAAGCATACCTTGTCTGGTTTTATTTCAAATGAATTATATAAGGAATTTGACACTTTATATATATACATAATCACAGAAAGACAGAAAAAATATAAGCAGAGTTCTATTGATGAGATTATTGGAGATAAAATTAAATTTACAACAGAATGTATTATTGACAAAACAGATTTATATAAAATCCTAAATGCTCAAAATGACGATAAAAGCATTATAAATGTATGTAAATTACTTGAAACTCAATTTGCGGATAATAAAAATGAATTTGATAAATGGGATTTATATTGTAAAGGCTTATACGAATACGATCAATATATCAAAAATTTATACACATATTTTGATATTAAAGGATTTTCTCCGCGAGTAAATAACACTTTGGTTCGATTGAATATAGACAAGATATATGTACCATTGAAATTTAAATTCGATTTTTTAAATAATGTAGATGATAACATCCCCAAAGATAAAAAAAACTCGTATGATATTATTACTGCACTAACGAATTTTGATAAGATTGTCATTTTAGGAGACCCTGGCTCTGGGAAATCCACGACTTTGAAATATTTAGCATATACTATATGTGCATATAGGGCTAGTAATGAGCAATTACAAACATATATCCCAATATATCTAAAAGCAACAGAATTTGCAAAATACCTTTTTGATACGGGACGGAGTTTGTCAGAGTTCATTATAGATATTAATACTAAATACGGTTTGTTGTTTTCAAAGAGTTTAGAGGACAACAAATTAATTGTGTTAATAGATGGTCTAGATGAGATAAATATTACCAATCAGAGACATGGCGTAGTAGAAAAGATAAATTCATTCACTGCGCAATATCCTGAAATAAAAATTATAGTATCTTCTAGAATTGTTGGTTACAAAGAAACACGATTAAGTGGTTGCTTTTTCCATTTTGAGGTTGATAAATTTTCCGATAAACAGATGTACTCGTTTTTACACAATTGGTATTCGTCAATATCGTTGTATTCGGATAATAATCTTGGAAATGTTTCAGAAGAAGTTAAAAAATTATTTCGTTCTATCAAACAAAATACATCTGTATACAGACTGGCACAAAATCCCTTATTAATAACCATTATTGCATTAATATATTATCAAGGAAGTAAATTACCAGAAAAACGAGTAGCACTATATGAAGTTGCTACATCAACACTGCTAGATAATTGGGTCAAACTTAGAGCTAATCAAAAAAATAATATTGATAGAGAAATACTTATTGAACTATTAGCCATAATTGCCTTTCATATTCATGAACACCATTCATCTGGTTTAATTCCAGAAAAAGAGTTAACCCAAATACTTACTAATGAATACTCAAAAATATATTCTTATATATCGCGAAAGGAATTGAAACAAGACATTAATGATATAATATCATTTTTGAGGGAAGATGCAGGATTCCTATTTGAGAAAGGGTTTGCTGAAAATGGAGAAGCCTTGTTCGGTTTTGTACACTTAACTTTTCAAGAATACTTTGCGGCCATTGAATTTAACACAAAATGGAAAGAAGGTAGTTTAAATGGTAGTTTAAACGATTATATATATAATTCAAATTGGACAGAAGTTATTAAATTGACAGCGTCATTGTTTAAGATAAATGAGCCAGGTAGATTAGGCCGTAGTCATGCAACCAAGTTTATTGTAGACATCTTAAATATAGATGAGTTACTTCCTGAAATGAATCGTCGTTTATATCTTGTGTATCAGATATTAAACGAAGATGTAGAAATTGAATTTGAGGTACTTAAAAACATTGTTGATGAAATTTTTAATCGTTTATTATCTGTAAAAGATAAAAGTATTGACTTTCAAATTTCATTTATAGATGAAAATTGTGTTACTTTGCTTTTAGGTACAAATGGATATCAAGATTATTTACTTGAACGAATATTTGAGATATTTCAATCTGATCAGTCTTCAATACTGTCTCAGAGACTTGTTTGTATCCTTATGAGGGCTTCTAACATTTCAGCTGTACATACAAGTTTAATAAGGATATTAGAATCAAATCAAGATGAGATAAAATCTCATATGTTCCACTATAGTACAGTTTTTCCTGTTGCAGATATAGTTAAAACTGAATTATTTCGTAACGAGATTGTTAATTATATAAATTCGCCTTCGTATTCACAAAAATATGAAGGTCATTTACCAACACAATATTGTTGCTGTTTTAAAGAGGATTTAGAAGCAAGGCTATTATCTATAAGTTTAATTACTGACCAAAGAATAAAGAAAGATCTTATTGATTTCTATGTATTTTCATGGGGAATGGGAGATATAGATAATATTAGAGCATATTATGATGCTGTTAAAACAAGTTATCCTAGTTTTGATTTGAGTCGAATAGAAAATCACATAGAAAAACTTGATTATTATAAGTCATTGGGGTTGGAAGATTATCCAATTATTACTTTTAATGGTATAGATCTTTACAAAAAGAAAGGTAATGAATTGTTATATGCAATAAATCATAAAGAGAATATTGATATTGTTGATTATCCTTTTACTTGTGAAAAATTAAAACCATACTTTGGCATACATACTCATACAATTATCCCATTTTGCGATATAGTAATATCTGCAATTTGTACTGAATCTAAAGAGATAGTGATTCGCAATAATGATGAATTAGATTTATTAATGAAATATTATGATACAATTCACTGGGCAACCCATATAAGACTAAATCGAGCCATAATATATGCCTTGTCACATCTTTTTACCAAAGGAGTTGTGAATGAAAATATATTATATTGGATAAAGCATAATTATAATCGGGTTCATTTTTCATTCAATCCCGATACTACTTTTAATATAACAGATTTTGGAGAATTAGTAAAGTCATCTTCGTTAAATATATTTGACAAACTTATATTATTAAAGTATACTTATCCTCAGTTTAAGGATAGAGAAATGTTGTTGTCTGCAATTAATGAGTACAATAAGATTGAATCAATCACAGAAAAAGAGGAATATAGAAAAATTTTAATTAGAATACTATAATTAAGTGTAATTTTAAATAGTAAAAAAGAGGTAAATTCTGTCTTTATAATAGAAATAATCAATATAATAAATAAGATTAGATGTTTACTTAAATTCTGTTACTTTATTTCTAATAGTTTTATTCGAAATTCACATCGGGGAAGATGAATTTCTTTTCGCTGAGGTAGAATTTGATATGAATGAACTTCTCGTTATTGTTTATTTAGACAATCGTGTGTTAGTTAAATTTATTGTGAGGGATAATGTTGTTGATTATCAATGCTTTCTATTGTGTTTTGAGGCTAATTTCTGTTTGGTTAGTGCTTGATGATTGTATGCTCAATAACTGACCCCTATAGGTTTTGCTTGATTGTGATATAGAAGAGCATTATCTTGTTCCTAGTGTTTAAGTTTTGATATGCAAGGGTATTAAAAAGTGCTTATTTTAATGTTTTATTTGATAATAATCTGTTAGTTGGTACTTGGTATAATATTTATTTTCCGATTTAAGATAATTTTGACTTTGTTTATTAAAGAAGTTTTGATTGAAAAAGTAAATTAACGAGTATGGAAAGAAAAAAATATTATGCAGTATAATATTATTTTAGTTGGTAAAGATGGAGAAATATTCGGTGTAGTTGTAGATATGCTTGAAGAGTAAAAGCATAGTTGTTTTTTAATGATTGCAGATGGCTACAAACTGCTTGCGGTAGAGTTTGGTAGGGGTTTGTGTTAGAATAATTCTAACTTAGTTCATACCAACGACAAAAGTTTCAATCTTGTTTGCTGGGGCAAATGTTTTCAATGCAGATGTATTTGCTGCCATAACTTTATTAAATTTGAGCTACCAACATTCCTGAAAATGGTTTGTTTAAGGCTGTCAATTCATTAATACTTTTATTTGATAAGTTAATAGCTTTATTGGCTATATCTATGGCTTTTTGAGGCAAATCAGGAATTTGCAATAGTTGTTCGTTTAATTTAATCTTATCTTTTTCTAGTTTGTATAGTGCAAAGTGCTGTTTGCGGTTATCTATTAATTCTGGACACTCTATCTCATCATTGAGATGAAATATTTCTATAGTTTTCTTTCCTTCAGGAGTAATACCTTTTGCTATATGTTTATCAAACTTAATATGAAGAGAAGGATCAACTTCTGTTGGATTAATAATAAGCGGATGCTCCAATGTTATATCATCAGTAGGAGAATTTGCTCGTACAGAATCTTCGGTTAAAGGGAATTGAGTTTTTTTGTATGAACGATTGCAACGTTCACACGAATACAACAGATTCTTCCAATTGTGGCCAAGCCAATAATAATGAGACTTGGGACGAAAATGCTCTACATCGTGATATTGTAGAGGAAGATAACATTCACAAAAAGCACACTTATAGTGTTGATCCATTTCCAACTGCTGACGCACATCATTTGCTTTGTATATATTCTCTTGCACATTTGCAATATTTGTAGGTATAGGTGCACCAACTAATGTTGCAGGTATATTAGGGGATTTATTTATTTTTCTCATAGTTCTATATTTAATTCATGAGCCAATTTCTCAATAAGTTGAGTTGAGCGTATAGCATTGGAGTCTTGAAGTGACGTAAGTCCTTTCATATCTTCATCTAGTTGTGCTAAACGTGCTTCGTCTTTTGGTGTAAGCTCATCTTTAGCAAGAATTTCATCACGTTCTTTAATTTTATTATCCCATTCAGGTGAATAAAGATACTTCAAGCCAAATAAATCACTAAGAAGAACTTGTCCTACATTGGATACTTGTATGTCATTATGAAATTTATTTTTCTCATAATTAATATTATTCAGATTAATAACTTGTGCAATCTTTGCTGCACCAACCACAATTACAGGACTATGGGTTGATACTATAAACTGGATATTCGGAAAGACCTCTGTCAATTGCACAAGAATTTCTCGTTGCCAGCGAGGATGAAGATGCAAATCTACTTCATCTATAAGGACAATTCCTGTTGTATTTAATGGATTTTCCATTTCAGGATTCGCTTCAGCCATTCGTGCAGCAAGGTCTGCTACCATAGCGATAACAATCTTGTAACCTTCACTTAATTGTTCAATTCTAAGTTCATGTTTTGATCCATCTTCGTCTATTCTGTCCATAATAAAACGAAGAGGACGAGTTTCGATTCTTGGATTTATATAGTCTTTAACAATCTTTCCCAAAGCATTTCTGACAGCTTCAAGTACAGGTGATTTATATCTAAGATCCCATCGTTTCTCTCTATCCCTTCTTTCTTGATCTTCCATTAAATCAAACCACCCGAAGAAACGCTTGAAATCTGTTTCGGGGTTAATGGCACTCTTATAACAATCCCAGCGTTCAAAAGTTTGTTGAAATCCACGACGACGTTCAGGAACTTGAAATTGCCCTCTTCCTGTTCCGTAATAAGCAAAAACTGGCAGTTCAATATTTGATTCTTCTGCGATAATTGCTTCTTTTTTTGCGATTGCAGCTTGTTTCAATTGTTCATAATTGGGTTTAGGGGTACTTTGTGTACCTTTACGATATCTTATAGATGTCATTTGAGTCCCATTATCAGAGAATTCAGTATTGATTGTAAGATATTTTGATCTTTTTCCGTGACGATTTATGTGTACATCTAAATCCGACAATTGATAGTCTGCAATGCCAGGAAATTGTGCTGGGTATGGGGCCATAGTTGTTGCAATAGCATCCAAAATAGTTGTTTTACCAAAACCATTATCTCCTAAAAGAATCAAGACGTTTTTAGATGGATCAATGTTAAGTACTTTTGGCTCTTCTCCAACAAGACGCATATTGGCTATTGAAATTTTATTAAGTCTCATAATTGTAGATTTGTTAGTTTAATTTTAATTTCGCAATGCTTTTAATTAGATTTTATAAAGTAAGTTATTAAACGACAGTATGTTGTTCTCGGTTTTCTTTTGTCGTTTTTTGCTTATTTTAGTATTGTAAAAAAATAAAAATATCAATGGTATAACAAAGATAAGCATAAAACCTGACAAAATTATACTTTTGGGATGAATTTTTTATGTACGAGAGATTTTTCTTGTTACATTGCTATGAATTAAATATTTAAATTATTTTTTTCTGTTTTTTATTGTAATCTTATTAATGTTGTTTGATTGTTGTGATTCAGACAGGTCAGATACTGTCTGACCATTTTTTAAGTCTTGAATAATTGGAGAGAAGTTCATCATTGGAGTAGTAAAATTTCTAAATGGATAGCTGTCTACGCAGTGTTGTATATTTCAAATTTAAATGACAATACTTAGAATGTTAAATTCATATTTTTAGAAAATAAACTTCCTCGGTGCAAAGGTACGAAAAAAAGTTGGAATTTATGATGTTTTATTTGGGGATTTTTTGTGTTTTTTTGGGGTGTTTTACGCATATAGTTATCATATGTTTATATTATGTTTATCCTATATTTATCCTATATATATCCTATATTTATTATGTATTATGTATTATAGTATGGGTGAGGTTGGAGTGTAGATTTGGATTTGGTGGATTGGTTAAGAGAGTTAATTAGATATAAATGTGGTGGGATTTTTGATTGGAGATGTACTTTGGATTAATGTGAATGGGAATAGTGGGTGTGAAAAAAGTTTGTTTGTTTTTGTTGGTAGATTAGAATTTTTTTGTAATTTTGCATCGAATTGGCTGGGTTATGCCAATTATGTGTTTTTTTTTGTTTGCGTTTTTGCTATTGTACTTTACTCAGAAAACTGCCAATTTTCAAATCGTAACAGGGACAATAGGCACAAGAACGCCTACGCTATAGCGTGGGTTGTGCTTATTTGTTACGTGGGTATGGCAGTACCTCTGAGTGATAAGCCAGCTCACGTTTTTTTGTATTTTTTGATTTTTTAATTTATTGACAGTAATTGTCAAAAATAGGTCGTAATTTTGCGCTAAATTTGAGATTTAACCTTTGTTTATTTTATAAAAGTTGCGCCCGACACGGATTTAGGGAAAAATTTATGAAAAAATTATTATTTTGTTTGTTTATGTTGCCTATTTTGTTAGGATGTTCGAAAAATGGAAAAGATGTTGAAACTAGTAATTCATTAAAAGGAACTTTATGGTCTCGTGCAGATAAAACCTTTTTAGATGATGAGGAGTATACTAGATATATTGAATTTTCGGATGATAAAAATGTTTCTGTTTGGGATACATATATGGGTAATACGTATTCAGGGATTTATACAGTTGTTGGTAATAAGGTTGTATTTGATAATCTTTATGATTCTTATTGGAGATGGAATTATATTGAAGCGACATTTACATCTCGAAGTATGACAATTCGTTATAGTTATGGAAAAGATGGAAAAGAAACTTATACAGAGACCTTTGTTAAAGAGTAATTTTGTTTTATATAAAAAGTTTTTTGCTGCTACATCAATGATTTGGTGTAGTAGTTTTTTTGTGTAAATTTGAATAAATCGTCCGTTTTGACGGACGATTTAGGTTATGAGGTGGGAGGTTAATGAATAATATATTTTTTGTAAATGCAGGATAGATGTAAAATTGTAAGGGTGGTGATTGTGTTAAAATGATTGATTGATGAGTGGTTGCGGAATTCTGCGACAGACTGTCGCAGTAATGGAGATTTTTTTTGTTGCAGAAAGGTGAGAATATGAATAATCGTAAGAATATCTTTACTAAGGTATGAAAATTAGGTAAAAAAGATTATTACAAAAATTGTATTGTGTATTGTGATTTTTTTTGTAAATTTGCGTCAGATTTGTTATGTGATTTATAATGGGTTTATTTTGGGCTGAATTATGAATTGAGAATTATGAATTATGAATTGAATTAAGTTATGTCGGAAGAATTGGAAAATCAAGAGAATGAGGTAGTTGAGGAGTTTGATGATGTGGTGGGAGAGGCTCATTCGGAGTATAAAATAAGTGATGGAAAGGGGGATGAAGTGTTGCATCTCTCGGGAATGTTTCGTACGTGGTTTTTGGATTATGCTTCGTATGTGAACTTGGAGCGTGCGATACCTCATATCAATGATGGGTTGAAGCCGGTGCAACGTAGGGTGTTGTATGCTATGAGGAGATTGGATGATGGACGATATAATAAAGTGGCGAACATTGTAGGTCATACTATGCAATTTCACCCTCATGGTGATGCGTCGATTGGCGATGCGTTAGTGAATATTGGACAGAAGAATTTGTTGGTTGATTGTCAGGGTAACTGGGGTAATATATTGACGGGAGATGGTGCTGCGGCACCTCGTTATATAGAGGCGCGATTGACTAAATTTGCGCTTGAGGCAGTGTTTAACCCAAAGACAACACAATGGAAGCCTTCGTATGACGGAAGAAATAAAGAACCGATATCGTTGCCAGTGAAGTTTCCATTGCTTTTGGCGCAAGGCTCGGAGGGTATTGGTTTGGGTTTGAACTCGAGAATATTGCCTCATAACTTTGGTGAATTGTGTGATGCGTCGGTGGCTTGCTTGAAGGGCGAGGAATTTGAATTGTATCCAGATTTTCCGACAGGGGGTATGATGGATGTGTCGAAATACAACGACGGAGAGAGAGGTGGTAAGTTGGCAATTCGTGCGAAGATAGAGAAGATAGATAATAAGACACTGAAGATAGTAGAGGTGCCATACGGCGTGACATCGGGCGTGTTGATGGATTCGATAGTGAAGGCGCACGAGAAGGGTAAGGTGAATATCAAGAAGATAGATGATAATACATCGAAAAATGTGGAGATTCGTGTGCATTTGGAGGCGAAGACGTCGAGCGATAAGACAATAGATGCGTTGTATGCTTTCACGAAATGCCAGGTGAATTATTCGCCAAACTGCTGTGTGGTAGACGATAATAAGCCTTGTTTTATAACAGTGTCGGAGTTGTTGAGAAGGAATACTCGCACGACAGTGGAGTTGCTACGCAGAGAATTGGAGATAGAGAGAGGCGAATTGAGTGAGCAGTTGCATTTTGCGTCGCTTGAGAAGATATTTATTGAAGAGCGAATCTATAAAGATAAGCAATTCGAACAAGCCAAGTCGGTAGATGTGGCGTTAGACCATATTGATTCGAGATTAGAACCGTATAAACCGAAATTTATTCGCGAAGTAACGAGAGAAGATTTGCAACGTTTGTTGGAAATCAAGATGGCTCGTATTTTGAAATTCAACACGGATAAGGCAGAAGAACAGATAGTTGCGTTGAAAGATAGGATAAAAGATTTGGACTATAAGTTGGCACATATAATTGAGCATGCGATAGAGTGGTTTGAGCATTTGAAAGAGAAATATGCACATTTGTATCCACGTCAAACAGAGTTGCGCAACTTTGAGACAATTCAAGTGGCTAAAGTGGTAGAGGCTAATTCGAAATTGTATATCAATCAAGAAGAGGGATTTGTGGGTATAGGCTTGAAGAAAGATGATAACACAGAATTTGTTACCAACTGTTCGGACATGGACGACATTATTATATTCTACAAAGACGGTAGATATAAGGTGATTAAGGTGGCAGAGAAAGTGTATGTTGGCAAGAATATATTGCACGTGGGCGTCTTTGTGAAGAACGACAAACGCACGATTTATAACGTAGTTTATCGTAACGGAAAAGATAAAGGCTACTATATCAAGCGTTTTGCGGTGAGTGCGGTGACGAGAGACAAAGAGTATGACTTGACACAAGGAGTGTCAGGCTCGAAGGTGGTGTATTTCTCGGCTAACCCAAATGGAGAGGCAGAGATTATCAAGGTGCAGTTGAAGCCAACAACACGCCGTATCAAGAACTTGACATTCGAGAAAGACTTCTCGGAAATTGCAATCAAGGGGCGTGATGCGATGGGTAATATACTCACGAAGTTTGATGTGCAAAAGATAGTATTGAAACAAAAAGGAGGTTCGACACTTGGCGGTACGGATATCTATTTTGACCGTGATGTCTTGCGTTTGAATATAGATAAACGCGGTGAATATCTTGGCAATTTTGATGGTGATGACCAAATACTTGTGGTGACAAAACGAGGAGAGTATTATACTACTAACTTCGATTTGAACAATCACTATGATGATGATTTGGTGAAGATAGAGAAGTTTGATGCAGGAAAAGTGTGGACAGCAGTATTGTATGATGATGAGCAGAAGTATCACTATATCAAGAGATTTACGTTTGAGGCAGTGAATAAACGTACGTCGTACTTGATAGTAGGAGGAGATTCTCGAATAGATTTGTTGACAGATACGGTTTATCCACGTATTAAAGTGGTGTTTGGCGGAGGCGATTCGTTCCGTGAGGCGATAGAGATTGATGCAGAAGAGTTTATTGGCGTGAAGAGTTATAAAGCAAAAGGTAAACGATTGAGTAATTATGTAGTGGGAGAAATAGAGGAATTGGAACCTTTGCGTCAACCAGAACCAGAGCAGATAACAGATGACAGTTTACAGATTATAGAAGATAGTGCTGTTAATCCAGAGGATGTGTTAGCTGGAATAGAGATTGTTTCTACTCAGCCCGAAGACCCTGAAACGATTGAGCCAAATGAAGATGGGCAGATGAGCCTATTTTAAGGAATAGGGAACAAGGAATAGGGATATAGGCTAGAAGCCTAATAGTCCATAGCCAATGACAACGTCTTGGGTAAAAGGATGCTTTCTTTGTGTTTTTGCGCCCTGAAAGGGTAAAAGTATTTAAGTATAAAAACGAGCGAAGCGAGTAAGTCTTGCTACTCGTGTACAGACGCAATTATTGCGTCTCTACTAAAAATCTAAAATATGAAAAAACTATTATTGATATTATTTTGCATTATGCATTGTGCATTGTGCATTGACGTTAAGGCGCAAGATGATGCAGAGTCGATTGTGTCGGGAGATATTGAAGTTGAAGGACTCGATAATTTTTGGGTGGAGAGTAGGTTGGTGACATTGACCCCCTCCGCTTCGCTCGTCCCCTTAAGACAGGGGGACAATAGTGGGGGTGCCAAAGGTCAAGATGGTAATATAGGAGCATCTTTGAAACCTGCACGACCAGCTGGGGGAAATATTGCATTTTTGACTCATGTACAGAAGTATATGTCGAAGGTGTTTAATATTCTTTTTGAGAAATATCCAGAAGAGATGTTGGGCAGAATGGGGATGCACACAGAGGTGCATATCGAATTTACGGTAACCAAAGATGCTGAAATACAGTTGGATTCGATAAGTAATGGTGCAATATTTGGCATTGATGTAGTGGTGGCGGAAAAATTGCTTGAATCTTATAAGAAGAGATGGACGCCAGCGAGGGTTAATGGAGAGGCGGTGGATTCGAGAATGGAGTTGGTGATTGATGTTTCCATCTAGGGAGCAGGGAATAGGGAATAGGGAACAAGGAGTAGGGAGCAGGGAGTAGGGAATAGGGAATAGGGAGCAGGGAATTTTTTTCTTGAAAAGAGTTGTATATCTGAATTTTTTGTGTAACTTTGCAAAATATTATGATACGAATCATAAATTTAATATAAATTGTTAATAACTAATCATTAATCATTAATAACTAATATTATGGGAGCAATTAAATCATTCGAAGATTTGAAAGCGTATTTGACTTCAGGTAATGGAGTTACACGTAAAAAAATGGCAGTAGCTAATGCAGTAGATATGCACTCGCTCGAAGCAGCAATGCAAGCAGTGAAAGAGGGCATTGTAGAGGTTTATCTTGTAGGTGATGGCAAAATCATCAACGAGCGTTTGGAATACTATTTTGCATCAGCTGATAAAACATACGTTCACGTTGTAGATGTAGCAGATCCACAAGCAGCATGTGAAGAAGCAGTTCGCATGGTGAAAGAAAACGAATGCGATATCTTGATGAAAGGTATGGTTAATACAGACGTTATCCTTCGCGTAGTGTTGAATAAAGAGCATGGTATATTGCCAAAAGGTCGCGTGTTGACTTACAACTCAATTCTTAATATCCCTGGTTATCACAAACTTGCGTTCTTTACTGACCCTGCAGTTATTCCTGCTCCAAACAAAGAACAACGTATTGAGATGATTAAATATGCGCTTGAAACAGCTCGTAAATTTGGTGTAGAACAACCAAAAGTAGCTCTTCTTCACGCAACTGAAAAACCAAATCCAAAAATTGCGTTCATGCAAGATTATTTGGATATTATTGAACTTTGGAAACAAGGTGAATTTGGCGATTGTATCATCGATGGTCCAATGGATGTATTCATTGCTATGGACAAAGAACGTGGCGGTATCAAAAACGTACCATCTCCAATTCTTGGTGATGCTGATGTTCTTATCTTCCCTGATTTCCAATCAGCTAACTGTTTCTACAAAGGCTTAGTGTCATTCGGTGGCGCAGGTATGGCTGGTCTCCTCCAAGGTACAGAAAAACCTGTAGTTCTTAACTCACGTTCAGATAGCGAAGAATGTAAATTCTATAGCATCTGTATGGCAGCTATTCTTGCTTAATTAGTAACGAGTAATTCAGTAACGAGTAACGAGAGCCTTTCGGCGTTAAATTACACGTAGATATAAGTCTCGCTACTCGCTACTAAATATCTAAAAATCTAAAAAATAATAAACGAGCGAAGCGAGTATGTCTAGTTACTCGCTACTCGCTACTAAAAATCTAAAATATGAAAAAAATCTTAGTTATCAATCCAGGTTCAACTTCTACAAAATTCGCTGTTTATCACGATGAAGAAGCAGTATTCACAAAAACATTGCGTCATCAAGGCGAAGAGTTGGCACCTTATCCAAATGTAGCATCACAATACGAATTCCGTAAAGAGACAATCCTTAATGCATTGAAAGAAGAGGGTATCGCTATTGAATTTGATATTATCGTAGGTCGTGGTGGTTTGTTGCGTCCAATCGCTTCAGGTGTTTATGAAGTAAACGAAGAGTTGCGTGAAACACTTCTCGCTGCTAAATATGGCGAACACGCATGTAACCTTGGTGGTTTGATTGCTGC
>JBGVPL010000011.1:0-18744 GCA_045126975.1 Candidatus Aphodosoma sp. | reverse complement strand
TCGTAGATGCCCAACAAGCTCGTCGTGTTCTCGACCGTATCGTAGGTTTCGAACTTTCACCTGTCCTTTGGCGCAAAATCAAACCATCGCTCTCTGCTGGTCGCGTACAATCTGTCACTGTCCGTCTTGTTGTTGAGCGTGAGCGTGAAATCCAACAATTCCAAGCCGAAGCATCTTTCCGTGTAGTAGCCACTTTCAAAGTGAAAAACGAAGCAGGTCAAGACGTAGAATTCAAAGCCGAGTTGCGCAATCGTTTTGCCACTGAGGCAGAAGCAAAATCATTCTTAGAGTCTGCAATATCAGCCAATTATAATGTCGAAAGTATCGAGACTCGTCCTACTCGTCGTACACCTGCTGCTCCTTTCACAACATCAACTCTTCAACAAGAAGCATCTCGCAAGTATGGTTTCCCTGTGGCTACCACTATGCGCGTGGCTCAATCGTTGTACGAGAGCGGAAAAATCACCTACATGCGTACCGACTCTGTCAATCTCTCTGATTTGGCATTGAATACAGCGAAAGCCGAAATTCTCGAAATGGCAGGCGAAAAATATTACAAACGCCGTCAATATAGCACTAAATCTAAAGGAGCGCAAGAAGCCCACGAAGCTATTCGTCCGACATATATCAATGTTCACGAAATCGAAGGCACAGCCCAAGAGCGCAAACTTTACGACCTCATCTGGAAACGTACTATAGCCAGTCAAATGGCTGATGCTGAGTTCGAAAAAACTACTGCTGTTATCAATATCGACAATTCCGATGAGAAATTCGTGGCTACAGGCGAGGTATTGAAATTCGATGGTTTCTTGAATGTCTATATGGAATCAACCGACGACGATTCAATGGTAGAGACGCAATATATTGCGTCTCAAAGCGCTGAAGGTATGCTCCCAAAACTTGCCGAAGGCGAAATCCTCTCTATGTCTCAAATGCAAGCCCAAGAGCGTTTTACTCAACGTCCTGCTCGCTACACTGAGGCATCTCTCGTTCGCAAATTAGAGGAATTAGGCATTGGTCGTCCATCTACCTATGCGCCAACTATTTCAACTATTTTAGCACGTGACTATGTAGAGAAAAAAGAAATTCAAAACGAGGCTCGTCCTTATCGTATACTTACTCTCAAAAACGGAAAAATCAAGGAGGAAGATAAGGTCGAAAAAGCTTCTATTGAAAAAGGCAAACTCTCTCCAACCGATATAGGTATTGTGGTAAATGACTATCTATTAGCCAATTTCCCAAATATCATGGACTACAACTTCACTGCTCGCGTCGAGCTCGATTTTGATAAAATTGCTGAAGGCAAACTCGAATGGACTAAAAACATTGATGGTTTCTATACTCAATTCCACCCGAATGTAGAAGAGGCAATGCACTCTACAGGCAAGAAAGCAGGTGAGCGCGAGTTAGGTATTGACCCTGTATCAGGTCGTCCTGTATTTGTTAAGATTGGTCGTTTTGGCCCTGTTGCACAAATTGGTTTGGCATCTGATGAAGAAAAACCAAAATTCGCATCTCTCCGCGCAGGTCAATCTATGGAAGCTCTTACTTTGGAAGAAGCCCTCGAACTCTTCAAACTTCCAGTCGATTTAGGTGAATATGAAGGCGAATCATTGAGTGTAGGTGTAGGCAAATTCGGACCTTATGTACGTCACGGAAAGAGCTATGTATCAATCCCTAAAGATGAAGATCCATTGACCGTTACTCGCGAACGTGCTGTTGAGCTTATAGCTGAAAAACGTCAAGCCGACAAGAACCGTGAAATCAAGAAATTCGAAGCGGAAGACATTCTTGTATTGAATGGTCGTTTTGGTGCCTATATCACGCACGCTGGCGAAAACTACAAGCTCCCTAAAGGCATAGTAGCAGCCGACCTCACACTTGAGCAATGTCAAGAAATCATTGCCAACGAAGCCAACAAATCCAAAGGTACAACCAAAAAGAAAACTACCCGCACCAAGAAAAAATAAAAGGTTATAGACCATCTATAACCTTTGAAATAGCGGAACTCTCAAATCCGCGCGACAGGGCAAACTTAAATAGTTTGCCCTTTTTTTCATATTCCGATGAATATTTGAGCGAACGCAATTTATCACGTAATATCTGTTCTAATTTTTCTAAATATTCCTCTTCACCAATCTGATTCAAAGCCTCTTCTATTATCTCATTGCAAATATCTTTACTGCGTAACATCATACCTATTTTATATTTCCCCCAATGGTTGAAACGGAATTTATCACGAGTATAACTATTTGCATACCGCTGATTATCAATATAACGCTCCTCTGTGAGATACGTAATTATCTCATCTGCCTCTCCTTCTGAACCTCCCCAACCCAACAATTTCTCCCTCACTTCGCTCTCGCAATGCTCACATCTCGAGGCATATATCGCTGCCTTGTTTAATAAAATATCATTCATCGTAATTTTTAAATTTATTGATGAGTTTTTAATATTTTCAACTTTCAACTCTCACCTTTCAACTCATAATGTTGCTTTTATCATTCGTGGATTGTCGTTAATATCTTTTCTAAGCTCTACATTTTTATATCCCAATGCAACTAATAAATCGCAAGTTTCCTGACCAAGATATTGATTTATTTCAAAATAGAGAGCTCCATCAGGAGCAAGGTGTGTCAATGCAAATTCAGCAATAGTGCGGTAGAATATTAATGGGTCATTGTCCGATACAAATAAAGCGGTATGAGGGTCATAATCAAGAACATTAGCCTCCATGTCGACTTTTTCACATTCACGAACGTATGGTGGATTACTCACTATAAAGTTGAAAGTCGAAAGTTGAGAGTTGAAAGTTTTATTTAATATATCCCCTTTAATGAAATCAACATTCTTTGTCTCCAATAATTCAGCATTCTCTCTCGCAATTGACAAAGCCTCTTCCGAAATATCAAGCGCAGTCACCTTAGCATTAACTAATTCCTTAGCTAGCGACAATGCAATACACCCTGTTCCTGTTCCAATGTCAACTATGTTGAGAGTTGGGAGTTGAGAGTTGAGAGTTGAGCAATCATTTATAATCCAATCAACTAATTCTTCTGTTTCAGGACGAGGTACTAGGGCGCGGCGGTCGCACTTAAATTTTCTGCCGTAGAAAGTTGTATAGCCCAAAATATGTTGTATCGGTTCATTGTTTTGCAATCTTACAATTGCATTATCAAACCATTTTTGCTGTTCTTCCGTAAGTTGCAAATTTGGTTCAGCTAATAATTGAGCTGTTGACAAACCAGTAATATGGCTCATCAACATGCGTTTGACTTGTGGTGTAATAAGTGGAGGGTTGATTTTGACCCCCTCCGCCCGTTGGGTTCGTCCCCCTAAAACAGAGGGACAATATGGCGTATTGTCTTGTATCTCGTATCTCGTATCTTTCATCTCGTGTCTCATGTCTATACAAATAATGCATAACCCATAAAATTATGAATTATGCATTATGTATTATACATTAAAAGCAATTATTCGTTAATAAGCATAGGCATCAACAATGTGAGCATATCTTCATTTTCTTCATTTTCAAGAGGAAGAATAATACCTGCGCGTGATGGGTCAGCCAATTGCAAACGAACTTCATTGCTTGAGATACCATTGAGGATATCAACCAAAAGTGGAGCTTTGAAACCGATGTTGATTGATTCGCCTTCGAATTGGCAAGGGATAGTCTCTTGAGCTGAGATGCTAAAATCAATATCTTGAGCTGAGAGAGTCATTTTGCCTGTCGAAATGCTCAATTTCACGAGGTAAGTGCCTTGATTAGCAAATGCGATGATACGTTTGATTGAGCTGATAAATTGGTGACGGTCAAGGATGATTTCGTATGGGTTATTTTGTGGAATAACACCATTATAGTTAGGGAAGCGACCTTCGATTTGACGGCAAATCATCACGTATGAAGGCATTTCGAAAACAATATTTTTGTCATCGAAGCTGATACGAACTTCGCCTTTTTCGCTTGCAACAAGGTTTTTAACCATATTTGCAGCTTTACGAGGAAGGATGAAAGATGCTTCGTTTTCAGTTTGAACAGTTTTGTTGATAAGGCGTACAAGTTTGTGAGCGTCAGTAGCCACGAAAGTAACACCTGTATTGTCGAAACGGAAGAAGATACCTGTCATTGTAGGACGAAGGTCTTCTGTTGCAGCCGCAAAAGCAGTTTTGCCAACACCAGCACCAAGTACCGCAGCATCCATTGTGCATTTGAAGTTTTCTTCTTTCAATGCAGGAGCTTTTGGATATTCATTTCCGTTTTGACCAATGAAGTTATAATTACCTGTTTCTGTGCGGAATACAACAGCCAAGTTTTCAGGGTTGATGTCAAAGCAAAGTGGTTGTTCTGGGAATTCTTTGAGCGAATCCATCAACAATTTTGCTGGCAAAGCAATAGTTATATCACCTTCTTGATTATCGATTTCAAGAGTTGTAGTAAGTGTAGTTTCGAGGTCAGTAGCAGTGATTGTAAGTGTGTTACCATTTACTTGGAGCAAGAAATTGTCCAAAATAGCCATAGTGTTTTTTGAGCTAATCACTTTGCCCACCATTTGTAGGCGACTAAGAAGCAATGAACTTGATACCGTAAATTTCATATATTCTATAGTTTAAAAATTAATAATCTTATAATTTGAAATGTGAAAGTTAATATAACAAGTAATTTTCAACTCTCAATTCTCAATTCTCAATTCTCAATTTTATTATGCGTCAATATTAGCATAAACTGCATTTTGTTCGATAAATTCGCGACGAGGACCCACTTCATCACCCATCAACATTGAGAAGATTTGGTCTGCCTCAGCTGCATTTTCGATAGTGATTTGGCGAAGAGTACGATTTTCAGGGTTCATTGTAGTTTCCCACAATTGTTCTGCGTTCATCTCACCAAGACCTTTGTAGCGTTGTTGAGTGATAGCTCCCTCATTTCCACCGCCATACTCTTCGATGAAGCGCAAGCGTTGGTCTTCAGTCCAGCAGTATTGTTGCACTTTACCTTTTTTGCAGAGGTAGAGTGGTGGAGTTGCAATATAGATATATCCGTTTTCAATCATCTCTTTCATGTAACGGAAGAAGAATGTAAGAATCAATGTAGCAATGTGTGCACCATCCACGTCGGCATCGGTCATGATGATTACTTTGTGGTAGCGAAGTTTGCTCATATTCAACGCTTTTGAATCATCTTCTGTACCGATTGTTACACCAAGTGCAGTATAGATATTTCTGATTTCTTCGCTCTCAAAAGCACGATGTTGCATTGCTTTTTCTACGTTCAAAATCTTACCACGCAAAGGCAAAATAGCTTGATAGTGGCGGTCGCGACCTGATTTAGCTGAACCACCAGCAGAATCACCCTCGACGAGGAACAATTCGCATTGCGAAGCATCACGGCTTGAGCAGTCAGCCAATTTACCTGGCAATCCACCTCCCGAAAGTGGCGATTTTCTTTGTACCATTTCGCGCGCTTTACGAGCTGCATTACGTGCAGTTGCAGCAAGTATCACTTTCTGAACGATAGTTTTCGCTTCTGTTGGGTGCTCTTCAAGGTAGTTGCTAAGTGCTTCACCTACAGCTTGGTCAACCATACCCATTACTTCACTATTACCAAGTTTTGTTTTAGTTTGACCCTCAAATTGTGGCTCAGCTACTTTTACTGAAATTACAGCAGTAAGACCTTCACGGAAGTCATCGCCCGAAATCTCAACTTTCACTTTATCAAGCAATTTGCTATCTTCTGCATATTTTTTAAGCGTACGAGTCAACGCGCGACGGAAACCTGATACGTGAGTACCGCCCTCAATTGTGTTAATATTATTTACGTACGAGTGAAGATTTTCCGAATATGAAGTGTTATACACCATCGCAATTTCTACAGGTGTACCGTATTTCTCTGTGTTAATGTGAATTACATGAGGAATCAATGCTTCGCGGCTTGAGTCGATATATTGAACAAACTCACGAAGACCCTCTTCCGAGTGGAAGTGTTCCGATTTAGGCTCATCACCCTCATTCTCTACACGATAGTCTGTGATAGTCAAGTGAATACCTGCATTCAAGAATGCCAATTCACGAAGGCGGGCTGCCAAAATATGATATTGATATACGGTTTCCGAGAATATTTCAGGGTCTGGATGGAATGTAACAGTCGTACCCGTAGTAGTAGCCTCACCTGCCTCTTTTACGCTATATTGAGGCACTCCACGTTTATAATCTTGTACATACAATTTGCCACCACGACGCACCTCAACGTGAAGGTCTGTCGAAAGTGCATTCACACAACTTACACCTACACCGTGAAGACCACCAGATACTTTATATGAACCTTTATCGAACTTACCACCAGCGTGCAATACGGTCATAACTACTTCGAGAGCCGAGCGACCCTCTTTTTCGTGCATATCAACAGGAATACCACGACCATTATCAGCTACAGTTATCGAATTATCTTTATTTATACTAACTTGTATATCAGTACAATATCCCGCAAGGGCTTCGTCAATAGAGTTATCAACTACCTCATAAACCAAATGGTGCAAACCTTTGGAACTAGTGTCGCCAATATACATTGATGGACGTTTACGTACGGCTTCAAGACCCTCAAGCACTTGAATACTACTTGCGCCGTACTCTTTTGCGGCACTATTTTTAGCTTCTTCTGTCATATAATTTATTGAATTTTAATATTTTATCTATAAAATAAATAGAATGGCTTTTTAACTTACAAATGTAGCAATTTTTTTTGAAATGAGCAAATATTTGTTGCAAAAAATAATGGGTTTTATTTATTGCAGATATTAAAAACTTTTCGTACTTTTGCATGGTTTTTATATTGGGATTGTTATGCTTTGGCAACTCTTCACTTCGTTTATGAAAATAGGAGCTTTCACCATTGGTGGAGGCTATGCCATGTTGCCTATAATCGAGGCTGAAGTTGTAACAAAACGCAATTGGGTGTCTGCCGAGGATTTTCTTGATATGGTTGTGCTTGCACAAACAGCACCTGGCATTTTGGCTATGAATATTTCGATTCTTATAGGCGAGAAGGTAGCTGGTAAGCGTGGCGCGGTTGTTAGTGCTTTAGGAGCAGGGTTGCCTTCGTTTTTGGCGATACTTCTATTTGCTATGTTCCTTAACCAATTTCAAGATAATGAGTATGTCCGTAAAGCCTTTCGTGCAATCCGTCCAGCCGTCATTGCTCTTATCGCAGTGCCAGTATTCAAACTTGCTAAAACTGCAAAAATCACAATAAAAACTATTTGGATTCCAATTGTTTCTGCTCTGTTGATTTGGCTTTTAGGTGTATCTCCGATTTGGATTATTCTCGCTGTAATAGTCTTCGGATTAGCAGTCAAAATAAGGAGTAGGGAGTAAGGAATAGGGAACAAGGAATAAGGAACAGGGATTTATTGTGTTACGTTAAATTAGCTGTCAGGCTGAAAAACTTTCAACTTTCAATTTTCAATTTTCAACTCGAATGATTTATTTAGAATTATTCATAACATTCTTTAAGATAGGCTTGTTCGGCTTTGGTGGCGGAGCGGCCATGTTGTCGTTGATACAGTTCGAGGTTGTTGAGCATTATGGGTGGATTACGGTATCGGAATTCACTAATATGGTGGCGGTTAGTCAAATAACTCCTGGTCCAATTGGCATAAATTGTGCAACATACGCAGGTTATCTTGCTACGGGCAATGCCCTTGGCTCTGCTATTGCAACATTTGCTCTTGTTTTGCCATCGTTCATCATAATGATGCTTTTGATTACTTTTATGGCAAAAATGAAGAACAATAAGCGCATCGAAAGTGTTATGGCTCTATTGCGTCCTACCGTAATCGGACTCATTGTCGCTGCTGCTTTATTGCTTATTACTGAGGAAACTTTTGGCGAAGGTTATAAAGATTGGACTGCTTGGCTTATTCTTATTGCGGCATTTATTGCTACCAAATGGCTTAAAATCAGTCCTATCGTAATGATACTTTGTGCCGCCATGCTTGGGCTCATAATTTATTAAAGTGTAACAATAATTATGAATTGTGAATTATGAATTATGAATTGTGGAAAGAACGCTCCATACTTATGTTTGGCGAGGAGGCAATCAATAAGCTTTCTCAGGCCAATGTATTGGTTGTTGGCGTAGGAGGTGTAGGGGCGTATGCCGCAGAGATGCTTGTACGTGCAGGTGTGGGTAGGCTTACTTTGGTTGATGGCGATGTTGTCAATGACACTAACCGCAATCGTCAACTCATAGCTCTTCAATCTACCGTTGGTCGTCCCAAAGTGGAGGTGCTTGCCGAGCGTCTTTTAGATATAAATTCTGATGTAAAACTCCGATTAATTCGGGAATATTTGCGTGATGAGCGCACTATCGAAGTACTCGAAAGTGAGCCGTATGATTATGTGATAGATGCTATTGACACGCTTGCTCCAAAGGTATATCTGTTGCACCAAGCTGTTGAGCGCAATATTCCGATTGCGAGCAGTATGGGCTCTGGTGGCAAACTCGACCCTACGCAAGTTAAGATTGATGATATCTCAAAATCTGACTATTGCAAGTTGGCTCGTATGGTGCGTAAACGCTTACACAAATTAGGTGTACGTAAAGGAATTACTGTAGTTTATTCAGCCGAAGTAGTAGCACGCGAGCGTGTTGAAATCACCGAAGGCGAACAAAACAAAAAATCCAATGTAGGTACGGTTAGTTATATGCCTGCTATTTTTGGTTGTTGTCTCGCTTCTCATGTCATCCAACAGTTGATAAAATAATTTGGTAGTTCTTTATGGAGTCTATAGAATCTATTCAATTGCCCGTAAGGGCGACTATCTCGTTACTCGCTACTCTTTACTTGCTACTAAGATATGATACAAATAACTAATATACACAAATCCTATGATTCCCTCGAAGTCCTCAAGGGAGTCAATCTTCATATTGCACCGCGTGAGATAGTGAGTATTATGGGACCAAGTGGGGCAGGGAAGACTACTCTTTTGCAGATAGTAGGTACTCTCGACCGTCCTAATTCAGGTTCTGTGCTCCTTAATGGCACTGATGTGTTACAGCTCAATGAGCGTAAACTTTCGGCTTTTCGTAATCAGCACATAGGTTTTGTGTTTCAGTTTCATCAACTTTTGCCAGAATTCACCGCAGAAGAGAATGTGATGATGCCCGCCTTAATTGGTGGCTCTGCAATGGCAGATGCTCGTAAAGAGGCGCGCCGATTGTTAGAATATTTAGGACTTAGTGAACGCCGTAATCATAAGCCTTCAGAACTTTCAGGAGGCGAAAAGCAACGTGTGGCTGTGGCTCGTGCGCTTATCAATAAGCCTGAAATCATCCTTGCCGATGAGCCGTCAGGTAGTCTCGACTCTCAAAATCGTACCGAATTGCACCGTCTGTTCTTTGATTTGCGTGATACTTTCGGACAGACTATCTTGATTGTAACTCACGATGAAGAACTTGCTTCTATCTCCGACCGTATAGTTCGTATGAAAGATGGGGTAATTAATAATGAATAATTAAAAATTAAAAATTATGAATATTGAATTTGAGGATATTCGTCCTTGTAATAACGATGAAATCGGCGAAAAATTGCTCGAATTGATGCAAGATGAATCCTTCATGCATCTTATGAAAACGTATTTTCCAATGGTTGATTTAGCTCAAATAGCTCAATCGGGTAAGGGTTTTTCTAATTCAGTGGAGTTTCAAACTATTGTAATTCGTCCTATTCTTGAGGCTTTGATTTCGAAAGCAGCAACGTCGTTGACTGTTTCGGGAGAGGCAAATATTACCGATGAAACCGCAGTTTTTTTGAGTAATCACCGTGATATTGTAATGGACCCAGCTCTTTTGTCGCTTTCGTTGATGCGCACTATAGGCAATACTTGCGAAATTGCTATTGGCGATAATCTTTTGGCGACAGAGTGGATACGTACTTTAGTTCGATTAAATCGTTGTTTTATTGTTAAACGTGGACTTACTCCTCGTGATATGGCTAAGTCGTTTATGCAGCTTAGTAGTTATATTCGTTATGCTATAACAGAGAAGGGTGTGAATGTGTGGATTGCTCAGCGTGAAGGTCGTGCTAAGGATTCTAACGACCGCACTCAAGAGAGCCTTATTAAGATGTTGGCTTTGTCAGGAAAAGCCGATTTCATCGAGAATTTAAAGGCTTTGAATATTTGTCCTCTATCGATTTCATACGAGTTCGACCCTTGTGATTATCTCAAAGCAGCAGAGTTCCAACTTAAGCGTGATAATGCCGATTATAAGAAGACAAAAGCTGATGATGTGTTGAGTATGCAGACTGGTATTATGGGATGGAAGGGTCGTGTGCATTATGCTTTCACACCAAGTATCAATTCTCAACTTGATGAAATTGCTGCAAGTGGTATGAATAAGAAAGACCAAGCAGTTGCGGTATGTGCTTTGTGTGACCATCAAATTCACTCAGCATATCAAATCTACCCAATCAATCGTTGGGCGTATGAACAATTGACTGGTAATACTAAATATGCTAATGTTGATACTCAAGAAGAACGTGCAATGGCAGAAAAATATCTTCGTGGGCAACTTGCCAAAATCAATATTCCAAATAAAGATGAAGAATACCTTTGGCACAAACTCCTCGAAATGTATGCCAACCCATTTATTAATGCACAATCTCTATAAAATCAAGAACCTCTAGATAGTCTAAAATTTCTAGAAAATAGTTTGAAATCCAATTAAATCAAATATTAACTAAAAAACAAAAAAAATTATGTTTAAAGGACAACCAAAAGGACTTTATGCTTTGGCGTTGGCTAATACTGGCGAACGCTTTGGTTACTACACCATGCTTGCTATCTTTACTCTTTTCTTGCAAGCTAAATTCGGCTTCTCTGCTGTTGCCACTTCTAACATCTTTGCTGGCTTCTTGGCTTTAGTTTATTTCTTACCTTTAGTAGGTGGTATTTTGGCTGATAAATTTGGCTATGGTAAAATGGTAGTTACAGGTATCATCGTCATGTTTGCGGGTTATGTAGCTCTTGCTATCCCTGCTTCTAATGGCGTTGATGGTAAAATTGCAATGTTTGGTGCATTGTTTTTGATTGCCCTTGGTACAGGTCTTTTCAAAGGTAACCTTCAGGTAATGGTGGGTAATCTTTATGATGCTCCTGAGTATCAATCAAAACGCGATTCTGCTTTTTCTCTCTTCTACATGGCTATCAACATTGGTTCTATGTTTGCACCTACTGCTGCTACTAAAATCACTGAGTATTTTATGGCTAAAGCTCAACTCTCTTATGATGGTGCGATTCCAGAACTCTGTCATAAATACCTTGCTGGAGATATGACTGTTGCTGACCGTCTTGCAGAACTTGCTTCTCAACAAGCTGCGTTTACAGGCGACCTTACTGCTTTTGCAAATTTGTATATTACTGAACTCTATGGTGCTTACCACTGGGGCTTTGCTGTAGCATGTGTTTCGCTTGTGCTTTCAATGGGTATCTATCTTGGTTTCCGTCCTTGGTTCAAACATGCCGATGTTAACGCTAAACAAGCTGCTGCTTCTGGCAATCAAGCGGCATATCAAGAGCTTACACCAGCTCAAACAAAAGCTCGTATCACTGCTCTTATGCTTGTGTTTGCTGTGGTTATCTTCTTCTGGATGGCATTCCACCAAAATGGTTTGACTCTCACATTTTTTGCCCGTGATTATACTTTGCCTTTTGCTGAAGGTTTCAGCCGTATTGGTTTCAATATCTGGAATCTTGTCCTTATTGTTATTGCTGTTTATGGTTTGTTTGCAATTTTCCAATCAGAAAAAGCTAAGAGCAAAGTGATTGCTGCAGTGATTACAATTGCTTCTGTTGCCGCTGTTGTTTATCAATATCTTGCACTTGGCGATGCTAAAGTTGATATTCTTCCACAAACTTTCCAACAATTCAACCCATTCTTTGTGGTTGCATTGACTCCAGTTTCGATGGCTGTGTTTGGTGCTTTGGCTAAGGTTGGTAAAGAGCCATCGGCTCCTCGTAAAATTGGTATCGGTATGTTTATTGCTGCTCTTGGTTTTGTTATTATGGCAGTTGGTTCGCTTGGTTTGCCTACTCCTGATGCTTTGGCTGCAGGTGCTGCTGTTGAAAAAACATCTCCAAATCTTTTGATTTCGACATATTTGGTATTGACTTTTGCTGAATTGTTCCTTTCTCCAATGGGTATTTCGTTTGTATCGAAAGTTGCGCCTCCAAAACTTAAAGGTGCAATGATGGGTTGCTGGTTTGCAGCTACTGCTATTGGTAACTACCTTGTATCCGTTATCGGTATGCTTTGGGGCGGACTTCCATTGTGGGCTTTGTGGACTATTCTTGTAGCATTGTGTTTGATTTCAGCATTGTTTATCTTCTCAATGATGAAACGTCTTGAAAATGCAACAAAATAATGTTTGATAGATTATAAGTAATAAGTCGTAAGTCGTAAGACGGAGGTCGCTACTTACGACTTATTTTATGTCTAAGTTTATATCTCATATCTCATATCTCGTGTCTCATATTTTGTGTCTCAAAGTCTAAAAAACTGATATTTGGTAGTTTGGATATTTTTTTGTAACTTTGCACTGCATTTTTAGTGCGTGGATAATTGTTGAAAATCAATTAATTCTAATATCAATAACTAACTAAAACTTAATTTTTTATGTTTAAAGGTCATCCAAAAGGATTATTGGCTGCAGCTCTCTCTAATATGGGTGAGCGTTTTGGCTACTACATCATGAACGCCGTATTGGCATTATTCCTTTGCTCAAAATTCGGTCTTGCCGAAGGTACAGCAGGTATTATTTATTCTATTTTTTATGCAGGTATTTATGTACTCGCATTGGTAGGTGGTATTATTGCTGACCGCACACAAAACTACAAAGGTACTATCAAAACAGGTCTTGTGATTATGGCTGCAGGTTATGTTATTCTTGCAATTCCTATTCTTGCAACTCCACAAAATAGCATGTGGCTTCTTGCTCTCACTTGTTTTGCACTTTTCCTTATTGCGTTTGGTAATGGTTTGTTCAAAGGCAACCTTCAAGCTATCGTAGGTCAAATGTATGATAATTTTGAGGCTGAAGAAGCTAAAAAAGGTGAAGAGGCTCTTCGTATTGCAAAAGATAAACGTGACTCTGGTTTCCAAATTTTCTACGTATTTATCAATGTTGGTGGTGTTGTTGCTCCATTCGTTGCTCCACTTCTTCGTGAATGGTGGTTGGAAACTAATGGTATGTTCTACAATGCTCAACTTCCAGCTCTTTGTCATGAATATATTGCAAGTGCAGCTGCAATGGCTCCTGATGCATTAGCAAACTTCCAATCTTTAGTTTCTAAAGTTGTTATCAATGGTGAAGTTCCAGCTGATTTGACTGCTTTTGCTCAAAATTATCTTAATGTATTCAACACAGGTGTTCACTATTCATTCTTTGCTTCCGTTGCTGCGATGATTATTTCTTTGACTATTTTCTTTGCAAATCAAAAAATATTCCCTACTCCAGCTAAAAAAGAGGCTGTTGAGGGTGTTGAATATACAGCTGAAGAAAAAGCTGCTATGGCTGCAGAAATCAAACAACGTCTTTATGCTTTGTTTGCTGTGCTTGGTATCGTAATTTTCTTCTGGTTCTCATTCCACCAAAATGGTATGTCACTTTCATTTTTTGCTCGTGACTTTGTGGATACATCTCTTATCGCTCCTGAGATATTCCAAGCTCTTAATCCTTTCTTTGTGATTGTGCTTACTCCTGTTATTGTTTGGTTCTTTGGTTTGCTTGCAAAACGTGGTGTTGAAATTTCTACTCCTCGTAAGATTGCTATTGGTATGGGTATTGCTGGTTTGGCCTTCTTGTTCTTGGCTATTTATTCTTATGTAATGAAATATCCTTCAGCTACAGAATTCCGTGCTAATCCAGGTGAAATTTCAGGCGTTTGGGTATTGATTGTAGTTTATTTCTTCTTGACTGTTGCAGAGTTGTTTATCTCTCCACTTGGTTTGTCATTCGTATCAAAAGTAGCTCCAAAACATCTTCTTGGCCTTTGTCAAGGTTTGTGGTTGTCTGCTACAGCAATTGGTAACCTCTTCTTGTTCCTCGGCCCTATTATGTACAACGCATGGCCAATCTGGCAATGCTGGACTGTATTCTTGGGTGTTTGCTTCCTCTCTATGGGTGTAATGCTCGGTATGGTTAAATGGCTCGAACGTGTTACTAAATAATAAATTTATAGCATAATTAACAAAAAACTCTGTAATGTTGTGGCATTACAGAGTTTTTTTTCGTTTTGGATTGATTTTATATTGTTTTTTTTTGATTATATGGCAAAAAATATATATCTTTGTGGTCGCAAAATAAAATATAAACTAAAATTTATTTACTATGAAGAAAATTTATTATTTCTTTACATTGCTTGTTTGTTCAGCAATGTTGTTTGTTAGCTGTGAAAAACCTGAAAATAAATATGAAACAGCTACACAATTAACCGATTTGGTAGAAGCTTATTATAGTTCAGAATTTGTATCAGGCGTTTCTAATGATTATTGGTGTTCATTTATTACAGAAGATATTGTTATAGATGCAGAAGGTAATCCAATGGGTACAGGTGAATTTGTTTATATTGAAATTTTCCCTGCTATCGTTAATAATAATTTCCCTGCTGGTGAGTATGCTTTTGCTGAAGATCCTACAGATGGTTATGCTTGGGCAGGCTGGGAGTGGGATTTTGGTGCTGATATGGGCTATGAAGAGGGAATTTATCTTATTCCGCAAGGAAGTTTTGCTTATGTTATCGAAGATGATGATTTAGTTGCTACTAAATATATGCTTTCTGGTTCTGTTAAAATTAGCGGCACTCCAGAGGAGGCAGAGCTCTTTGTTGATGCTACTTTTGCCGATGGTTCAAAATCGACTTATTATTATAAAGGTAAATTAGCTTTTGAAGATTATGACAATCCGGGTGGAAATGGTGGCGGAGATGAAGAAGAGTTGTCTTGGGATTATGAGCCAACAACAGCTGGCGAATATACTGCAACATTTGATTATTGTGAGATGAATAATTGGGGTGATTATTATGGTGATGGTATTGATTTTGTTGATTTATTATTAGCGGGAACAGATTGGAATGGTACATTCAATCTTTCAGCTCCATTGAATTCTGGTGAAGATATTTATGGTACATATACAGTAGAAGCCGGTTATAAAGAGTGGACTGTATGTCCAAGTCCAGGTGGCGACTATTATTATGATTATGCTTCATTCCTTGGTACTGGATTTGAAGGCGACTCTTATACTATTGCATATTACATAGCTTCTGGTAAAGTGGTTGTGGCTGAAGATGGTATTCAATTTGATGTAGTTTCTCACTATGGTTCAAAAATCAAGGGTGAATATAAGGGTGATGTCGTTGTTGCTGACAAATCGGCTGGATATGATTATGCGCCTGCTCTATCGAAAGAAAATCAACCTCGTAAAATGATTAAACTTGTTAAGGCTTCGGTTGAAGATATGGCATATTTTGGAACTCTAAAAAATCGTGCACATAAATAACAAAATCTATTAATCTTTTAATTTTTTTTACTATGAAAAAAACAATTTTTTATCTGTTCGTAACTTTATTGTTCGGTTCTTTGGTTTTAGTATCTTGCGAACCTAAACCAGATGATGATACTAATAAAGAACAAACAGAACAACCAAAAGATGATTCTATTGTTCTCCCAGATGGTACTGTTTATTTGCAAGCTTTGAATTCTCAGTATGCTACAGGTGTTGATATGAACTATTCTGAAGCTGTGACACATAGTTTCTTGTTGATGTTTGCAACAGAAGAGTGTGAAGTTGTTCAAGGTTCGCCTTTTGGTTCAGGTGATGTTTTAGCATTAGAATTGTGTTCTGCAACAGCTGAAAATATTTTACCTGCAGAGGGTATCTATAAAATCGGTGATGAAATTAAGGATGGTGCAATTGTTGCCGGATTTGAGTTTTCTGAAGTTCCTATTGGTACATATTTGCGCCATATGGTTGATGATGAATTTGTTGGTACTGACTACATAGTTGCTGGTGGTGTGGAAATCAAAAAGACTGATAAACCTAATGAATTGGAGTTTATTATTTATGTCGTATTTGAAGATGGCACAGAAGGATACTATTATTATAAAGGGGAATTGTTGATTGATAATTTATCTTCTGCAGAATGATATTTTATGTATAAAAATAAATGGACGACTATTGATTAGTCGTCCATTTTTATTTGTCGGGTATTGTTGTCGATTACAGATATTTCTATTTTGATAGTGTCGTCGGGGAGTAGTGGCTCGATGCATTCGGGCCACTCCATGAGGCATGGGTTGCCAGAGTCGAAGTAGTCGTAGAGCCCGAAGTCGAGGGCTTCTTCAGGACGGTTGATGCGATAGAAGTCGAAGTGGTAGATTACGCCTTTAGTGCCTTCGTATTCATTTATGATGGCGAATGTTGGGCTGTTGACCTCTTCGGTGACGCCGAGTTCTTGGCAGATGGCTTTGATGAGGGTTGTTTTGCCCGCGCCCATTTGTCCGTAAAAGGCGAATAGTTGCTTACCTTGCATTGCTTCAACCACCGCACGGGCAGTCTCTTCGATTTGATTTAGTGTGTATGTTAGTTCCACGATTATAATTAAGAATTAATAATGAAAAATTAATAATTTCTTTATTAAATGTTTGTTCTGCAAAGGTACGAATTTTTTATGGAATATGGGTGTTATAGTGGTGATTTATTTTTGTTGTTTTGGATTTTATATATTCAAGTTTTATTTGTAACTTTGCAAAAATGTTGAGGGTTACTTCTAAACTCTAAATTTTAAAATCTAAACTTTAAACTCTAAATTTTAAAAATATGTTATTTAGTGATATTATTATTGGACCTATTAAGAGTCGTCGTTTGGGACGCTCGTTGGGTGTGAATCTTTTGCATCAGACTGCTAAGATTTGTTCGTTTGATTGTATTTATTGTGAATGCGGATTGAATTTCCGCGCTGATAGTCATCAACCTTCGCGCGATGAAGTGCAAAGGGCTGTTGAACAGAAGATGATTGAACTCACTGAAAAGGGTGAGGGTATTGATGTGATTACGTTTGCTGGGAATGGTGAGCCTACGACGCATAGGGATTTTCCAGCGATTATTGACGATATTGTGGCGTTGAGGGATAAGTATTTTCCTGAGGCGAAGATTTCGGTGTTGAGTAATGCGACGATGATTTGGAAGGATGAGGTGCGTGCGGCGTTGGCGAAGGTGGATAATAATATTCAGAAACTTGACTCGGCGAAGGATGAGACTGTGAAGATTATTAATCAACCTCAGGGCAGATATTCGGTGGCGAAGGTGATTGAGGATATGCGTAGATTTGAGGGAGAGGTGATTGTGCAGACGTTGTTTTTGCGTGGTGAGGTGAATGGTGTGAAGGTGGATAATACTACTGAAGAAGAGGTGGCGGCTTGGATTGAGGCGTTGAAGGTGATTCGTCCGAAAGAGGTGATGCTCTATTCGTTGGATAGAAAGACGCCGTATGATACGCTATATAAAGTGGAGGGTGATGAGTTGCAGGTGATTGCGGATAGGGTTGAGGCTTTGGGAATTAAGACGCAAGTAACGAAATAAATGAGGAATGAGGAATTAGGAATTAGGAATGAGGAGTTAGGAATTAGGAATGAAAAATGTTTAGTTAACATTCCTCATTCCTCACTCCTCACTCTTCATTCTTATAGGGTGTTGGTGGCTCCGTTGAATTGGGGGCTGGGGCATGCGACGCGGTGTGTGCCGTTAATTAGGCGGTTGTTGGATGAGGGGCATGAGGTGGTGATTGCGGCAGATGGGTATCCGCTTAAGTTTTTGCGACGTGAGTTTCCGCATTTGGAATGGGTTGAGTTTAAGGGTTTGAAGGTGGAGTATGCGGATAGTGAGTCGCAAGTGGGGGCGATGTTGCGTCAGTTGCCGAGGTTTTTGCGTGATATATGGCGCGAGCATAGGGAGTTGAAGCGGATTGTGGAGCGATATGGGATTGATGTGGTGGTGTCGGATAATAGGTTTGGGTTGTGGTGTAAGGATGCGTATTCGGTGTATATAACGCACCAGTTGATGGTGAAGATGCCTCGAGGGTTACGATGGATGGAGTGGGGCGTGTGGCGATTGCATCGTTGGTTTATACGGCATTATGATGAGTGTTGGGTGCCAGATGTGGAGGGAGATGATAATTTGTCGGGGGATTTGTCGCATAAGTATCCGCTGCTGAAGAATACGAAATTTATTGGTGTGTTGTCGCGTTTTTCGACTGAAAAGATTGAATGGGAGGATGTTAGGGTCGATGCGGAGGCATTGGATTTGGATGAGAGATATGATGTGGTGGCGGTGCTTTCGGGACCGGAGCCGCACCGCAGCAATCTCGAAGCCGAGATTGCTTCAATGCACAATGCACAACCAACGGTCTTGAGCAATAGCGAAAAATGCACAATGCATAATTTAACCCCCTCCGCTTCGCTCGTCCCCCTAAGACAGGGGGACAATAGTGAGGCTGCTGAAGTTGCCTGCAAGGAAGAGGGGGAGAATATAGGGAAGTTGTTAACCCCCTCCGCTCTTCGAGCTCGTCCCCCTAAAACAGGGGGACAATATGGCGCGCTGAATTCGAAACTGCTTATTGTGCAGGGATTGCCAGAGGATGATTTGAGGTTGGCGGAGCATAGGGATGGAGTGGATTATATACCGCATTTGC